>CAIKMY010000059.1 GCA_903828635.1 uncultured Acidobacteriota bacterium
AGGCGACAGGCGTGAAGAGCAACGTCAGAATGAGCGAGAGCGTCTGGCCGCCGATAACGACGATCGCGATTGAATGGCGCTCTTCCGATCCCGGGCCGGTGCCAAGGGCAAGCGGGAGCATTCCGGCAACCAGGGCAAGCGTTGTCATCAGAATGGGACGCAGGCGATCGCGATTGGCTTGTATGATCGCCTCATATCGCGCCATGCCGTGGCGTCGCAGCCCGTTCATATGATCGATCTGCAGGATCGCATTCTTCTTGACGACGCCGAAAAGGACAAGAACACCGAGCGCCGAGTAGAGGTTGAGAGTCTCATCCATCATCCAGAGCGAGAGAATCGCAAAGGGAATGGCCAGCGGAAGACTCAGGAGGATGGTCACCGGATGGACAACACTCTCAAACTGCGCAGCGAGAATCATATACATGAACGCAATCGACAGCAGAAAGGCGGTGATAAACTCAGTGAAGGTGCGCTCAAGCTCGCGAGCTCGTCCGGAGACAGCACTGCTGTAACCAGGTGGCATATTGAGTTTGGCAACTTCACTGCGCAGAACCTCGACGCGATCACTGAGGGCATAACCCGGAGCGACGCCCGCGCGCAATGAGACCTGCCGCTGCCGGTCAAGCCGATCAATACGTGATGAGGCATTCGATTTTTTGAGATTGACGACGTTGTCGAGCTGCACCAATCCAATCTTTGACGAGGGAACGAAGAGGCGCGCGATCTGCGTCGAGTCACCTCGATAGTCACGCTTGAGGCGTACCTGCACATCGTAATCCTCGTTCATCTGGTCGTCGCGAAAACGGGAGACACGGTCATCGCCGCCGACCATCAGTCGAAGCGCGGTGGCGATATCGGTCGAATCGACCCCGAGATCGGCGGCGCGGGCCCGGTCGATCTCGACTCGCAACTCCGGCTTGTCGAGCTTGAGCGTGACGTCGGCATCGAGCAGACCGAGCTGTGGTGCCTTGACCCTCAACTGCTCGGCATATTTGACCAGCTCGATGAGATCCGGGCCGCGCAGCGCAAAGTCGATATCCGAGAAGCCGCTCCCGCTCCCAAGATTGATCGTCTGCGGGTTGCGCACATTCGGGCGCAGATGGGTATATTTACGCAGGCGCTGACGAATCTTCTGCTGAACGTCGCGGGCACTGTAGTTGCCCTCAAAGACGGCCAGCGGCTTGCCCTGACGCAGTCCATGCCAGAACTTGGCGAAATTGATCGTGCGCTCCTCGTGTGGAGGGAGCTTGACGTAGACGTTGGCACTGTTGACCGAGCCTGAAAAGAAGCTGCCGGCAGATCCGAGAAGCAGTCGGATCTCGGGCATCTGCTTCAGTTCGGCTTCAACATCGTGCAATGCAGCATCCATCGCGCTGAGGCTGGTCCCCTCCGGTCCGTTGAGGTAGATGCTGAATTGCCCCTCATCGATGTTGCTCGGGATGAAGTCCTGCTTGACCTGCTTGTAGAGCGGAATCGACGAGAGCATGATCGCCACGGCAATCACTGAGACGATCAAACGATGTCGCAGCACAAAGTGGAGCATCGCAGTGTAGATACGGTCGAGCAGACCGTAAAATCCGCCACGCGAGGATGCGTCATGAGCATCGCGGGCACTCTTCGCGTCTCCCGCGAGCATTCGCGCACTCATCATCGGTGTCAGCGTGAAGGAGACCAGCAGGCTGACAAGGATTGCTACTGCTGCAGTGATGCCGAACTGATAAAGAAAGCGCCCGGAGATCGACTTCATGAACGAGACCGGCAGGAAGATGACGACCAGCGAGAAGGTCGTGGCCATGACCGCCAGTCCGATCTCCTGTGTCGCCTCCTTTGCCGCCTGCATTGGCGGCATCTTCTTCTCTTCGATAAACCGGAAGATATTTTCGAGAACGACGATGGCGTCATCGATCACCACTCCGACCATCAGCACCAGGGCCAGCATGGTCACGCTGTTGAGGGTGAAGTCGAGGGCACGCATCATCCCGAAGGTCGAGATGACCGAGGCAGGGATGGCGATGCCAGCAATGATCGTCGAGCGCCACGAGCGCATGAAAATCAGCACCACCAGGCACGCCAGAATGCTGCCAAGGACGAGGTGAACGTTGATCTCGCTGAGGGCATTCTTGATGTACAGTGACTGATCGACGATGACCTCCATCCTGACGTCGGTTGGCACCTGCATCCTGACGCGGGCGAGATTTTTCTTGACATCGTCGATGACGGCAACCGTGTTGGATCCTGATTGACGGATGATCTCAAGGGTGACGGCCGGCTGGCCATTGAGCCGGGAGAGCGTGCGCATCTCCTTGGTGCCATCCTCTGAATACCCGATATCGCGGATCCTGATTGGCGAACCACCGACCGTGGCAATGACGAGATCATCGAAATTGCGCGGATCGACGACCCGCCCCATCGTACGCAGTACCAGTTCGCGGGCACCGGCATCGACGTTGCCTCCGGGAACATCGGCATTCTGACGGACAAGGGCGTTGCGCACCTGGGTGATCGGAATGCGATAGGCGGCCAGCCGATCGGCATCGACCCAGACATTGATTGCGCGCAGCAGCCCCCCGTTGATGCGCACCTCGCCGACACCAACCGAACGCTCGATGCCGACCTTGATCACCTTGTCTGCCAGTTCCGACAACTCGCGAATCGAACGCTCACCCGAGACGGCAATCGTCATCACCGGCTCCGAGTCGCTGTCTGCTTTCTGCACCACCGGAGGATCCGTTCCCGGTGGCAACAGCCGCAGCACAGACTGGACACGATCACGGACATCCTGCGCTGCTGCCTCGATATCACGGTCCAGATTGAAGGTCGCAATGACGAATGAACGCCCCTGGCTCGATACCGAGCGCAGCTGCTCAACCCCCTCGACCGTGTTGACTACCTCCTCGATCGGCTTCGCCAGCAGTGACTCCGCCTCCTCCGGTGAGGCACCGGGCAGCGTCATCCGGATCGTCACCGTCGGAAGATCGATCGTCGGAAAGCGATCCACCCCAAGCTTCGAGTAGCTCGCCGCCCCGACCACCACCAGACCGAGAATGATCATCGCCGCAAAGACCGGTCGATGAATGCAGATTTCAGCAAGTTTTTGCATAAATATTATTACCGCAATGCCGGGCTGACCATTATTCAATCACTAATGTCGGCAAAGTAAACGGAAACGGCCGAAATGGCAACAGGCAACATTGGAACACGTCCCTGATTCACGATGGTTACGGCGCACAGTGTCCCAATCTTGCCTGTCCCGATTTAGTGACTGCCATTAAACGACCACTAAACAACCAGTGATCAATAATCAGTGATCAGCCAATAAAGATAACCAATAAAGATAACCAATAAAGATAATCAATAAATACGAATGAACTAAATACGAATGAACAACATTTGCACCATGTGCTGAGAGACGCTCAGCAGGCATCATTCGTTACCAGATTTTGCCTCAGCAGGGGGCGAATGTAAAAACAACAATACCGATGATAAACCAGAGTGCAGCGAAGATCATCCCGTAACCGATGAATTCACGGAAGTTGACGCGAGCAATCCCGGCAATGATCATGGCCCAGAAAGGCATGACAAGGTTACCAACGTGGTCCCCGACGCTGAGTGCGAGCATGCCGCGCTGGACGGTCACACCGACATCCATGGCCGCCCTCGAGGTGACGAAACCCTGGATTGCCCACTGACCACCACTCGACGGGACGAAGAGAGCGACGAGCGCGGAAGAGAGTGCAGCAAAAAAGGGGAACGTGTAGGGGGTAGAGACGGCCGCAATCAGGCCGGCCATCTTTGCACCAACGCTGGTGTACTGAATCAGCCCGGCAACACCGGCATAGAGATGATAGATGACGATGACCGGCCAGCTTGAGACGACAGCCTGCTGCAGGGCAAGGGTGAACCTGCGGACGCTGCCATGGAAGAGAAAGGCGAGGAAAAGAAAGATGGCGTTGAGCGAATTGATATCGAGACCAGCCCGTCTGACGCCGAAATGGTAATAGATCCAGGCGGCGACGGCGATGCAGAAGAGCCAGGCGACCAGTGAACTGCGTTCGAGTCGCTCGGAGAAATTGGTGGCGGGAGTAGTCTCGGGGCTGGCCGGTTCGGCAAGGCGACCGGCCTCCGGAAAACTGGAGAGCGGACGTCGATGCTTTGGCATGAAGACGCAGCCGACAAACATCAGTGCCAGCAGAAAGGCGATCTCGTGAATGATGGCTGCCGGTGACCAGATGGTCGTGCGCAACGGGATAACCCCAATGAGGCTTTCGAGAAAATGGCCCGGTGTTGCCATCAGCAGCGGTGCACTGGCGGAGAGGCCGAACTGCCAGAGCGCATTAGAGGCCCAGACGGTGGCGAGAAGAAAGAGAAAGTCGATCTCGATGCCCTTGCGCTCGGCTTCGCGGGCAAAAAAGACGGCAATAATCGGGCCGAGGGCAATACCCAGTCCCCAGTAAAAATAGGAGAGTCCGCCATTGAGCAGCACGGCAATGACCACCACTTCGGCGGCATTGCGCGGCAGACTGGAGAGGCGCTGAACGGCAGCGCGAAAAAGTTTCGTCTGTCCGAAGATCGAACTGAGGACGATGATCAGCGTCATCTGCATGGTGAAAGGGAGGAGCATCCAGAGCCCCTTGTACCAGGCCTCCATCGTCGTCGCGAAGGAGTTGCCGAGCCCGAGTGCCAGCAGGAAGAGGAGAAAAATCATGATGATCGCCGCGGTGATGGCATCGGGGACAAAGCGCCCGACGACCTTCGCGAAGCGATCGGCCCACGTCTCATCGGCGACCGGGGGGGGAGGAGTAATCTCGTTAGTCATGCTCTGCTCCCTTTCCTGCTGGCGACAAGGTGTTGATCCATCCAGCCGGTAACGAGGCTACGCATCCCGGGCAGCTCCTCGTGGCCGCAGTCAAAAAGCTCGACACGGCAGTCCTCTGTCCGTCCAAATCGCTGGTAGAGTGGCAGCAGGTAGTCGCGAACCTTCTCGACTCCGGCGGGTGGAGTCAGCAGGTCGCGCCGGCCGTTGAGGCTGAGATGCGGACGCGGCACGATCAATTCGTTGATCTGCGCGGTGCTGAAGTGGTTGAGCAGATCAGGGACATAGTAATAGATTCCGTGCCCCTTCAGGTTGTCAGCCTTGATCAGCTCATCGAAATCGGTCATGCAGCAGAGATCGACACAGAGACGAACGCGTGGGTCGAGCGCGGCGAGCCACCACGCTTTGGTCGCCCCCATCGAAATGCCGAAGGCACCAAGGCGCGAGGCGTCAACTTCAGGTCGACTGGCGAGGTAATCCATGGCACGAAACTCGTCAAACATCATCATTCCATACAGAACCTGACCGTGCCAGATCATCTTTTTGAAGGCATCCCACTCGCCCTGGCGCCCGTCTTCGGCATGCTTGCGCTCTCCAAAACACCAGCTGTCGATGGCGAGGGTGACGATGCCCTTCTCAGCGACTACGGGGGCGTAGGCGGGAAGCACCTTGCGACCGGTGAGCAGCTCGTCTTTACCTGTCGGATAGTTGCCACCGTGCCAGTGAATATAGAGCAGGCCGGGTGCCTTCGGCTGTCGTTTGTCGGGAATGAGGAGAATTGCCGGCACGGTTTCGATGCCGTTGAGGTCGAGTTCGAGATGCTCAAGGGTGTAGCCGGGCCCCTTCTCGATACGGCGCAACTTTGGTGGCCCCGGGCGATGACTCCAGGGCAGCTTGCCCAGCAGCCCCCAGAGTTCGCGACGCCGTTTCTGCTGGAAGCGACGGAAAGCGGCCGGCTCGGTTGGCGGAGAGGGGGCGAGCCCGGCGGCGGCCACTCCGGCCAGTGATCCGAGCAGAAACTGACGGCGCTCAGACGGGCCATCACCGTCAGTCTTCGTGATGATCTCTTTGGTCATCTCTTTGGTCATGGTCCTCGCTTCCCTGCCGCGGCAGTTGGCGAGGCTCACTCGCTCGGCAGCGGCAGTTTGTGCTGGCGCAGGAAACTGAGCATATCCCAGTAACCGCGCTGAAAATGGATTTTACCGTTGACGATATGAAAGAAGCCGCATCCGCGTAAGCCGAGAGGATCTCGCCATTCAAGGATTGCCCATTCGCCATCCTCGAAGATATGATCGACGATGCAGACCATGGTTGCGGTCGCAAACTCGCGCGCGAAGTTGGCGCGGATCGCCTCACGCCCCTCGACAAAGCCGGCGGCCACCTGATGATTGACCGCGTCTTCGCTGTAGAAATCTGCCAGCCCGTCGACATCGGCACGATTGAAGGCCTCGACCCAGGCGGCAACCACCTCGCGCGGGGGGTGATAAGCGACCGTGCTCACTGAATCACCCCCAGTCGCCGGCCAACGCGGGCAAAGGCCGCGATCGCCTCCTCGATGTCGGCGGCGGTGTGCGCGGCCGAAATCTGCACGCGCAGTCGCGCCTGCCCCTTTGGCACCACCGGATACCAGAGCCCTTTGACGTAAACCCCTTCAGCAAGCAGTTCCCGGCTCATATCCTGAGCCACTGCCGCCTCGCCGAGCATCACCGGGACGATCGGATGGCTCCCTTCGAGAATGGTGAAACCGGCTGAGACAATGCCCTCCCGGAACGCTGCCGTGTTTTCACGCAACTGTCCGACGATACCCGGTTCTTTCTCGATGAGGTCGAGTGCCGCCAGTGAACCAGCGACGACCGCCGGCGGCATTGTATTCGAAAACGTGTAAGGACGCGACTTCTGGCGGAGAAATTCGATCAATTCTCTCCGTCCGGCGATGAAACCGCCACTGGCGCCTCCAAGGGACTTGCCGAAGGTGCCGGTGATGACATCGATCTGACCGTGGACCCCGAGCTCCTCGGGTGTTCCACGTCCGGTTCGACCAATGACTCCGGAGGCGTGTGATTCGTCAACGAAAAGCAATGCTCCGAATTCACGGGCGATGGCCACCAGCTCCGGCAGTGGCGCAAGGTGCCCCTCCATCGAGAAGACACCATCGGTGGCAATGACGCGCAGACGGTAGTCTTTGTCACGATCCTCCTCCAGCAACTGGCGCAGATGGTCAAAGTCACGGTTGTGGTAGACCTTCGAGACCGTCTGGCGGGCAATGCCGCGGCAGAGGCGCACCCCGTCGATGATGCTCGCATGGTTGTACTGGTCGCTGTAGATCACGTCCTCAAAGCCGCTCATGCCGAAGTCATTGGCAAAGAGACCGGTAAAGAAGGCCTCGTTGGCGGCAAAGCAGGAGCCGTGCAGGATCGCGGCCTCACAGCCGACGAAGGCAGCAATGCGCTCTTCCAGTTCAAGGTGGATTGGCTGGGTACCGCAAATGAAGCGGACCGAGGACATGCCAAATCCCCACTCGTCGAGGGCACGATGGGCCGCCTCTCGCACTCGCGGATGGTTGGCCAGTCCAAGGTAGTTGTTTGAGGCGAGCATAATGCGGTCGCGCCCGCCAACTTCGACGCGACCACCCTGCTCACCCTCAAGCGGAACTTCGTATTTGTAGGTTTTCTGCTCGGCAAAGCTGTCGAGTTCGCGTTGCAGCGTGGCATAGATCTCTGCAGGAATCATCGCCTCAGCCCTCCACACGAAATTGCGGATCAGGAGTCAGCAGCACCTTGACCGCCTCCTG
>CAIKMY010000060.1 GCA_903828635.1 uncultured Acidobacteriota bacterium
ATCCCGAGAAGATCGGCGACAGCACCGGCAAGACCGAGGGTGAGTTGATCGGCTAACGGCCTGCTGACAATCGATCCGTACCCCTGACCGGGCGATGCCCCCGGTCACTGTTTATGTTTGTCTTCAGATAATTACAGGAACCACGAGTCCATGAGAAAATTGATCACCGCGCCGGGCCTTCCGCTGATGATGACGATGATGATTATGCTGATGATGACAATGATCGCCTCATCACAAACGCCACCACCGGCCAGGGTTCTCTACCCGCCCGGCCCCGACTCAAAACCGCAGGAGGGCGTTCCCAAAGGCGAGACGATCAAGTTCAGCTATGATAATTCAAAGATCTTCCCGGGAACGTGGCGAGAGGTCTGGGTCTATGTCCCGGCGCAGTATCGTCCGGAGAAGCCGGCCTGCCTCTACGTCAATCAGGACGGCATTCAGTATCAGGCACCAACGGTCTTCGACAACCTGATCCATCGTGGAGAGATGCCGATAACCATCGGCGTCTTTGTCATGCACGGACGAGTGAGGGCAGCCAACGCCGACGCCGCGCTCGATCGGTTCAATCGGAGCTACGAATATGACGGGATGGGTGACAACTACGCCCGCTTCCTGATCGAGGAGCTGTTACCGGTAGTCGAGACGATGAAGACTGCCGACGGGCGCCCGATCCGGCTCTCGAAAAATCCCAATGATCGTGCCATCGGCGGATCGAGCAGCGGGGCCATCTGCGCACTGACTGCTGCCTGGGAGCGACCTGACTCTTTCCGCCGCGTCTTCAGTGCCATTGGCACCTACGTCGGTCTGCGCGGTGGCGATCATTACCACTCGTGGGTTCGCAAATTTGAGCCGAAGCCGCTGCGCATCTTCCTTCAGGATGGATCAAACGACCTCAACAGCTACGCCGGTGACTGGTGGATGGCCAATCAGACCCTCAACCGGGCACTGATCTTTGCCGGCTATGAGGTCGAACACGTCTGGGGTGAAGGGCAACACAGCAGTGAACATGCGACTGCCATCTTCCCCGATGCCATGCGCTGGCTCTGGAAGGGATGGCCCGCGGAGATCAGGCCGGGTACATCGAAGAACAATACCCTCAGCGCACTCCTCATCCCGGGTGAAGACTGGCAACTCGTCGCCGAAGGTTACCGCTTCACCGAAGGACCCGCCGTCAACCGCCGTGGCGAGGTCTTCTTCAACGATGTCCCCAACAGCAAGACATGGAAGATCGGCCTCGATGGCAAGGTCAGCCTCTTCATCGAAGACTCAAAGCGGGGCGACGGTCAGGCATTCGGTCCCGATGGCCGCCTCTATGCTTCCGCCGGCGCTGAAAAGAAGATCCTTGCCTACGATCCCTCCGGCAAACCCTCCGTCGTCGCCGAGGGCTTTCGCGGCAATGACCTCGTCGTTGCCAATAATGGGAATCTCTATGTCACACATCCCGGCTGGAACGGCTCCGATCCGAGCGAGATCTGGCTGATCAAACCCAATGGCGAAAAGAAGGTCGTCGATACCGGCCTCCGCTTCTCCAACGGCATCACCATCTCCCCCGATCAGACACTGCTCTACGTGGCCGACAGCCGCACCCACTGGGTCTACAGCTATCAGATTCAGCCCGATGGCACCCTTCTACACAAGCAGAAGTTCTTCTGGCTGCATATCCCCGACTCTGCCGATGACAGCATGGTTGATGGACTTCGCGTCGATCGCGAGGGCCGACTCTATGCCGCTACTCGCATGGGCATTCAGATCTGTGATCAGGCCGGCAAGGTCCAGGCGATCCTGCCCACCCCCAATGGCAAGGTCTCCAATCTGACCTTTGGCGGCGAAAATTTTGACATACTCTATGCCACCTGCGGCGAGAAAGTCTATCGCCGCAAACTTACAACCCGTGGTGCACCATCATGGGGCGTACCGCTCAAGCCGGCAGCACCAAGACTCTGAGCCCGGCCGGGAGCAGATGAACGAAAAAAGGGAGCGTCAGGCCTGATCAGTGGCCGGGCGCTCTCTCGCTGATCCTTCGCAGAGTGAATTGCAATGACTCCCTCGGGACGCTGTCGATGAAGCGGCCGACGATCAGATCGAGCCCCATCGGGATACTGCGCGAGAGGGAGATGGTCTCGCACTGAACATAGACTCCACCGTCCTGCTCGGCAAACCTCCAGTAACTGTTCATCTTCCACAGAAATCCCTTGTCCCGACCATAAGGCAGTCTCTTTTCATGGGGAGACCCGGGGTTTTCGACCTCGTGGATGCTGCTGGTGTAACCGAACGAGGCGGTATGGCGCGGATCGATCCCGACAAAGGAGATCTCATGTTCGGTATCGAGGACGACGGTCAGGATCTTCTTCCTGAGGTAGCGCTGGCGGATGTGAAAACGGTTGCCATTGCGAGAGATCAGTTGGGAGGCCATGAGATCCGGGGCAAAGGTGGCGGCGTGATGATCATAATCCTGGATCAAGCGCAGGGTTCTGGCGAGGTCGGTCGCGGGCAGAAAAACGACTCCGGTCCAGTGGTGGATGAGTCCCCCGGGAACTGAGCTTCGCCGGCCGCGATCGATGAGAATTTCGCCATTACGCAATTGCTGGTAGTGCAGCTGTCGGGCCGCTCCCTCGAGGCGATCGATCCAGAGAAATTTCTCCGGCGTCCTGATCTCCCGCCAGATCTCCTGTTCACGCCTGCCGGCATAATCATCGAATGGTTTGAATGGATCGATGGCGGGGATCGCCAACAGCAAAATCATCGCCAGTAGTCCGGGCATGGTCATCACCTCTCATGATTGAACTAAATAGAAACAACCGATATCGGAACACGCAACATATTGGAAGGGGCTGGAGATCGAACGGTGGTGAGTCGTCAATCTTGCTCTCTGTGGATAGAATAGTGAATCATCGATGAGAGGAGGAGGGCAATGATTGAAGAGGGCCTGCCGATCTGGGAGACTGGTCACTGGTTGGGGCTGTCGTCGCTGGATGGAGACGTAAGAACAGATGTCTGCGTTATCGGGCTTGGAGGATCAGGGCTGACCTGCATCGAAGAGCTGACGCAACTGGGAGTGCGGGTGATTGGGATCGACGCGGGGATGGTCGGGGGCGGAGCAGCGGGGCGCAATGGCGGCTTTCTGCTGGCCGGCAGCGCCGATTTCTATCACCATGCAGTGACGAGGAACGGGCGTCAACGTGCACTGGCGACCTACCATGCAACGCTTACCGAGATTGACCGGATGATTGCCGACTATCCCGGTATCGTGCGGCGCCGTGGTTCGCTGCGAATAGCCGACTCGGCCGGGGAGCTTGCCGATTGCCGCGCACAACTGAGAGCGATGGAGACCGACGGACTGCCAGCCGAGTGGTATCACGGGCCGGAAGGTGAGGGGCTGCTCTTCCCGATGGACGGTGTCTTTCAGCCGCTGGAGCGGTGCCGCCGGCAGGCACAGAGACTGATCGATGCTGGTGTGCGCCTCTGTGAAGGGACGCTGGCAACAAGGATTGCCAGCGGCAGAGTGATCACTCCCCGGGGAACGATCGCTTGCGAGTCGATCGTCGTCGCGGTCGACGGTCGACTTGAAGCGGTGCTTCCCGAACTGGCGGAAAGGGTACGAACTGCGCGACTGCAGATGCTGGCCACTGCGCCGG
>CAIKMY010000061.1 GCA_903828635.1 uncultured Acidobacteriota bacterium
CTCACCGCCCTTCGCTGGTATCGAAGGATGCTTCATCGTGTCGGCATTGAGCCAGTCTCCATAATCATTACCACGACCCTGTCTCCATAACAGATCGGGATTATTCTTCCTGATAAAGGCAATCCAGCGTTTGGCACCTTCATAATGGTCAGCGAGTATCCGCTTGTCGCCATAATGCTGCCAGAGACGCCAGGGAATAATGACTCCCCCGTCTGCCCAGCCGGGAGCCCCCATGAAATCCCCCTTTTTCATCGATTCAAGCGTCTTCTGATAAGGATTTGGTGCAAAATCAGGATAACGCCCGTCAGGTGTCTGCACATCGCGGACATCACGCAACCATTTTGTCAGGAATGCAGCCATGTCCATGTTGAAAATAGCCGTGGTCGTGAAAACCTGAATGTCACCCAGCCAGCCCATTCGCTCATCCCGCTGCGGACAATCGGTCGGAATCCCGAACATGTTGCCGCGTTGCGTCCAGAGAATATTCTGCCAAAGCTGATTGAGCAGCCTTGAAGACGAGTCAAAACTGCCTGTTTCTGCCATGCCCGAATTGATCTGTTTGCCCAGCAGATCAGCAGCTTGCGGCCGGGCAGGAAGGCCGGTCACCTGGACATACCGAAAACCATGATAGGTGAAATGCGGCTCGAACTGCTCTCGCGTGCCACCTTTCAAAATATACTGATCGGTCTGTCTGGCCGATCGTAAATTCTCGGTATAAACGGTACCGTCAGCGTTGAGCATCTCCCCGTGCACAAATTTGATCGTCGTGCCCGCCAGCCCCTGCAACTGCATCGAGACCCATCCAACCATGTTCTGGCCAAGATCAAAAACATAGACTCCGGGCAGAGGCTCACTGACGGCAACCGGCCTGACCTCACGCGTGATGCGTATGGGCTCATTCACCTGAGCAGACAATGTCGTGTTGACGACAGCCAGCGCATCCGCCTTTGCCCAGCGGCTGTCATCATAGCCCGGCTTGTCCCACCCTGGCAGCTCGCGTCGCGCGTCATAGGTCTCCCCCATCAGGATATCTGATGATCGAATCGGCCCTTCGCGCGTCACCTTCCACTGACTGTCACTGATTAAACGCTCCTCGTCGCCATTCGACATTTCAATGTCGAGCTGCGCCAGCAATCGTGGATGATTGCCGTAAACATTACGCGGCTGTTGAATCAGAATCTCTGCAACACCAATCCCGCCTGCATACCACCCATCACCCAGCGTCGCCGCGATGGCGTTGTTGCCATTGCGCACCAGCATCGTCACCTCGTATGCCTGATATTGCGTGCGCTGCAGGTAATCGGTAAACTCCGGCGCAAGAATGGCATCACCAACCCGCTGACCATTGAGTCTCATCTCGTAAACACCCAGCGCCGAGACGTACAAAATGGCCCGCCTGATCCTCGCCTTCGCCCGCGGCGTCACGTTGAATTCACGACGCAGCATGGTCGCCGCCAGGTTCTCCGCAGAAGACGTGCTGTCTCCTATCCACTGGGCACTCCAGTTCATCATGCCCTGTGTCCAGTGCGCCGGCTGACTCCACGCCGAGGGCCGGCCATTCCTGTCCCAGATACGTACTTTCCAGAATACCTGCTGACGGCTGTTCAGCGATCTGCCTCCGTACTCAACCTGAATTGTCTGATTCCCGGCAACCCTGCCCGTATCCCACAGATCACCTTTGTCCATCTCAAGCAGCGATGCTGAACTGGCAACAATGATCTGATAGGCTGTCTGGCTGACACCACGTTCCGTGCTTTTCAGAATCCAGCTCAGTCGCGGAGCATTTGTCTCCACGGCGAGGGGGTTGGTGAGATACTCACATCGCAGCCGCTCAACAGTGACAGGAGCGATACGTGCTGCCGCCCCGGCTTTGGCAGGCACTTTGGCAGGTACCGGCTTCACCGGCAATTTGGTTTTGGTTTTTGTCCCGGTGGGTCTGGTCTGTGCCAGAACGGAGCAGCTCGTCAGCAGCAGGCAACAGGCGATCAAAAAGGCTTGGCGCGATATTCTCATCTTATTTTCCAGACAATCAGCTTTTCCAGACAATCAGCTTTTCCAGACAATAGACAATCAGCACTGACTGCTTTTTGCAGATCATCAATAATCTCAATTGGCCCGGTATTGGTCAATATCGAGAGAGTCTCACCAGTTCGATGGCAATTATAGGCTTGATAGCACGATTGCCTTGAATCTCTTCATAATTTCTCCATTGATGAGTCTCGAAGGGAGAAGAGTATCGCCACCTGAATGATATGTCATGGATCCGGGAGAGAATTGTTAACTTTGCCCGGGGGATCTCTTGACGAGTGTGGTGATCTGACGGATAACTCTGATTCGCCTGATAACCAGTTGGAAGATTACCTTGATTACGGAGCATATCGGGGGAGTTCCGCACATGAAACATCTGCTTTGCTTGTCTGCGCTGCTGTCAATTGTCGCTGTCGGACTGAAAGAGCCGTTCAAGGCCTCTGACGTTGGCGAGGCCATCAATATCGGCTCGCGGTTGGAGATCTTCGTCGATCGCCTGATGATCGAAAGACTGAGCGGCACGACGATCGAGATGCAGCGCCCGGTACCTGCCGAACGCGTCCTGCGGTTTGACAAAAAATGGGAAGGCGCTTTTGCCGGATATTGCACAATCATCAGGGATGGTGATCTTTACCGCCTCTATTATCGCGGCCTGCCACAACCAGCACCGGATGGAAGCGAGAGTGAGACTACCTGTTATGCTGAATCGCGTGATGGTATCAACTGGATAAAGCCATCCCTGGGACTTTACGAGGTGATGGGTAGTCGTCAGAACAACGTGATTCTGGCAGGTAGTGCACCACTGTCACACAACTTCAGCCCGATGCTCGACAACCGCCCCGGAGTTCCTGCCGGACAACGCTACAAGGCACTGTCAGGAACGAAACGCAGTGGTTTGTATGCCTTCGTTGCCGCTGACGGTATTCACTGGCGCAAACTGAGCGAACAGCCGGTCTTCACTCGCGGTGATTTCGATTCCCAGAATCTCGCATTCTGGTCAGAGAGTGAGGAACAGTATGTCTGTTACTTCCGCGTGTTTAAACGTGTTGGCGGTGAAGGCATGCGCTGGATCGCACGGACCACTTCAAAAGATTTCCTTCACTGGAGTGACCCGGAAGAGATGAGTTTTGGTACTGCCCCCCCTGAGCACCTCTACACCAACCAAACACATCCCTACTTTCGTGCGCCGCATATCTATCTCGGCATTGCTGCTCGCTTCATGCCCGGGCGCCAGGTGCTGACCGTGTCCCAGGCGCGCGACATCAATGTCGATCCTGCTTATTTCAGAGACTGCTCCGACAGCGTATTGCTCAGCAGCCGTGGCGGTACACGCTATGACCGCATGTTTATGGAAGCATTGATCAAACCTGAAATTGGTCTGGAAAACTGGTCCTCACGAACTAACTACCCGGCACTCAACATCATCCCGACGGGATCAACCGAAATGTCGTTGTATATCCAGAAAAACTATGGCCAGCCAACGCATTACCTGCAGCGCTATGTTCTCCGGACAGATGGCCTGACAGCAGTGCGTGCCCCCTATCAGGGTGGAGAGTTACTCACCAAACCTTTCAAATTTGAGGGGAAAAGACTGGTTACCAACTTTGCCACTTCGGCAGCAGGCAGCGTTCGTGTTGAGATCCAGAATATCGACGGCCAGCCTTTGCCGGGGTACTCACTTGCCGACGCCGTCGAGCAGATCGGCAACGAAATTGAACGCACCATTTCCTGGCAGAACGGCGAGGATGTCAGCTCCCTGAAAGGGAAAACGATTCGCCTGCGCTTTGTGATGAAGGATGCGGAGCTCTTCTCGTTTCGATTTCATTGAAAGCGGCCAAGTGCGTCTGAGATCCATTGATTGACTATCACCGCACCCCGCAGCAGCCTCAGACGTCAGGTCGGGCAAAGGGTGCCTCGGCAAAGGATGAGGTGGCGAGGGCAGCGGCGAGGCGATCAGCCTCGGCCTCGGTGAGGGGACGGCGTGGAGCGAGGACGGTGCCGCCGTCAATTCCGGACCAGGTGAGCATGGTCTTCATGGCCGGGAAGAGCGGGAATTTGAGGGTGAGGGAGATCAGTTCATTGATACGCGATTGGATCTGGCGGGCGGCCTCCCATTGGCCGGCGGTAGCGGCACGGTAGAGGGCGACGAAGAGTTCAGGGACGAGGTTATAAAAGCTGCCGATACCGCCGCAGGCCCCCATCAGCAGGCCGGCAACGAGGACTTCGTCATAGCCGTTGAAGATGACGGCACCGCTGCGTCTGACTTCAGACATCTTGTAGAGATCGTGGTCGGTATATTTGAGACCAATGATATTGGGGGTTGCACAGAGTTCGAGCATCTGCGGGATGGAGGTGAAGGGGGAGCCGCTGGCGGGCATAAAGTAAATGAGCAACGGGAGATCGCAGGCCTCGGCAAGGATGCGGTACCAGCGGGCAATATCATCGAATGAAAAGGGACCGGCCGGCGGGAGGCTGCTGATGGCGGAGGCTCCGAGTCGGGCAGCGTGGCGCCCCAGTTCGATGGCATCATCGAGGCTGGAGGCACCAACGTGAACGATGACCTTGCGGTCGCGTGGTGAAGCGGCGATGACGGTCTCGGCGACACGCTGGCGTTGAGCAACGGTCTGGAGGAGGCCCTCTCCGGTCGTTCCGCAGATGTAGACTCCATCGACACCGGCATGGTAGAGGCGATCGAGCAGTTTCTCGCAGGGCCCGGGGTTAAATTTTCCGTCCTCGTCGATCGGGGTGATCAGTGCCGGGAGAATGCCCTTGAATTGGTCCACGTTGGTGCTCCGTCAAAAGATGGTGAATGGTTGAGCCGGTGGCAGCAGGGGTCAGCCTGCGGCGCGGCTGTCGCGAGCCAGCGACTGAAAGAAATCATCAGGGAGAAGGTCGAGGGTGGTGAAGGTCCAGTCGCCCTCGAGAGCCGGGTGGGTAGTCCTGACGGCGATGGAGCGCATGCCGGCGCGGCGTGCGGCCTCGATACCGGCGGGAGCATCCTCGATGACGATGCAGTCGGCAGGATCGACTTGAATCGCAGCGGCGGCGGCGAGAAAGACATCGGGATGAGGCTTGCCGTGAGCGACCTGATCAGCCGACATCACCGCATCGAAGTAGTGGCGAACCGGCAGAGCGTCAAAAATGGCATCGACATTGCCGCGGGGGGCCGAGGTGCCGAGCGCCTGGAGCCAGCCCTGAGGGCCGAGGCGCGAGAGCCAGTACTCGACGCCGGGCAGCAGGTCGATCCCCTGAGTCCGCACGAGTTGGCGGTAGGCCTCCTCCTTGGCCAATGAGATACGCGCCACCTCGCTGTCGCTGAGATGGGGATCCATTCGCAGCCGCAGTATCTCGTCATTGCGCCGCCCGAAATCGGAGACATACTCCTCATAACTCAGCGAAAAATTCTCTGCCGCGGTCAGCAGCTTCCAGGCCTCCCAGTGGTGGGGAGCCGAATCGATGATTGTGCCATCCAGATCCCAGATGACCGCTCTTCTGACTGACATTCTCTCTTTACTCCTCTGTTGAATAATGATGGTCAGGATTGTTGCGGGCGATTGCTCCCGGCGACGAGCCTGACGAGGTGGTAAGTGATGAGGCCGATCGGCCCGAGCAGAAAAGTGAGCAGCAGGCACGGGACCGTCAGCCAGTGGGCCATTCCGCGCTCGCGTGCATTGCGGGCTTCCCAGGCACCGATGAAGAGGTCGAAGGCAAGGTAGTGGATCCAGCCGGTGAGGACCGCCCATTCGCTGCGAAAGAGGCTCATGAGGGCGGCGAGCGAGCCGAACCCGCCCTCGGCCCGTCCGAAGGTGGTGACGAGAAGGACAAGGTAGGCGAGGGCAAGCAGCAATGGGATCAGCGCTGAATGTACCAGCCGCTCCGTCCAGTTCCAGCGAGGGGCAAAGATGAGCAACAGCCAGCCGACGAGGGCGAGACCGTTGACGATGGAGAAGATCTGTTCGGCGCGGTTCATTCCATCCATTCTTTTACTGGCCTCCATTATTGTGACCATCTGGTGTGACTATCTGCGAGTGGCGATCTTTTGCGAAGAGACATTCTATACCCGGTGTCGTTCCAAGGCGAGTCATTCGGGCTTCGTCAGCGGGGTTGACAGTTGACAGAGCGCCTGAGTGACCAAAATTGACACTGCGCCGAGAGGCGTGCTACGGTCAAAATGTGTTGGAAACGAGAGCTTCAGAGACAAAGAGAGCCGGAGAATCGCTGATCGGGGCAATGCGTCGGCATGGGGTGCTGCGCTCCTGCGTCGAGTATGCAATTGCCTGGTTGGTGCTGCGCGGTTTGACGATGCTGCCACGGAGGCTGGCGCTGCGCGTCGGCGACGTGGTGGCGAGGGTAGCGTGGCGAATACTGCCACGACTGCGGCGGCATGCGGCGATCAATCTGCGGCTGGCCTATCCGGAGATGGCGGAGGTGGAACGTCAGCGTTTGGCCCATGAGTCATTTCAGTCACTTGGGCGGCTGCTGGCCGAGGTCAGCCAGTTCCCGCGACTCAACCCGGGGAATATCGGGCAGATCGTGCGCTATGTCGGGCTGGAGAATTACCTTGAAGCAGTCGCGCGCGGCAGGGGTGTCATCTTTCTGACCGGCCACATTGGTGCGTGGGAGCTCTCGGTCTACGCGCACTCGGTCTATGGCTACCCGTCATCATTTCTGGCGCGGCGCGTGGACAATCCGCTGGTCGAGCGACTGGCGGAGCGCTATCGCACAATGTACGGAAACCGGAGTATCGACAAGAAGACCGGGATACGCGAGGTGATCAGGACGCTGAAGAGCGGAGGAGTGGTCGGCATCCTGGCGGATCTCAACGCACTGCGTGAGGAGGGTGTTTTCTGTAACTTCTTCGGAGTGGCGGCATCGACCACGGTCGGGGTGGCAACTCTGGCCTTGCGGACGGGAGCGACGGTGATTCCCGGCTACCTTGTCTGGGATAAAGCAAAGCAATCACACGAGCTGCACTTCGAGCCGCCGGTGGAGACGATCGACACGGGGCAGCGCGAAGCTGACATCAGCGCCAACACGGCGCGCTACACCAGCATTCTCGAAGGGATCATCCGTCGCTATCCCGACCAGTGGCTCTGGATACACCGACGCTGGCGGACGCGACCGACGGATGAGCCGGAGATCTACTGAGGATTCGGAACCATGGTGGATAGCGCGGCGAATAGCACAGTGGATAGCACAGTGGATAGTGCAGTGGATAGTGCCTCCAAAATGAAAATAATGATCGTCGCCGGTGAGGCCTCGGGTGACAAGCATGGGGCGAGGCTGTTTGGGGCGCTGCGAAGCCTGCGACCGGATATCGAGTGGGAGGCGTTTGGATCGGGTGGCGATGAGATGCGCAGCGCGGGGATCGAGACGCTGGTCGATATTCGCGAGCTGGCGATCATGGGGATCATCGAGATTGTCCGTGCCTTGCCGACATTTCTGCGCGTCTTCCGTGAACTGCGGAGAGCGGCACGGGAGCGACAACCACAACTGGTGATCCTCGTCGACTGGCCGGAGTTCAACCTGAAGCTGGCGAAGAGGTTGCGGCGGGACGGGCATCGCGTGGTCTACTACATCAGCCCGCAGGTCTGGGCCTGGCGGACTTATCGAATTCGCGGGATCCGGCGAAATGTAGCGAGGATGCTGGTGATCCTGCCCTTCGAGAAGGAGTTTTACGAAAGCCGCGGCGTCGAGGTCGACTACGTCGGTCATCCGCTGCTCGACAGTGTGCGGGTAACGGCGACGCGCGATCAGTTCTGCCAACGGCATGGGCTCGATCCGTCGCAACGGCTGATCGCCCTGCTGCCGGGGAGTCGCCACTCAGAGCTGAGCCACATCCTGCCGCCGCTGCTCGAAACGGTCGAGCGCCTGCGCCGGCAGCATCCCGAATGGCAATGCCTGCTGCCGCTGGCGCGGACGCTGGCGCGCGATGAGATACCGGCGACACCGGGACTGACGATCGTCGAGGGAGAGACATACAATGCGCTTGCTGCTGCCGACCTCGTAGTCGTGGCCAGCGGTACGGCTACGCTGGAGACGGCAATCGTCGGGACGCCGATGATTGTGGTCTACCGCGCCTCGTCACTCAACTGGCAGATTCTTCACCCGCTGATCCGGGTTCCGCACGTCGGGCTGCCCAACCTGATCGCTGGTCGCGCGATCGTCCCGGAGCTGCTGCAGGACGAGATGAATCCGGCAAGGCTGACGGATGAAATCACCGGGTTGCTTGCAGATCCGGCACGACTTGCCACAATGCGCGCCGAGCTCGCGGAGGTCCGCACACGGCTCGGCGAGGCCAATGCCTCCGGGCGCGCAGCCCAAAGGATCCTCAGCATGCTCGAGACCTGACCCTTACGAATCCTCGAAAGAGCGACGAATCTGCTGGAGATTCCAGCCGGCGCCAAGAGCGAGCATGAGCCTGATGCGTGCCTTGTGAGCCGGCATCATCCCGCCGAGGATCGCCCCCATGCTCCGCAGCTGGCGGCCGGCGCCCTCATAGGCATAGGTATCGAGCACGCGCCCGCGCGGGCACCTCGTCGAGATGATCACCGGGATGCCCCTCTCGATCGCCCGGCCGATCGCCGGCAGCGCGGCAGTGGTGACATTTCCGCGACCGAGCCCCTCGATCACCAGTCCCTTCGCACCATCCGCGACGGCATGGTCAATGAAGCGCCCATCGGCACCAGCGTAAATCTTGATAATATCGACGCGCTCCTCCACCCTTGCAGCGGGGATGAATTCGCGAAACACCGGCCGGCGCGTAACGATGACCCGATCCTTATCGACGATCCCCAGCGGGCCGAAGTCGCGACTCTGGAAAGTATCGGTCGATTCGGTATGGGTCTTGACAGCCTCGGCGGCGGCGATCAACTGCTCATTGAGGACAACGAGTACCCCGAGAGCGCAGGCCTCCGGAGCGACAGCAACACGGATCGCCGAACGCAGATTGCCCGGCCCGTCCCAGCTCAGTTCCGAGCTGTTGCGCATTGCACCGACAAAGACCACCGGCTTGTCTGACCTGATCGTCAGATCCAGCAGGCAGGCCGTCTCCTCAAGGGTATCGGTTCCATGGGTAATCACCGCGCCGGTGATGCGCTCATCGGCCAGCTGGTCACGCACCGCTTGCGCCAGATCCATCATCCTCTCCGGCGTGACATGCGGCCCCGGCCATAAGCCGAAATTGACAACCTCAAAATCGGCGAGATCATCAATCCCCGGCACCAGACCAAGGATCTCCTCGCCCGAAAGGGCCGGGATCGCCCCGCCCGTCGCCGCATCGATCCGCATCGATATCGTCCCGCCGGTAAAAAAGATTGCTACTTGTGGTCTCATTGATCTCCCTCCTGTACTCTTAAAGCGATGATCATAATTTCATTCAATCTCTTGCCGATCAGGCAAAGAACGATAACAATTGGGAGCCATGAAATCCAAGGATCGACCATTAAGCGACGACATTCACATGCTCGGGGACCTGCTGGGCGAGACGCTGCGGCGGCTTGGCGGGGAGCGGCTCTTTGAGATTGAGGAGAGGGTGCGGGCGCTCTGCAAGGAGCTGAGGCAGGAGCCGGTGGCGCGGGCGGATCGACAGTTGAAGCGGCT
Source organism: uncultured Acidobacteriota bacterium (assembly GCA_903828635.1). Classification (GTDB taxonomy): domain Bacteria; phylum Acidobacteriota; class Blastocatellia; order RBC074; family RBC074; genus CAIOZW01. The sequence goes on from CAIKMY010000061.1 coordinate 9,631, forward strand.
GCTGCGGGATCTGAGCCTGGACGAGGCGATCGGGGTGATCCGTGCCTTCTCGGTCTTCTTTCAGCTGGTCAACATTGCCGAACAGCATCACCGGATTCGGCGAAAGCGCGATTACGAGTTGCGCACGCCGGATCAGCCGCAGCGGGGTTCGCTGGCGGAGGGACTTCGCCGGCTCCGGGAGGATTTGCAATGGATGCCGGCGGCGGAGATGAACGCGATGCTCCAGGGGATCATCGATCAGCTGGAGATTGTGCCGGTCATGACAGCGCATCCGACGGAGGCGGCACGGCGGACGCTGCTGGACAAGCACCAGCGAATTGCCGATCTGCTGACGGCGATCGATGCGGAGGCTTTGCCCCCACGGCGGCGCGAGCAGTTGCGCACCAGCCTTGCGGCGGAGATTGAGTCGATCTGGCAGACGGACGAGGTGCGCCACACACAGCCAACGGTGATGGATGAGGTTCTCAACACGCTTTACTACTTCGACCTGACCTTCTTTGAAACGGCACCGGCGGTGATCGACGAATTGGAGGAGCAGCTCTCGATCCATTTCCCGGGGGTAAAGCTTCGGGAAGACCTGGCCCCGCTGCGCTTCGGTTCGTGGGTTGGAGGAGATCGTGACGGCAATCCCTTCGTCACACCGGAGGTGACGTGGGAGACGGCACGTCGCCAGCAGCAATTGATTCTTGGAAAATACCGCACAGCGATCGTCGAGTTGACGCGACGTCTGAGTGAGTCGACGCGCTTTGCACCACCGGGGCAGGAGCTGATCGAGTCACTGAAGATGGATAGTCGTGAGATGCCGGCAGTGGCGACCGAGGCCGCGAGGCGTTATCCGGAGGAGCCATATCGCCAGAAGCTGGCATTTATTCTGCGGAGGCTCGACAACACGCTCGAGCGGAACCGGGAGCTGGCGGCGGCACTCTCGATCGAGCGGCGCGACGAGCTGCTCTCAATTCGGCCGGCACTGCCGATCATTGCTGCGCTGACCAGCGGAGAGAAGGCACCACAACACTATTATCGCAGTGGTGACGAGCTGTGGCAGGACCTGCGGCTGGTGCGTGACGGATTGCGCAGCGGGCGAGCCCTTTTCGCCTCGCGATCGATCGACAAACTGATGCGCCAGGTACGGACCTTCGATCTTCATCTGGCAACGCTCGATCTGCGGCAGCACAGCCAGCGCCACTCAGCGGCGCTCGACCGGATTACGCGCTACCTTGGGATCAGGCCGGCCTATGAGGGGATGAACGAGGATGAGCGCCTCGAATGGCTCTCGGCAGAGCTGGAAACGCAGCGCCCGCTGGTTGCGCCGGAAGCCCATCTCGATCCGGAGACGACCGAGACACTCAACGTTTTCAGGGTGGCGCGACGCATTCTCGACGAGATTTCACCGGGAACGATCAAAACCTGCATCGTCAGCATGACGCATGAGGCCAGTGATCTGCTGGCAGTCTTACTGCTGGCCAAGCAGGCGGGGCTGATCGACTACGGTGGCGCTGAGGGTGAACGGCAGTCGATCCAGGGCTCACGGCTGGCGGTCTGTCCGCTCTTTGAGACCATCGACGACCTGCGGCGGGCCCCGGAGGTGATGGCCAGTCTCTTTGATAATCGGGTCTACCGTCAGTTACTGGCGACGCGGGGCAACCTGCAGGAAGTAATGATTGGCTACTCCGACAGCAGCAAGGACGGTGGGATTCTGACGTCGAGCTGGGAGCTCTACAAGGCGCAGGAGCGGCTGAGTGAGGTCGCGAATGAGCGCGGGATTGCGCTGCGCCTCTTTCACGGGCGTGGTGGAACGGTCGGGCGCGGAGGCGGACCGAGCCATGAGGCGATCCTCGCGCAACCGCCGGGGACGGTTGCCTCGCGAATCAAGATCACCGAGCAGGGTGAGGTCGTCTCTTCAAAATACAGCCTGCCGGAGCTGGCGCAACGCAGCCTCGAACTGACGGTGACGGCAGTGATTGCCGCCAGCCTGCCGCGCGAAACTCGCCCGGTGGCGCGTGGTTCGTGGCTGGAAGCGATGGAAGAGATCTCGGAGAGAGCCTATGCCAGCTACCGTGGCATCGTCACCGGAGATGGCTTCTACGATTACTTCGTCAATGCGACGCCGGTGGAGGAGCTCCAGCACCTGCGCATCGGATCGCGTCCGGCGAAGCGTCGGCAGGGATCGAAGAGCCTGGCCGATCTGCGCGCCATCCCGTGGGTCTTCGGCTGGACGCAGAGTCGCCACCTGCTGCCGGGCTGGCTGGCGGTCGGCTCGACACTGACCGATTTCATTCAGGAGGCCCCGCGACGCAACCTCGAATTGCTGCGCGAGATGTATCGGGAATGGAACTTCTTTCACAGCGTCATCTCCAACATTGAGATGACTCTGGCCAAGGCCGATTTCCAGATAGCGCGCCATTATGCCAGCGCCATGCCCGACCGACGCACCGGCCAGCGCATCTTTCAGTCGCTCGAAGAGGAGTACCAGCGAACCTGTCGCGTCATCCTGCAGATCACGGGTGAGAAGCGCCTGCTCGACAATTCGCCGGTCTTGCAGCGATCGATCACGGTACGCAATCCGTATGTCGATCCGATGAGCTACCTCCAGGTCGAACTTCTCGGGCGCAAGCGTGGTGGCGAGGCAAGGCGTGATGAGATGGAGAAGCTGCTCTATGCGATCCTGCTGACGATCAATGGTATTGCCGCAGGGATGAGGAATACCGGATGAGACGACCAGCAATATCGTCAGCCCTGCTGGTGCTGGCGATTCCGACAATAGTGATGGTGACAGTGCTGACAGAGGAGACAGTGAAAACGCAACCCCGGACTGAGGAGAGGCCGCGGGCGCGAGAGATCGGCCTGCGGATTGGTGTGCTTGGCACAGGGCGATTGAATGCGATCACCGACGTTGCCGGGGTGAAGGTCGGGCAGACGACGGTCATCCGTGGCGACTCGATCCGGACGGGAGTGACGGCGATCCTGCCGCATGCCGGCAATCTTTTTCGCGAGAAGGTGCCGGGGGCGATCGTCGTTGGCAATGGCTTTGGCAAGCTGATGGGCTCGACGCAGGTCAATGAGCTGGGCGAGATCGAGACACCAATCCTGCTGACCAACACGCTCAACGTCCCGCGAGTCGCCGACGCCCTGATCGACTGGATGCTCGGGCTGCCGGGGAATGAGGAGGTACGCTCGATCAACCCGGTCGTCGGTGAGACGAATGACGGCTACCTCAACGACATCAGAGGTCGCCACCTCGGCCGCGAGGAGGTCTTTGCCGCGCTGCGCAGTGCGAGTGACGGGATGGTTGGGGAGGGCTGCGTCGGTGCCGGCACCGGCACCGTTGCCTTCGGCTTCAAGGGTGGTATCGGCACCTCGTCACGGCTCACTCCGCAGTCGCTTGGTGGTTATACCGTCGGGGTGCTCGTGCAATCAAATTATGGGGGCATTCTGACGATCGATGGCGCGCCGGTCGGGCAGCGACTCGGTCAGTATTACCTTCGCGAGGAGACCAGTGGCGGGGACCGAACCTCGGGCATTGAGAAGAACCGGCCCGACGGATCGATCATCATCGTCGTCGCCACCGATGCCCCGCTTGATCATCGCCAGCTGCGAAGGCTTGGGGAACGTGCCCTGCTCGGCCTCGGTCGCACCGGCTCCTCCGCCAGCAATGGCAGTGGCGATTATGTCATTGCCTTCAGCACGGCGGAGAGCAATCGGCTCCGCACCGGCGAGACTGTCAGAGCAATGCGGACGCTGGCCAACGACGCACTCTCACCACTCTTTCAGGCCGTGATCGAGGCGACTGAAGAGGCGATCTATAATTCGCTCTTTCGCGCAACCTCGATGTCCGGGTTTCGTGATCATCGTGTTGAGGCCCTGCCGCTGGCAAGGACCATCGAAATACTGAGGTCAGCAGGCCGGCTGGAAACTCCGGCAAACCGAGCGGGAGAGCCCCGGGAGTGACAACCTTGCGCCTGACCAGCGAATCGTCGAACCAGACGGGCATCGCACGACTGCCGGCCCCGGATGCCGGGCGAAATCGCAGTCGCAACAGGCGGTGAGTACCGGGCAGGAACGACTCTCCGGGCGGCAGGGCCGCAGCGATGCCGATCTGCCCGGAACGATCCTCATTCCGGTTGACGAGCAGCGTGAGAGGCGACAATGGCTCGAAACCCAGCAGCTCAAATTCGCGCGGCTCAAAGCGCAGCGTGAAACCGAGAGCGTTTTCGCGCCCGGTGGCAACAATCTCGATAACGAATGAAACCTCCGGAGCATTTGAAGCGGTCGGCTCAGGGGACTCAACCGCACGAATGGTGCTCCCTCTCCGCTCGACCGGCGGCGCGAGGGCAATCTGGTCAGGCCCGGCGATAAATTCCAGCGGATCAAGCCCGACAGCATAACGGCCAGCCTGCACCCAGTCGCTGACGTCGATGACAGCGTCGCCCTTCGTGTTGCGCGGTGCGATATCCACGCGCCGGAATTCAGCGCCAGCGGCCGGACTGTCCAGCCCGACAACGAAGCGCCCGACCTGCACCCAGTCGCTGACATCGACCTTGCCATTCCCACCACTGCGCGGAGAGACATCGGCTTCCAGCGGCGGAGTCGTCGTCAGCGTGTAGCTTCTGGTTCCCTGGCAACTGCCGGGGCCGCTGGCGGTGATCGTGAAGTTCGAGACTCCAGCCGTCGTCGCGGTACCCGAAATCGTCCCGCTCGTGGCATCGAGAGTCAGCCCCGGCGGCAGCGTCCCCTCAGACAGCGCATAGCTGTAGCCTCCGCCTGGCGACACCGTCAAAGGCTGATTATAAACTGCTGCCTCGGCGGCATTGGGCAACGCCGCCGGAGAGATGGTCACCACCGAACAGTCGATCGTCAGCGAGAGAGACTGGCTGACGCTGCACGATCCAAAACCGGTGGCGCTGACCGTAAAATTGAAGATGCCAACGGCCGTCGGTATGCCGGTGAGTGCTCCGGTGAGGCCATCGAGCGTGAGGCCGGCAGGAAGGCTGCCGGCGCTGATGGCATAGAAGTAGGCGCCACCAGCCGGACTGGCGGCGAATGTCTGACTGTAGGGAGTTTGAACCGCCCCGTTCGGCAGACTGGACGGAAGCAGCGACAGCGTCGGACAGTCAATGGTCATCGACAGCGGCACTGCTCGGGCGCAGCCATTGGCGTCGGCAACCGTCACCGTGGCGGAGAATGTTCCCGCCTGTGTTGGTGTGCCGGCAGCGACTCCGCTGGACGAAAGTGAGAGACCCGGAGGCAGTGATCCGGCGGTGATGGCCATAGCATAGGGCGCAATCCCGCCACCAGCCGTCAGCGTCTGTGAATAAGAGCCGGCCGCTGTTCCATTCGGCAGCGACGTCGGGGAGAGATCAAGCGTCGGACAGGGGATGACGCTGCACCCGGTAGTGCAGGAGAAGCCATCGGCAACACTGATCGTATCGACATACCAGCCGACCCGCCCGACAGATGAATCAGCCCCCATTCGCCACCTCAAGCTGACATTCTGCCCGGCGGCTGCGGCCGGCAACCCGACTACAGTCTGGATGAAGCCACCGGAGTTGCCCGACCATGCCTGACGCCCGCCAATCGGCGACCCGTAACCAGCAGCGATCACGGGCCCGTAACCGCCGCTGAGAAAGCTGCCACCGGCGCTGATGATATCGGTATAGGCTCCCCCACCAATCGACACCTCAAGCACTCCTCCATCGAAACCCGACTCAAGATTGAAGCTGTGGCGAAAGCTGAGAGTGGCCGCGGCACTGACAATTGTGAAGACCGGTGAATCGAGCCTGATATCGCTGATCGTCGTCGGATTGCTGATAAAGGCACTGTTGGGCGCGCTGTCGCTGGCACCGATTGATGTCACCCACTGCGGCGAAGTTCCACTGGCCCGCGTTGAGCTCCAGCCTGAAGGCAGCGTCGGGATTGAGACCCCGTCAAAGTTCTGCGTCATTGCCGCCCGGGTCACGCCAACCCCAAAAGTCCGGCTGACAGTTCCGAGGTTGGTGGCACCATCCTGTAGTGCCAGCATCAGCGTCAGCTCGCTGCCACAGGCACGGTTCGCGGTAAAGGTGAAAGATCGACTGACCGCTGCACCTCCTGGCGCGAGCACACCGTACGACTGTGGGCCACTCGGCCCCATCACCCCCAACCCGTATGGCAAAGTCGCCACCAGGTTGGTCGTCGCCACGCTTCCCGCATTCCTCAATGCAAGGCTGACGGTCACTGTCTCATCCGGATCGATCGTCTGATTTGGGGTCGGGCAGTTTTCTGCCGTCAGGGTCGCGATCTCCGCTACTATCGAGGGGCCGCTGACAGTGAAGACACCGGTGGCTACCTCGCCGCAGCCTGGCTTTGTCAGCATCATCCGCCCGCTGACAATGTTGGCGGGAACTGTTACCGTCAGGCTGGTGTCACTATTGACGGTGAACGCTCCCGCCACTCCGCCGGCGAAGGTCACCGAAGTCAGTCCGGTAAAGCCGCTTCCGCTGATCGTCACCACCGCCCCCGCCACCGCGCTCGTCGGCGCGATTGCTGAGACCGTCAGACATTGGAGCCCTGCCGCCTGCAATGCCCTGATCCCGAAGTTGCCGGGATAGCTGCTGTCAACCAGCGTGAAGTTCGTGCCATTGGTCGAAGTATACGAACGCCCCCTTGGTTGGGTCGTATCAAGCTCAAATGGAAAGACTGAGCCGCTCTGCGCAAATCGCAACCCGACGACAAAGTCGCCCGCTGTCGCGGTCAATCCCGGAATCGTAAAGATGTTGAACTGATCGATCGCCTGCACCCGCGCCACCGTCTGCTGAAACTGCAAACCATCGATGGTCGCCGCTCCACCGGGATTGACCGCTGCCAGCACCGTCAGCTCATCGCCGACATTGACTCCGGAGAGATTCGAAAAATAGATGGCTACCCGGTCAATCGTTGTCGGGTAGCTCGGCGGAGTCAGCCGGTTAACCCCATAGTAGATCCCACCGTTACCGCCCAGCCCGAGACCGTCCTCAAAGCCGCCATCATCGACAATAAAGACCGGCACTCCATCCTGACTGACAACGTAAGTCTGTCCGCCGATGAAGAGCGTCCCGGTGCGGCTAACCGAAGTATTGGGCTCAACGGTGACGGTCACCGCCCCCGAACCACTGCCGCTCGAACCAGAGGTGACTGTGATCCACGAATTATTGCTCTGCGCCGTCCACGAGCAGCCTGCTCCCGCAGTGATGGTAATCGTTGCTCCCCCGCCAAACCGGTCAAGGGTTATCGCCGCCGGCGAGAGCGCATAGTCGCACCCGGTCGTCGCCAGCGCGCCAACCGCCTGATCGACCCGGATGCGCGGCCGTGTGATCCCGTTGCGCATGTCGACGATCCCCAGCCCCGTGGAATTGAAGGCCTGCAATACCTGCGAGACCGTGGCCGAAGGCGTCTTCGATTTCATTACCGCCCACGCCCCGGCAACGTGTGGCGCCGCCATCGAAGTGCCGGCAAAGGCGCTGTATGTCCCCCCCGGAACCGAGGAGGTAATCCATTGCCCCGGTGCCAGCAGGTTGAGGAACGAGGAGCTGTTAGAAAAGCCGGAGACAACATTGGCCGTCGCTCCGCTGCTGCCATCACCCGTCGAACCGACACTGATTGTCGATGAAATACAGGCCGGCCAGCTCAACGCTCCCGCTGTCCCCTCATTGCCCGCAGCAACCACCGTTGCAATCCCCACCGATCTCAACGTGTCGACCGCCGCCTTCATTGCCGGATCATCGGCATCACAATTGGTCGACGATGATCCGCCACCAAGGCTCATGTTGACTGCCGCAATGTTATGGCTCGTCCGCAGATCATAAACCCGCTGCAACCCCAACAGAATGTCTGAATCGAAGGCTCCCGTGCAATCGCTGGTGCAGTTATTCACTCGCGAGAAGACCTGAACCGCAATCAGGCTGGCATCACGCGCTACTCCGGAAAAAGAGGCCGAAGTTCCGGCGGCAATACCCGCGACATGTGTCCCATGCTCACAACCATCGACCGTGCAATTGACGCCCGATCCGCTCGCCGTCGATTGCGCAACACCGCCCGGGCAGACCGATGTATATCCCGATCCCGTGGTCGAATAGCAGGCCTCCGAGACGACCTTGCCCGCCAGAAACGGATGAGTCTTGTCGACTCCGGTGTCGAGAATCGCGATCGTCTGCCCCGCTCCGCGATACCCGGCCGCCCACGCGGCCGGTGCCCCGATCAGCGGGACACTCTCCGCCAGCGAAATGTGCCGAATACGATCCTCACGAATCGTCGCCACCTCGGCCAGCTTGCCCAGCAGCTCGAAACCACGACTCTCAACCTGCAGCGCAAGATAGGGTATCGTCCGGTACTGCTTGACATTGCCCACCGGTAACCCCGCCAGCCGTCCGAGAACCACCGCCTGCACCCGGCCAATCTCGCTCTCCTGCGCACGCAGAGCCACACTACCGAGAAGCCCCGGTGCCGTGAATCCGGAGCGCCCCTCTCCAGGACGCAACTCGATGATCACCGGGACTCGATCACCACGACGCAGCCTCTCGGCCATCGCCGGCTGCCCTCCCCTGCTGGCTGTCTGACCAGCGGTCGATCCTGGAACCTCCTGCCCCTTTGCCCGACTGCCCCCACCACTTCCCCCACCCTGCATCGGTCGCACCCTGCCGGGAAACCAGAGAGCCATCGCCAGCAACCCCGCTGCCAGAAACAATCGCAGAATGACTGGTCGGTACCCTCTCATCACGTCTCCTTTCTCCAAAATGCAGACCAACAGCCAGTCAGCCCAACAGCCAGTCAGCCCAACAGCCAGTCAGCCCAACAGCCAGTCAGGCCTTATGCTGTCCCCCGCCTCCGGGTTATTCGTCGCTGATCAGGTCTCAGATACTGACGCAATAAATAAGCCTTTGCCTCACCCAGCCTGCCTTATCAGCAGGACAAGATGTGACAAAGGCGCAAATGATAAAAACCTTATTGAACCTGACGATTTATCGGCTGTCTCTGTTTAGTTGAAGCTGGCAACTACCGCAGCCTCATCGTCGAAGAGCTCGAAAACATTGATCAGCTTGGTGATCGTCAGCAGATCGTTGATGCGCTTGGTCGCGTTGAGCAGCTTCAGCGTTCCGCCCGTCCGCTTCACTGTCGTGTAGCTCCGGACGATCTCGCCCAGTCCGCCGCTGTCCATGTACGGCACCTGCTCGAGGTTGAGTACCAACTTCGTCTCGTTACGCTCAACCAGTTCATCGACCTTGCGCTTCAACTGTACATCCCCCTCGCCGAGCAGAATCTTTCCCTCGACATCGAGAATCGTCACATCACCACTCCTACGCTCCGTAATCTTCATACCTGCCTCCAAGAATTAATGTATCGAGAGTTAACTTTCAGCTTACTTCCATCAATTTTCTTCCGTTATTCCGATCAACGATGATACGCTCCCAAAGACCACGCACTGACTGCGTATCACCACAGTTCTGATCAGGTCATTGAGTTATTGCATTGAATTACCGACAATGAGTCAATGAGATTAAATTGACGAGATTAAATCAATGACAATAAATCAATGACAATAAATCACTGACAATAAAAAATAATGAAAAAGTATGTTAAAAATAGCAACCAGCA
>CAIKMY010000062.1 GCA_903828635.1 uncultured Acidobacteriota bacterium
CGCAGAGCCTCGGCGAGGTTGCCATGTCGGTCGATCATCTCCACTGGTTTGCCGAGGAGGCTCGTCGCGTCTATGGTCGAACCATTCCCAATCAGGTTCAGGGCAAGCGCCACCTCGTGATCAGAGCGCCGATGGGTGTGATCGGGGCGATCAGCCCGTGGAACTTTCCACTGGTGCTTGCGCTGCGCAAGATTGCTCCGGCACTGGCAGCGGGCAACACTGTCGTCCTCAAGCCGGCGGCCCAGACGCCTCTCTGTGCGGTTGCTCTTGCCGAGTGTGCCGCGGAGATTGGTCTGCCCGGGGGCGTCTTGCAGGTGATTGTCGGGCCGGCCGCGGAGTTCGGCGCCGAGATGCTCACCAATCCCATCTGCCGCAAGATCACCTTTACCGGCTCAACCGAGGTCGGACGGCTGCTGATTGCCGGTGCGGCAGAGACGGTCAAGCCTCTTTCACTCGAACTTGGCGGCCATGCACCGGTGCTCGTCTTCGACGATGCCAGTCTTGATGCGGCTGTCGAGGGCGCAATCATTGCCAAATACCGCAATACCGGCCAGTCCTGCATCGCCGCCAACAGGATTTATGTGCAGCGTGGCATTCACGATCGTTTCGTCGAGGCCTTCGCGCAGCGTACCGCTTCGCTCAAAGTCGGCAACGGACTTGAACCCGGAGTCGATATCGGTCCGCTCATCGATCAGGCAGCCATCGACAAGGCCCTTGAACATATCGATAATGCCGTCGTCAGCGGGGCACATATCGTCTGCGGTGGCCGGCGACTTGGCAGCGAAGGCTTCTTCATCGAGCCAACCGTCCTCGCCAATGTCAACGCCAACGCTCTCTGTATGTCCGAGGAGACCTTTGCGCCGATTGCTCCGGTCGCCGTCTTTGATTCCGAGGAGGAGGGGCTCGCCATGGCCAATGACTCGATCTATGGACTCAGCGCCTATGCCTTCACCACCAGCCTTGCACGTGCTTTCCGCGTCATGGAAAATCTTGAGGCTGGCACCATTGGCATCAATGACGGCGTTCCCACTACCAGCCAATGCCCTTTCGGCGGCGTCAAGCAGAGTGGATGGGGCAGGGAACTCGGTACCGAGGGGATCGATGCCTTTCTCGAAACGAGGCATGTGTCCATCGGCATCTGATGGCAGAGTGAGAACGGGTGAGATGATCTGGCAGGCAGCAGATCCAACAGCATTCTCATCCACCCATAAATCAGGAGATCAGTGCATCATGAGCATTCATTTCGTAGTTCACGAAGAAGGCGACTCCGTTGGCGTTGTCGTCGTTGAGGGGGTCAAGGCAGGCAATACCCTGACCGGCTGGATCATGGAGGACGATAAAACGATCGAAATCACTGCGCTGGATGATGTCCCGCTGGGCCACAAGCTGGCGATCAGGGATCTGTCACAGAACGACACCGTCATCAAATATGGCGTCGATATCGGTCGCACGATTGCCCCGATCCACACTGGTGGCTATCTGCACGTCCATAACGTCAAGACGAAACGATGGTAAGAGGAGAATGATTCAATGGCAGTCGATCTGAGCAAGGAGATGTTTCACGGGTATGTTCGTGAGAATGGCCGCGTCGGCGTTCGCAATCACGTCATTATTCTGCCCGTCGATGACCTCTCGAATGCGGCAGCTGAAGCCGTCGCCCACAACATCAAGGGTGTGCTGGCGCTGCCCCATCCATACGGGCGCCTCCAGTTTGGTGCCGATCTTGAGCTCCATTTCCGGACGCTGATTGGTACCGGATGCAATCCGAACGTTGCCGCCGTGGTCGTCATCGGTATTGAGGAGGGTTGGACCCGCCGTATCGTCGAGGGTATTGCCTCGACCGGCAAGCCGGTCATCGGATTTGGCATCGAGGGACACGGTGACCACGAAACGATCCGCCGTGCTTCACACGCCGCCCGCGAGTATCTGCAGTGGGCATCCGAATTGCGACGTGAGCAGCGGCCGCTGGTCGATCTCTGGGTCTCGACCAAGTGTGGCGAGTCCGATACAACTTCCGGATGTGGCGCCAACCCCACGGTCGGTAACGCTTTTGACAAGCTCTATGGCGCCGGCCTGACCCTTCTTTTCGGCGAGACGACCGAGCTCACCGGGGGCGAGCACCTCGTCGCCGCACGTTGCCGTACTCCCGAAATTCGCGCGAAATTCCAGTTCATGTTCGATCGCTATCAGGAACTGGTCAATCGTCACAAGACCAATGACCTCTCGGAATCGCAGCCAACCAAGGGGAATATCGCCGGCGGTCTGACGACCATCGAGGAGAAGGCCCTCGGCAACATCCAGAAGATCGGCCGCAAGTGCCTGATAGATGGCGTGCTCGACAAGGCGGAGGAGCCGACCGGCCCCGGCCTCTGGTTCATGGACTCTTCTTCAGCCGCCGCCGAGATGGTCACGCTCTGCGCGGCCGCCGGCTTTGTCGTTCACTTCTTTCCGACCGGGCAGGGCAACGTCATCGGCAATCCGATTTTGCCGGTCATCAAGCTCTGTGCCAACCCGCGAACCGTCAGGACGATGGCCGAGCACGTCGATGTCGATGTCTCCGGCCTGCTCCGCCGCGAGATGAATCCCGATCAGGCAGGCGATGCCCTCATCGAAATGATGCTGCGCACCGCCAATGGCCGACTGACCGCTGCCGAGGCCCTCGGCCATCGCGAGTTCGTGCTGACTCGCCTCTTCGAGAGCGCATAATGATCAGGACGATCTCTGAACTGCAATTACTCGCCAGTGGGGCCCTGCAGCGAGCCGGGGCCTCGCCGGAGATGGCCATGGCGACGGCGCGCGCCCTCGTCGCCGCCGAGGCTGAAGGCGTGCCATCTCATGGCCTCTCGCGCATCCCCCAGTATGCGGGCCATCTGCGCGCCGGCCGTGTCGATGGCCAGGCACACCCGACAGTCATCTCGACTCGTCCGTCCGCCTGCCTTGTCGATGCCGCCGATGGCCTCGCCTTCCCCGCCTGCGATCTGGCCGTTAGTGAGGCCATCCGCCGCGCCCGGGAATCAGGCGTTGCCTGGGTTGGCGTCACTAACAGTCATCACTTTGGCGTTGCCTCCTACCATCTCCAGCCGATCGCCGAGGCTGGAATGGTTGGTCTTGCTTTTAGTAATTCCCCGGCCGCGATGCCCGCCTGGGGTGGCAAACGACCCCTCTTTGGCACCAATCCGATTGCGGCCATTTTTCCTCGCCGCAATGAGCCCCCACTGATTATTGATCTCTCTCTCTCCGAGGTCGCACGCGGCAAACTCATGGTCGCTGCTCGTGAAGGCAGGTCGATCCCCCTCGGCTGGGCACTCGACCGTGACGGTAACCCGACCACTGATCCCAAAAAAGGCCTCGATGGCATGATGCTCCCCGCCGGAGGGGTCAAAGGGGCGATGCTCGCCCTCGTCGTTGAACTCCTCTGCTGTGCCCTGACCGGTGCCCGCTTTGGCTTTGAAGCCGACTCCTTCTTCTCTGATCAGGGCAATCGCCCCCGTATCGGCCAGGCGTTCCTCGCCATCGATCCGGATGCTCTTGCCGGCAGCGATGTCTTCGCCGAAAGGATCGAGACTCTCATCACCGCCATGCTTGCTGATCCCGACCTCAGGCTCCCGGGGACAAGGCGCCTCCGGTTTGCTGAGCAGGCCCGAGCCAATGGAATCGAGGTCAGTGAGGCGCTCATTGCCCAACTTGACCACCAATAGCAACTTCAGCAACCTGGTGATCGGGGCCCGCATGGGGACTCCGATGAAAAGGAGCCTTTTTCTATAATCTGATGAGAAATCCGGGCTGGCAGCCGTGGGATTGGCGGCGATTGTTACCAGGCATTTCAATGCTGGTGGAGCATCATTTCATTTGCCGCTGAACTGATCATTCTTTGTTGCACTGAGCTGTCAGGTACACTATGGTGGGCTTCGCGGAGTAACGGGCAGGTAGTGGATGCTATTGCCGGGTAGCGGTCGACCGGGTGACCGGCAGATTGGCCGATTCATTCCCCATCGAGTTGAATTGCAGCGGGGTAACGCCCGGCGAGAGGCAGTGGCTGACCGCCTTCGCGATAGCGGAAATCACATCTCCTGGCACCGAGAGCGATTGTGCCGGTGCGTCTCAACCCATCGCCAGCTCGCTGACTGAGCAGGTCATCGACGACACAAAAGTAAGGAGTGATTTCAGCCACTCCATGCCTCGATGCTGACTGATGGATCGAGCAGGCGGTGACATCAAACCCCCAATCAAATGAGCCATCAATGGAAGCGACTGCCTCGAAGACATCCTCACCCTGATTGGCACCAGTCTGTGATTGGTCCGCAGCCTTCTTCAATGCGCTGAGCCGCTCGGCAACCGGAAGCTGATCACGGCTGCCCGGGTTGACTGGTGCCCGTCTGAGCCCGTCAATCATTGCCCGGCCAAATTCATGAGCAGAGACACCACGGTTCTTGAGCGCGAGGTAGAGGGCGATGTTCACGTTGCAGGTAAAGAGTGCCGGTGCCAGCATCCGGTCCGGATCGTCGCGATACGCCATTTGCGGCAGCATCTCGTCAAAGATCCTTGCCGCTTCGGAGATAACGCCCTTCGGGTCATCGACGAAACGCGAGGCAAGGCGCGTGAGCCGTGGCAGGGCACTCGTGAAGTAAACTGTCCGGATCATGTCCTGATTATCTTTAAAATTCATCGAGATTCATCGAGATTCATCAGGATTCATCGAGATTCATCGAGATTCACCAGGATGCGGCGTCATCAGATGGAGACGAGATGGTCATCTTATTACCATTATTACCAGTTACCATTATTA
>CAIKMY010000063.1 GCA_903828635.1 uncultured Acidobacteriota bacterium
CGCATCGAGGTCGACCGCGAGCTGGCGACTCTCGGCGCCACCGTCAGTGCTGACCGTGAGCGCCTCGCCGTCCTTCTGGGTGAGCGTCCGGCTCTGCTCGGAGGGCTCTCGGCCGAGGCCCGCTCAAATTACGAGCGACTCTCGCGCATGCGCTCCGGTCTCGCTCTTGCCGAGGCTCGCGACTACTCCTGCCAGGCCTGCCGCATGAGCCTGCGCCCACAGGTCTTCAGCGACATCCGACGCGCTAACTCGATCATCACCTGCGAAAACTGCGGTCGTATCCTCTTTTATCCTGACCAGGCCGAATCCGCCTGATCAGGATCTCAGCCGTCGCCAGCCACGCTTCGCTGCCGGCGTGCCTCGAAGAGTACGACCCCTGCAGCGACGCTGACGTTGAGAGAGTTGAGCCGGCCGTGCATCGGGATCGAGATTGCCAGATCGCATCGCTCCCGAACCAGCCGCCGCACTCCTTTGCCCTCGCTCCCGAAGACCAGGGCCAGCGGCACTCGCATGTCGAAATCGTAACAACTAATCGCCGAGCCACCCTCGACTGCCGCAATCCAGAATCCCTGCTCCTTCAGCTCGTCGATCAGCGGGACAAGATTGGTCACCCTCGCGATGCGCAGATGCTCGATCGCTCCTGCCGAAGTCTTCGAAACTGTCTCGCTCAATCCGGCCGCACGGTGCTCCGGCAGAAATATCCCGTCAACTCCCGCACCCTCACAGGTTCTCAGAATCGCCCCGAGGTTGTGGGGATCTTCGATTCCGTCGAGCAGCACGAGCAGGGGAACTCGCGATCCATGCGGCATCGACTGAGGGTCGCTACCCATCTGCGTATCAAGTGATGAGAGGATCTCTTCGCTTGCCACATAGCCCGCTCCGCGAGCACCCGCTGCCAGCAATGCTACCACTCCCTGGTGATTGGCCCGGTGAGTCAGCTCATCGAGTTCACGCCGACTCCGCCGCTCACACGCGATCCCCGCGCGCCTCGCCGCCTCCGTCAGTTCACGCAATCTCTCCGGCTGCGCACTCGCCAGCAACAGCAGTTTCTCAATCGGTCGCCGGCCCGATCGAAGCGCTTCGAGGACCGGCGACACACCATAAATCAGATTCATATCCCTGCCGACTCTCTCCGGAAGATCATCTCCGGTAGAGCCTGAAATTATCGACCACGAAGTTGCTGCGGATATATTTGCGCTGGTCGCCTCGCGCAAATATCGTCAGCGGACGGCTGGTGTCAGTCACGGTAAAGTTGAGTACCAACGTCCCCTTCTGCCCCGGCAAGGTCGCGGTCGAGATCGAACTCTGGCCGTTGTTGAAATTGACGACCAGACTTGAGACCGTTCCGGTACTCGGCAGCACGTCGCAGGTGACCGTGTAGTTACCCACTGGCAGCGTCAGATCCTGCGCGCAGTAGTCGAGCAGGATTCTCCCGCTGGCCCGAAGCAGCAACGCGTAGTTTCCGTCTGACCAGTTCGCCGTCGGTTGCGGAACGACAAACGCGCCACCCTCACCAACATAGTACGTGAGGATGCGCCATCCTGAAAAGTCACCCGTCTCGAAACTCGGATTGACGATCACATCGAGGGGCGTCCCATACCCATTCTGATTGCCTCCCGGGGGCGGCGTCGGCGTTGGTGTCGGAGTTGGCGTCGGTGTCGGTGTCGGCGTCGGCGTTGGCGTTGGTTTTGGCGTGATCGTTGGCGATGGAGAAGGTGATGGCGACGGACGCGGCGCTGCTGTCGAGATTCGTCTGATGGTGTTGCCGTAGTAGTCGCTGACGTAGATGGTGCCGCGCGAATCGACGGCAACCGCTGCCGGTCGGTAGAATCGTGCCGAGAGTGCCGGGCCGTCGTTGTCACCCTGTTCACCCGTTCCGGCAATGATGCTGACAGTCCGTGTTGTCAGATCAAGCTTCTTCACCTGCGAGTTCGACCAGTCGGCAATGATGATGTTGCCATCGAGGTCGCGCGCGACTCCGGTAGCGTAGGAGAGCAGCGCCTGCAGTGCCGGTCCTTCACGCAGTGTCCCGCCTCCGGCAATTGTTCTGACCCGCATGTCGGGTGAGATCTGGCGTAACAGACTATTGTAGAAGTCAGCAATCACCAGGTTGCCGCTGCGATCAGTGGTCATCTGCGGCGCACCACCCGAGAAATTGAAGGCCGCACTCGTCCCGACTCCGTCGGCATAGCCGATCGTGCTGCCGGCAATCGTCGTCACCACTCCGTCACGATCGATCTTCCTCACCAGACTGGTGCCGCTGTCGAGCACATAGATGTTTCCATCTGCGTCGAGCGTTACCCCGGTCGGGTATGAAAACCGCGCTGCCGGCCCGATCCCGTTGTCATTACCCGATCGACCGTATCCGGCAATTGTCGAGGCTCTCCCCGCCGGCGTCACTGCCCTGATCCGATGGTTATAGGAATCGGCAACAATGATCGTCCCATTCTGGTCAATGGCTACTCCCGCCGGGCCGTAGAACCTCGCAAATATCCCCGTGCCCTCAGAATATCCCTGAATCGCCCCGGCGATGGTTGTCGCCACTCCCGCCGGCGATACCTTGCGGATGCGGGCGTTGCGGTAATCGGCAACGATCACGTTGTCCTCTTTATCAACCGCAATCCCCAGAGGACCGTTGAATCGCGCACTGTAACCGACACCGTCGGCATAGCCTCCGGTGATGATCCCGGCCAGTGTACTGACATAATATGGGTTGGCCGCGCCGCTTTGCGCCCGCGTCGGCCGCAGCGCGATCACGCTGCCGGTGATTATCACCAGTCCCAATACCAGCGGCAGCCGGTAACTCTTTAATCCTTTATTCCCTTTATTGATATTGCTGATTTCCGGAAGGGCAGAACGAGACTCCATGAAGGCTCCTTAATAATATCGTCAATATCGTCAGCCCGCGTCGATCGCAGGCGACACGATGTGGCGAATCCGCAGGAAGTTCGACCCAAAATGGTCGGACAAATGCGGATCATGTCGGTCGTCTCGTGTGGCAGGTAATTTGTGCTTGATGTAATGTTCTTTGAGAGATTTATGATCTGATCTCTTCAGCCGGGGGGCTTGGTCGTCAGGTAGTGCAAAAACGAATAGCGCAAGCAATGAATAGCGCAAGCAATGAATAGCGCAAGCAATGAATAATGCAAACAACGGAGGGCACCGCTTACTGCGATTTGAACATTAGCAGACGACCTGATCATTGTAAACGGGGGTTGTGTACTTTTTTTAAGTAGGCTAAATTGTCCGGGCTGATGAAGTGGCTGATCACTCCCGGAGAGATTCAATGAGATTTTCGAGATTCCTGCCATTGGCGATGGCCGGGGCAATGGTGCGAATAATGGTCCAAACCGTTATTTGGATATTGGTGTTGACGGTTGTCTGGGTGACAGCCCCCCCATTGCTCGGGGCTGACGAGGATCGGGCCATCGTGCCGCGACTGCGTGAGTTGATCAGCGGCAGCGGCGCGGAGGTGGTGGGCCTCGCGGTTGAGGATACCGGGACCGGCCGGCAGATTCTGATCGACGAGCGGGTCAGTCTCCATGCTGCCAGCACGATGAAGCTGCCGGTGATGATCGAGATCTTTCGCCGCGCTGATCGTCGCGAGATGAGACTCGATCAGCCGGTCAGGATCGATGACCGCTTTGCCAGCATCGTCGATGGCAGCGAGTACCGACTGACGAGCGACTCCGACAGTGATCAACTGGTCTATCGTCGTCTTGGCGGGTCGATGACCGTCATCGAACTGGTCGAGCGGATGATTGTTCGCAGCAGCAACCTCGCGACCAATCTGCTGATCGCCAAAGTCGGTGCCGACAAGGTGACAGCCACTGCTCGCAAGCTGGGCGCTGACGCGATTCAGGTGCGGCGCGGGGTTGAGGATACCAGGGCGTTTCAGGCCGGCCTCAACAACACGACCACCGCTCTCGACCTCATGGTTCTGCTGCGGGCTGTCGCCGCCAATCGCGCTGCCAGTCGCAAATCCTGCGACCAGATGATTTCGATCCTTGCGGCACAGGAGTTCAACAGCGGGATCCCTGCCGGACTCCCCCCGGGAACCCGCGTTGCTCACAAGACCGGTGAAATCACCCGGCACAATCACGATGCCGCCATCGTCTTTCCGCCGGGTCGCAAGCCCTACATCATCGTCATTCTTACCCGTGGCATTGCCGAGCGCGAGAAGAGCGACCGGCTGATTGCCTCCCTCGCTCGGGAGGTTCATCGCGAACTGACCGGTGCGGCTTCCACGCCGCAGTCCACACCGCAATCGAAGTGATCATCAACCTGTCGGAGCAACCCGTGATGCTGAAAATATGCAGGCGACCAGTGATGGCTGGCACGCTTCTCATTCTTGCCATCCTGACGACGACCATTCAGTCACAGAGCCTGGCCGATCTGCCATCGGTGCGCGAAGAGGCCGCCATTCGTCAGGCATGGCTCAAAGCCCGACTCGAACGGGTGCTGCCGGCACTGATGCGCCGCCACGGTGTCGATATGTGGCTGGTCATCTGTCGCGAGTACAATGAAGATCCGGTCTTTCGTTCGCTGGTCTCACCCACGGTCTTCGCAGCACGCCGACGAACGATCCTCGTCTTTCACGACCGTGGAGGCGACATTGGTGTTGAGCGGCTTGCCCTTGGCGGCGGCTCAAATGGCGGACTTTACCAGGTCTGGCGTGATCCCGAGGTCGAAAATCGGGAACTCTGGGGGGAAGGGCAGTGGGCACTGCTGCGCAAACTGATCACCGTACGCAACCCGCGACGTATCGCCATCAATGTCTCCCCGACCCACGCCTTCTCTGACGGACTCTCGACCGCCGAATACGAAAAGCTCGTTGCCACCCTCGGCCCTCAACTCTCGACGAGGCTCGTTCGCCACGAGGAGCTGGCACTCGAATATATCGAGACGCGCCTCCCCGAGATGCTCCCCCACTACCGTCGGGTGATGGAGATCGTCCACAAACTGATTGCGCGCGCTTTCTCTTCTGAAGTGATCCGGCCCGGACAAACTACCAGTCAGGATGTCGTCTGGTGGATGCGCCAGCAGGTTCACGATCTCGGTCTCGGCACCTGGTTTCACCCGACCGTGCGCGTCCAACGCCGTGGAGCGGCCATCCCCGGCAACCTCTCCGAGGACGAGCCCGTGGTCATCGAGCGTGGTGATGTTCTCCACTGTGACTTTGGCGTCGTTGCCCTCGGGCTGGCCACCGACACCCAGCACATGGGCTATGTCCTGCGCGAGGGTGAGACCGATGCCCCCGAGGGCATCCGCCGCGCCCTGCTCGCCACCAATCGCATGCAGGATATCCTTGTCGAGCGCATCCGTCCCGGTCGCCGCGGCAACGAGGTCCTCGTCGATGCCATTGCCGCCATGAAGGCCGACAAAATCAACGGTACCTTTTACACCCATCCCATCGGCGATCATGGCCACGGAGCCGGACCGCTGATCGGCCTCTGGGATCGCCAGGAGCCGATCCCCGGTCGCGGCGATCTCCGCATCATTCCGCAAAGCTGGTTCTCGATTGAGCTTGGTGCCCGCACCCCCGTCCC
>CAIKMY010000064.1 GCA_903828635.1 uncultured Acidobacteriota bacterium
AATGCTGCCGACATCGACAATGATCCGCTGACCTACACGATCGTCACGCAACCGTCGAATGGGACACTGAGTGGTACGGGAGCGCAGCGGACTTACCAGCCACGGGCCAACTTCAATGGGGCAGACAGTTTCACTTTCAAGGTGAATGACGGGAAGGTTGATGGCAATACCGCAACGGTGACGATCACGGTGAGGCCGGTCAATGATCCACCGGTTGCCACCGGTGGCAGCTTCACTGGCAACCAGAACAGCGATATCCCGATAACTTTCAGCGCCACTGATGTCGATGGCGATGTGCTGAGCTATGTAATCGTCATGAGCCCGGAGGTTGGCAGTCTGATCGGGCCGGGGCCATCGATCACCTATCGACCAAATAGCGGATTCGCGGGGAATGACAAGTTTACCTGGAAGGCCAGTGACGGAAAGAGCGAGAGCAGTATCGTCACGACAACGGTGACGATCAACAAGGTGAACAACCCGCCGGTTGCCCGTGACGTTTCGGTTACCGGCAATGAGGATAACGAAATCAAAGTTGCTCTCGACGCTTTCGATCAGGATGGGGATGCACTGACTTACACCATCACGAAACAGCCTTACAGCGGGACCCTGAACGGCACGAGCGCCGGAAGGTATTACATCCCGAATCTCAATTTCTTTGGTGTCGACAAGTTCACTTACATCGTCAATGATGGCAAGGTCAACAGTAACGAAGCAACGGTAACCATCACGGTCAATCCGGTCAATGACGCTCCAACACTCAACCTTCCACAGGGGGGGACATACTTCATTGGTAGCTTAATCAGCCTGCGAATCTATGCCGACGATGTCGAAACCAATCAGTCGCTGGTCATTTCAAGTGCAGGAACGCTGCCATTGGGGGCTTCACTCAAGCAGGATCAGCCACGATCGGCGATTTTCACATGGCAGTCGACCTCAACCCAGGCAGGTGCTTACACGATCACCGTCATTGTTACGGACAATGGCAGTCCGTCGTTGAGTTCTAACGGTAGTTTCAAACTGACGATCACATTCAATTCTGGCAGCAAGAACCGGGGTGAGATCGCGCCATCTAATAGCAGCCCGCCTGAGCCGCAGCCGGAGGCAGGTGAGCGGCCACCACTGATCAGCCGATCTGAGCGGCGGCGATCAGGTTTCGCTTCAGTTCGCGGGCGCGCTGCTGGCGATTGGCGGGATCCTTTTCGAGGGCGCGCATGATCTCGGCTTCGATGAGGGGATTGACGGCAGAGTTGGCGCGACGAATGGAGTCCGGCCGCTGAGTGAGCAGACTGAGGCCATAATCGCCGACACGCTTTCCGCTGAAGGGCAGTGTGCTGGTGAGCATCTCGTAGGCAATGATGCCGAGGCTGAAGATGTCGGAGCGGAGGTCAGCCTCCTCACCACGGAACTGTTCAGGGCTGATGTAGTCCGGGCGCAGCGGTAATTGGCCCTGGCCCTGGAGTTTCGCGGTGGTGCCGGGAACGAAGGGCTTCCCGGCGGCGATGCGGGTAAAGCTGAAGCCGACGATGGTCGGGATGGTGGCTTCACCATCGAGTGGTGAGTGGGCAAGGATGACGCTCTCCGGTTTGAGATCACGGTGGACGAGGCCAGCCTTGTGGGCGGTGTCCAGCCCGTCGCAGATGCCACCGATCACCCGGATCGCCTCGTTGATTGGTAAGCGCTTCTGCCGGCGCATTTCGTGTCTCAGGGTGGCGCCGCGGATATATTCGCTGACGAGGAAGGCGCTGGCGTCAGGCAGCGTTCCGGAGCCGAGGATTGGGGCAACATTCGGGTGGCGGAAGGCGATTGCGATCTCCGCTTCACGATGAAAGCGGTCATTGGCTCGCGGGTCGGCGATGGCGCTGGCACGAACAACCTTGATGACCCTCTCCGGGCGATCATTCCCGGTTTTCCCGTTCATCTCGACGGCAATGAAGGCGACTCCGGTGCTCCCGTGAGCGATGACACGCTGAAGCTGGTAGCGTGAGTCGATGAGATAAGGGATCATCTCGATGCTCACCAGTTCGATCATGCAGTCGCGGCAGAATTGTACGCTGGATGGATAGCAGCGCCGACAGGAAACACACTCGCGGACGATGCCTTCCGGGTCATAAGCGGTCATAAATCACTCTCCTTTGACGAGGCGATCTCTGGTGATTCGTCCGGTGGCCGGAGGTTGCGGGCGGCCGCGAGTGCGTTACGCCGCAGTCCGGAGACCTTGGTCCGCTTGATGGCGCTGCCACGGAATCGCGACGAAAACTCCTCCTGAGTCATAGCGCTGAGACTGTCGAGTGATGGGGTCGTGATCCCCTCACGCGGCGTGAACCGTGCCTCGGCGGTCTCTTTGGCAAAACGCGACCAGGGGCAGACATCCTGGCAGATATCACATCCGAAGACCCAGTTTTCAAGCTGTGAAGTGATGGCCTCCGGCAGGGTCTCATCACGCAGTTCTATGGTTCCATAGGAGATACAGCGGGTAGCATCGACGACGTAGGGGGCAACGATTGCCCCGGGTGGACAAGCATCGATGCAGGCCGTGCATTTGCCACAGTGGTCGGTTTCGATGGTGCCGTCGTATTCGTCAAGTTCGAGCGAAAGCAACAGCTCGCCGAGAAAGACCCAGGATCCATACTGCTTCGTCAGCAGATTGGTATGCTTGCCAATCCAGCCGAGCCCGGCGCGTACGGCCCAGGCCTTGTCCATCATTGGCGCTGAGTCGATGCAGATGCGCCCTTCGGCTGCCGGCTCGTGCTCGCGGATGGCGTCGAGCAGCAGGCGGAGCTTGTCGCGCAGCACGTCGTGATAATCATCGCCCCAGGCATAGCGGGAGATCTTGCCGATGGCCGGATCTTCGACGTGCCTTTCCGGGCGGTAGTAATTGAGGGCCACACAGACGACGGAGCGGGCCGATGGCAGCAGCCGGCGCGGATCGGAGCGCATTTGCGGATCGCGGGCCATGTATTCCATTCGACCGTGGAAATTGCGAGCGAGCCATTCACGCAACCGCTCCGCTTCGGTGGTCAGCGCGGTCGCCGGAACGATGCCGACGAGGTTAAAGCCCAGTTCGCGTGCTTTCTGCCTGATGGCCGCCGAAGAGATGCTCATGACCGATAGCCAATCCTCTCCAGAAAGAGGCCGGAGGGTGGAGCCGTCACCTTCGCCGGCAGAAGCGGATTCGGCTCTCCCGGTGCATCGAGCAGTCGTGCGAACTGTTCGACCGTGACATTTCCGCGGCCGACCTCGACGAGAGAACCAGTCAGCCGACGAACCATTTTCCACAAAAAATGAGAGGCGACAAGGCGAAAAAGCAGCAGATGATCGTCGCGGACAATGGTTGCCGAGTCGATGTGGACGATGGTCGACTGTTCATCGCGACGCGGATCGCGTTCACAGAAGGCGGAGAAGTCGTGGCGGCCGGTCAATCGCGCGGCCGCCTCAGCCATGGCCGGCAGTTGCAACCGATCCCTGACCCACCAGACATGCCTCTTTTCAAAGGCACTGCGCCGGGTTGAGATGCGATAGAGATAGCTGCGCGAGATGGCGTCGTGGCGCGCGTGAAAGCCGGGAGGTGTATCGGCGACTGCCAGCAGATTGATGTCGGATGGGAGTCGATCGTTGATGCCGTGGACGATCTCCCGTGGCGCAAGGTTGCTCAGCCGCTCGCGGATGCGAGGGGGACTGCTGCCCCAGCGCGGGAATCTGAGGTGGGCTACCTGTTCCAGTGCGTGGACTCCGGCATCAGTGCGTCCGGCACCCCCGATCTCCACCGGGCGCTCGAAGAATTCCTCAGCGGCACGGCGGATCTCGCCGGAGATCGATTTCGCGTTGGTCTGCTCCTGCCAGCCGCTGTAGCGGGTACCGTCGTATTCGATTGTCAGTCTGAGGGTGCGCATAGAGGTTATGTCAGATATCGATACCGTCGACCTTCGGACCACCGCGTGGTTGTGGTTTGACCAGTGGTGCGGCGCGGCGCTCGCGATCGGCCTCGCTGGCGGCGGAGAAGTATTTCTGCCATTCGGCTGGCGCATCGATCGTCTCCCCGCCGTGGCGGGTGAGGCGCGGCCGCACCTGGCAAAGAACCGGGGTATTGATTGCGACACCAGAGACGATCACCTGTCCCCTTGTCAGCGACGGCAGCTCATCGAGGAGATTGCGACCGGCACCTTCAACCGATGAGGCGATTGTCTGCTGATCGATCGGGTTGACAATGCGCATGATGAATTGCGACATGCATTGCGAGAGAACGTCCTGATCGAGTTTGCCCGGTCGCTGGGTGATCATCCCGATGCCGACACCAAACTTGCGCCCCTCGGAGAGGATCTGCTTGAGAATGTCGGTGGAGACGACCTTGGCGCCGGCCGGGGCGTAGCGGTGGGACTCTTCGAGGATGATGAAGACCGGGTAGGGCAGCCATGATTCATCGTTTTCGCGAGTCGTCCCGCGCACCGTCGCCATGCGTGCCTTGTTGGTTCTTCGCAGGAGGGCACCAACGATCACCTGTTGTTCACTCTCATCGATGTCGGAGAGTTGCAGCACGCTGCACTGGCCGGGGCGGAAGAGGTCGCGCAGTTCGAGGTGGTCGTGGTCAGAGAAGAGGCGGCTCTGCTCGAAGCGGCGTCGCAACCGCCATTCAAGCCCGTCGATCGTGCTGACATTGCCGGGGTTGTTGCCGTCGCTATCGCCGTATTTCTGGCGCGTTACTTCGGTCAGCAGGTCATTGAATCCCCAGAGGCCGCGCTCACCGCGACCTTTGGTGTTGATCAGTGCGCGGTAGGCCTGCGAGAGGAAGGTGCGCATCTTCTCGGTCATCTCAGGCAAAAGGTAGACGATATCGGCCTCGGTGAGGCTCGACAGCCGAACCTTGATCTTGTCGGGCGTGAAGATGCGTACTTCAGGATGATATGTGCCATCGGTAAAGGCAGGGTGACGATGGATATCCTGAAGCGTGCCATACTCCCCGTGAGGATCGACGATCAGCACCGCCGCCCGATTCTGCGGCTTCATCAGCTCTTCGACGAGGACACCGGCAAGATAGCTCTTGCCCGAGCCGGTGCTGGCGAGCACGGCGAGATGGGTCGAGACGACATCCCTCACCGAGAGGACGATCGGGACTTCGTCGACGCGTCGGGTCAGCAGCGAGCCGATGTGCGCCCCCCCGGTATCACCCGCCCGCCGGGGCGACAGCATTGCCGCGAGCATTTCATTGGAGGCGAGGTATATTGATTGCCCCGGTCCTGGCGGGATGCGCGGGTTGATGAAGTCGTTCATCTGCTCGCTGAAGTAGCCGATCGTCTCGACGACAATCTCGAAGATCTCGGCGTTGTCTGCTTCGAGGCCAAGCAGGGTCGAGACTTCCGAGGGTGGCGTTTGCGGATCGGACAGAAAGCTGTCGGGAAGACCGCGCACCAACCGGCGTCCGGAGATTGTGCCGACGATCCGCAGCTCGGCAGCATCGTCTGCCGCATGGTAATAGACGAATTCACCGACCCGGGTGCGCGCATTCTCCGTGGTGATGAAGGTGAACTCGTGCGGGTTCTCTCCGGGCCCCCTGACTGTTCCAACCAGAATCTCTTCAATTGCCATGTCGCTATGATATGCATTTCGCAGGATTAGTCGATAGTCTGTTTCAAGTCATCATTTTTGACTGACAAAAGCGGCTTCTTGTGAGATAAAGCGATGGAAAAGCAAGGTAAGTTTGCCGCGGATGGCAGGCGACTCAATCGAGCGGCAGGACATCGGTGCCGAGGGTCATTTGGCAGGATCACCTGATATGAAGAAGACGATTTTGCTGTTGGCAGTAGTGGTGTTGGGGATGACGGCAGCGGAGAGGGGCGAACGGGCGGCGGCCTTGGCTGGTGTCGACTTTGAGCGTGACATTCGGCCGCTGCTGCTGGCGCGCTGTGCAGGGTGCCACGGAGCAGAGAAGCCGAAGGCGGGGTTGCGGCTCGATATCCCCGGTGGAGCGGGTGCGGGAGTGATCGTTCCCGGAGATGCGTCGCGCAGCGAGTTGATGCGGCGAGTACTGAGCGAGGATCCGGCTGAGCGAATGCCACCAGTCGGCGAGCGGCTGACGGCTCGCGAAACGGGGCTCTTGCGGGAATGGATCGAGAGTGGCGCCGCCTGGCCGCGGCCGGCAGCCACGACGAGTGAGGCGAAGCGTGCTGACAAGGCGACCTGGTGGTCACTGCAGCCAATTGCCAGCCCGGAGCCACCAACCCTCAAGGGGGTGCCACGCGGCTGGGCTGACTCGCCAATCGACCGGTTTGTTTTTGCCGGACTGGCAGCACGAGGTCTGACCCCGAGTCCGCCGGCTGACCGGAGAACACTGATTCGCCGGCTGAGCTATGACCTGCTCGGACTGCCACCGACACCGGAAGAGGTCGAGTCCTTTGTCGCCGATCGTGACCCGCGTGCCTGGGAGAAACTGGTTGATCGGATGCTCGCCAGTCCGCATTACGGTGAACAGTGGGG
Source organism: uncultured Acidobacteriota bacterium (assembly GCA_903828635.1). Taxonomy (GTDB): domain Bacteria; phylum Acidobacteriota; class Blastocatellia; order RBC074; family RBC074; genus CAIOZW01. Next base: position 6,469 of record CAIKMY010000064.1, read on the forward strand.
GCGCCACTGGCTTGATGTCGCCCGTTTCGGCGAGAGCAAGGGCTTCGAGCAGAATCACATCATCAATAACCTCTGGCAATACCGGGACTATGTCATTCGCTCCTTCAACGATGACAAGCCGTTCAATCGCTTCATTGTTGAACAGCTGGCAGGTGACATTATTGGAAGGGGCGATCCGGCAATTGAGGTGGCGACAGCCTTCCTTGTTTGCGGGCCGTATGACAGTGTCGGCAATCAGGATGAAGTACAGCAGAAGGTGATCAGGGCCAACACGCTCGACGACCTGGTTGCGGCGACGAGCAACGCCTTTCTCGGGCTGACGGTCAATTGTGCACGCTGCCATCATCACAAGTTCGACCCGATACCGACGGAGGACTACTACCGGATGCGTGCGGCCTTTGAAGGGGTGACTCACGCCGAGCGGGTGGTGGCGACCGACTCCGAGAAGACAGCTCACCAGGCGAAGCTCCAGCCACTGGAGGCACGTCGTGCCGACCTCACCTCGCGAGTTATGGCAATGGAGAAAGAGATTGCCGCGCGGGCACTGGAGAGGGCAGGGAAGCAGCCGGCCTACGCGTTGACAAAGGTGACGCGCCATTTCAATGAGCATCGTTTTGCTCCGGTGACGACAGGCTACCTGAGGTTTGCGATCCTCGCGACTTCGGATCGACCAAAGTCTGGCGAGAATGCGCGGCTCGATGAATTTGAGGTCTGGACCGTCGGAGAGTCGCCGCGGAATATTGCGCTGGCGACAAATGGGACGAAGGCGACTGGTGCGACTCAGCGAAGGGCCGAGGATGTCACCGGGGCAGATACCTACGGTGTTGAGCTGGTAATCGATGGGCGCTTTGGCGAGCGCTGGTTTGTCGGTTCGCCGGCGCAACTGACGCTCGCCTTTCCGCGGCCTGAAACGATCGACCGCATTGTCTTCTCGCAGGATCGGACAGCGGCACCGGACGCCCCGGCGGCTCATCTTGGAGCCTATGTCAGCGAGTATGAGATCCTCGTCTCCACCGACGGGAAGGAGTGGCGAAGTATTGCCGATTCACGCCAGCGACCGCCGCTCAACGAGGCTCAGGCGGTGGCGCGTCATGCTGCTGAAGTGACCTCCGGGGAGGAGGCGCAGCAATTGCAATCGCTCCGAGAAGAGCTTGACGCACTTGGTCGCGAGATAAAGTCGATTCCGCCACTACCGACTGTCTGGGCGGGAAAGTTCGCACAGCCGACGGTGACGACCTACGTTCACCGTGGCGGCGATCCGCAGCGACGAGGTGGCGATGTCAAACCCTCCAGCCTTGCGGTGCTCGACGGGACGATGGAACCATTCGAGCTTGCGACCGATGCTCCCGAAGGGGAGCGCCGGCGCTCGCTTGCCGAGTGGATTGCCAGCGACCGGAATCCGCTGACAGCGAGGGTCATTGCCAACCGCGTCTGGCACTACCATTTTGGTACCGGCATCGTCGATACGCCGAGTGATTTCGGCTTCCTCGGAGGGCGTCCGTCACATCCGGAACTGCTCGACTGGCTGGCCCATCGGCTGCGGCAGCATGGCTGGAGGCTGAAGCCGCTGCATCGGGAGATTCTGCTCTCCCAGGCCTACCGCCAGAGCAGTGATCATCGCGAAGAGGCAGCGCGAGTCGATGCCGGCGCGCGTCTTCTCTGGCGCTTCCCGCCACGCCGTCTCGCTGCCGAGGAGATTCGTGATTCGATGCTGGCAGTTTCCGGCAGCCTCGACAGGCGAATGGGAGGACCGGGTTTTCGGCTCTATCGCTACCTTGAGGACAATGTTGCCACCTATGTTCCGCTGGATCGTGTTGGATCTGAGACGTGGCGGCGCGCGGTCTACCATCAGAATGCCCGTGCCTCGCTGGTCGACGGGCTGACCGACTTTGATCTGCCGGACAACGCCTCAGCGGCACCGGCACGGATCGGCACCACCTCGCCGTTGCAGGCGCTGACGCAGCTCAATCATCAGTTGACGCTCGATATTGCCACGGCACTTGGCGAACGGATTGCACGCGAGGCGGGCCCCGATGACGAGGCTCGCGTGCGTCGTGCCTTTGCCCGTGTCTTTCAGCGTCGACCGTCGCCGGAAGAGGAGGCTGACGCCCGACAATTCATCTCGAAGTACGGCTGGCGCGCCTATAGCCGTGCACTGCTCAACGCCAGCGAATTTCTCTTTGTGAGGTGAAGACGGTGAAGAAAAAAGTGAATGAGACTCTTGATCTGGCGCGCAGGGACTTTCTGCGAGACGTGGTGACGGGGATGACCGGAGTCGGGCTGGTCAGCCTGTTGCAGGGAGAGGCGGCAGCCCAGCGGATTCGGCATCACGAGCCGCGTGCGAAACAGGTGTTGCAGATCTTCTGCCCCGGCGCGGCTTCGCACCTCGACCTCTGGGATTACAAGCCGGAGCTGGAGAGATTCGACGGGACGCCAATGCCCGGTGGTGAACGTGAGGTCACCTTTCAGGGAAAGAATGGCAACCTCATGAAATCGCCGTGGCCGTTTGTTCCCGCCGGCAGCAGCGGAAAGCGAATCTC
>CAIKMY010000065.1 GCA_903828635.1 uncultured Acidobacteriota bacterium
CGACACTCCGGGAAGGTCGCAGAGGAGGCCGGTTGCCACTCCACCACCTTCCCGGCTTATTGCTGCAAATCACAGACCAATCGCCAAAGTATTGAGAAACAACCAGATAGCCTGTTAGCGACAATTAACGTGGGTCTTTTTGCCCGAATCGAACCAGGGTTGACGGCAAGTTTCCCCATTGGTGTCCGGGTTGCGCACGGGCTGGAGTCCCCCACTCTTCAATTCCCGCCGATGACTCTCTCCAACATTGAGCAGGAGGAGCGGGAGCAGGAGGAGCGGGCCGGAGGCCCGCGCACCCGGGCCAAAGCGGCGACTCTTATTTCGCCTTTTCCCTCTTCTCACACAGTACTGAAGCCTGATCTCTGTGCGGTATGGTTACTGAGGTTGTTATTGCGAAAGTGGCGAATAATGCGATATTCTGCAACATATAGGCTTGAACGTTACTCTCCGGGTTACGAGGTTGATGCCACAACACGGAGAAGCGTACAGAAGGTAAACAGGCAACATGGGAGACCAGGCGGCAGCAGACAGAGAGACGCCCCGGAAGCGGATGAGAACCATACTGACGATCGCCGGCCATGATCCTTCGGGGGGAGCTGGAATCCTTGCAGACATCAAGACATTTGCGGCATTTGGCTGCCATGGAGTGGCAGCAATCACCTCGCTGACATCGCAGAACACGGTGGCGGTTTACGGAGCAGCCCATCAACCCGGCGCTGTTCTGCGCTCACAGATCGAGCCGGTGATCGCCGACTTCGGGATTGCGGCGGTCAAGACGGGGATGCTGCCAACGGCGGAGACGATCGAGACGGCGGCGATGGCAATTGCCACACACCGTCTGCCACATGCAGTGATCGATCCGGTGATCCGCTCGACAAGCGGCTACGATCTGATCGATGACGAAGCGGTACGAATCCTGGTGGCGAGGCTGCTGCCGCAGGCAGAGCTGGTGACACCGAATATGGCCGAGGCTGAACGACTATCAGGGCTGCCGGTACGCGATCTCGATGAGATGCGCCGTGCGGCGATCCGTATTCACGAGATATGTCGCGGGTCGGCGGTACTGGTCAAGGGAGGCCATCTGCCAGAGGCGGCGACCGACCTGCTTTACGACGGGCGGGGCGAGCACCTCTTCACCGGAGAGAAGATCTCCAGTCGCAACACTCACGGAACGGGATGCACACTCTCGGCGGCCATTGCTGCGCTGCTTGGAACAGGATATTCGCTGATCGATGCAATAACAATTGCCAAGAGATACGTCACACGGGCGATTCTCGCCGCACCGGGACTCGGACACGGAGCCGGGCCGCTCAATCACCTGATAGCAGCAGATAGTAGTGACTGAACTATGAGAACCCCGCGAGACAACAATCCATCAGGTGATGTCGAGATGACAATCGGAGACGCCGAAGTACTGGTTCGGCAGTCACGCGAGAAGGTCTCGCTCTTCGACCAGCGGCGAATCACCGAGGCTTTGATTCGTGAGACGGGTCTGGCACCGGAGGAGGCAGAGAGAATCGCTCTCGAAGTGAAGGAGCAGATTGAGCGACTGGGCATCACCACCCTGACTGCCCCCCTGATTCGCGGACTGGTCAACGCAAGGCTGATCAGTGCCGGGCTGCTTGCCGAATATCGTGCCCACTCGCGCCTTGGTGTGCCGGTCTACGATGTGGCGCGCATTATCCAGTCGGTTCATGAGGATGGAGCCTTCCTCCACGGTCCGGAGGGGACGAGTCTCGCGCTGGCCGAGGCCATCAAACGGGAATATGCGATGCTCTCGGTCTTCTCGGAAGCAATCGCTTTTGCCCACCTCGACGGGGATCTCCACATCGAGAATCTTGGCGAGATCGACCGGCCGCAGGGGATGATCGGTGCGATCGACTTCATCAAACGCAATGGCGTCAGGCTGCCGGGAGGGTTTGCCGGATCGCGACCGGCACGCCGCCCGGAGGTCCTTGCCTCGCATCTCGTCACCTATACGGCTGCGCTGCAGGGCTATTTCTCCGGTGCCCTGACGTGGGACTCCCTCAACTATGCCTTTGCGCCAATGCTCGTCGGCCTCAACCATCGCGAGATACGCCAGCTTGCCCAGGGGCTGCTCTTCGAGCTCTCGGCTCCGACGATCGCCCGTGGAGGCCAGCCCATCCGCTGCGATATCCACCTTGACTGGGATGCTCCGCCCTACATCCGCAACACTCCGATGCTCGGAGCCGGCGGTGAGCCGCTAAGCACCACCTACGGCACAATTGGCGAAACGGCACGCAACTTCCTGCAGACACTCTTTGAGGTTTATCTCGAAGGTGACGCCGAAGGGTTCTCCTTTGCCGGACTGCGCCCGATCATCCATCTGCGGCAATCTTTCCTTGAGAATCCGGGCAACCAGCGATTTCTCGAACTGCTGATTCGGGTCATGACCGAGCGCGGTGGTGTCGTGCTCTCATTTGATCGTCAGGGGAGCGAGGACGGAGACCAGGGAGCGGGAGCTGCCTTTACCAGTCGCTACGGCCTCAGGCCGGAAAAGTTGCAGCGTGCCGGCGAGAACTGGCAGTGGCGGGCAGCGGTCTTCTCCTCGGTCTCGATCAACCTGCCACGACTCGCTTACCGTGCCGAGGGTGATCGCTCGCAGATCATGACCCTGCTCACCGGCCTGCTTGAACTGGCAGCGCAGGCCTCGCTCGAAAAGCGCATCTTTCTTGAAAAGCTGCTGGCCCGTGGTGAGGCCGGATCCCTTGCCCTGCTGGCGATGCGGCCTGACAAAGAGCCATTCCTGCCGCTGAGCTGGACATCGCACGCTATCAACATCATCGGGCTTGCAGAAATGGCGCAGTTCGTCACCGGCGAACCACTGGCCGACTCGACAGCAGCGATGGATCTTGCCCGGGAGGTCATTGATCACCTGCATCAGGAGGTCGAGCGACTCTCGGCACTCCACAAAGTGCGCTTTTTGATCGCTGAGTCGCGGGACAGCACCGCACGTCATCGGCTGGCCGCACAGGATGTGAGAATCTACGGAATCGAGACGGTCAATCGCTCGATCGCCAATCGGCCCCCTTTCCGTGATGAGAGTGAGGCCTGTTACACCAACTCCGCCAAGCCCCCCTTCGCCAGCGAGATTGAGGCGGCGGAGAGAATTCGCCTTGAAGGATCCCTCCAGCGCGGGAGCATCTGGAATGCCGCTGTCGAAATTCCGCTCGGTATCAGGATCCCCTCGATCGAACAGACCTCACGACTGATTTCGCAGTCTTTTCATCAGACTCAGGCTCAGGCGATCACCCTCTCGCCGGAGTTCACCATCTGTTCAAGCTGCCAGACAGTGACGCGCGGCACCTCACAGAGCTGCCCGCAGTGCGGTTCAGCGCGTGTCGACGGACTCGCCTCCTCGCAGGGACGCTACAGCCGGACGTCGACCTGGGACCGGTGGAGACTGGAAGAGCTCCTCACCCGGTGGCGTGAGAACTGAGCCCTCCTCTTTTTCGCGAGACTCGCGGGCTTCTGATGTCTGCATCACTGGACATTCACCCATCCCCTGCCTAATATAACGTTCATTATGCCCAAACGTACTGATCTGAAGAAAATACTTATCATCGGCTCGGGTCCGATCGTTATTGGTCAGGCCTGCGAATTTGACTACTCCGGCACCCAGGCCTGCAAGGCACTCAAGCAGGAGGGATACGAAGTCGTCCTCGTTAACTCCAACCCGGCAACAATCATGACCGATCCGGAACTGGCGGATCGAACCTATGTCGAGCCGCTGACGGTCGAGTCGGTAACAGCGATTATCGAGCGTGAGCGCCCGGACGCGCTGCTGCCAACGGTTGGTGGCCAGACGGCTCTCAACCTGACAGTGAAACTCTCCGAAAGCGGAGTTCTCGAGCGTCTCGGAGTAGAGTTGATCGGCGCCAAGCTCAAGGCAATCAAGGTCGCCGAGGATCGGCTTCTCTTCAAGCAGGCCATGGATGAAATCGGCCTGCTGATGCCGAAAGCACGCTTCTGCCACAACCTTGAAGAGTCCCGGGCAGCGGCCGAGGAGATCGATTTTCCGATCATTATCCGGCCAAGCTTCACCCTTGGAGGAACCGGGGGCGGTATCGCCTACAATGGCGAGGAGTTCGAGGAGATTGCCGAGCGCGGGCTGACGGCCAGTCCCATCAGCGAGATCCTCGTCGAGGAGTCGATCATCGGATGGAAAGAGTTCGAGCTGGAAGTGATGCGCGACCTCAATGACAATGTCGTCATCATCTGCTCGATCGAGAACTTCGATGCCATGGGTGTGCATACCGGGGATTCGATCACGGTGGCGCCGGCACAGACCCTGACCGACCGTGAATACCAGATGATGCGTGACGCCGCGATAAGGATCATCCGCAAGGTTGGCGTCGAGACCGGCGGCTCGAACATCCAGTTTGCCGTCAATCCCCTCAATGGCGAATTGCGGGTCATCGAGATGAACCCGCGCGTCTCGCGCTCATCAGCGCTCGCCTCCAAGGCAACCGGCTTCCCGATCGCCAAGATTGCCGCCAAGCTGGCTGTTGGCTACACGCTCGATGAGATCCCGAACGATATCACGCGCAAGACCCCGGCATCTTTCGAACCAACGATCGATTATGTCGTCGTCAAGATCCCACGTTGGGCATTTGAGAAGTTCCCCGGTGCCGAAGATGTGCTCGGCACGCAGATGAAATCGGTAGGCGAAGCAATGGCAATCGGCCGCACCTTCAAGGAGGCCTTCCTCAAGGGAGTGCGCTCACTGGAGCGGCGCGGTTCCGTCTCGGTCAGTCACGTCGATGACGAGCATCTGCGACGCAGGCTGATCATCCCCAACTCCGATCGTATTCACTACCTGCATGCCGCCTTCGAGCGTGGCTGGACGATCGAGGAGATTCGTGAGCTGACAGGGATCGATCCATGGTTCCTGACGCAGCTTCGCCAAATCGTCGACATGCAGGATGAAACCCGCCAGTACACTCTCGCCAGCCTGCCCGCCGAGACGCTGCGCAGAGTGAAGCGCGCCGGCTTCTCCGATGCCCGACTGGCCGAACTGATCAGAAGCACCGAGGACGAGGTGCGCGCCGAGAGGATTGCGCGCGGCATCGTCCCCGTCTACAAGCGCGTCGATACCTGTGGCGCTGAATTTGAATCGCATACTCCCTATCTCTACTCGACCTACGAGACTGAGTGCGAGGCAGAGCCCGGCAATCGCCGCAAGATCATGATCCTTGGCTCCGGGCCAAATCGTATCGGACAGGGCATCGAGTTCGATTACTGCTGCTGCCACGCCGCTTTTGCGCTTAAGGATGCCGGGTTTGAGACCATCATGGTCAACTGCAACCCCGAGACCGTCTCGACCGATTATGATACGGCCGATCGCCTCTATTTCGAGCCACTGACCTACGAGGATGTCATGCACATCGTCGATATCGAGAAACCCGAGGGAGTGATCGTCCAGTTTGGTGGTCAGACGCCGCTCAACCTCGCCATGAGGCTCCACCAGGCAGGTGTCCCGATCATTGGCACCAGCCCGGAATCGATCGACCTCGCCGAGGATCGCAAGCGCTTTGGCAAGCTGCTGGCCGATCTCAACATCCCGCAGCCGGTCAATGGCACCGCCGTCACCGTCGATGAGGCAAAACGTGTCGCGGCCTCGATCGGTTATCCGGTACTTGTTCGTCCAAGCTATGTCCTTGGCGGTCGGGCGATGATGATCGTCTATGATGAGGGCAGCCTCGAAAACTACATGAAGAATGCTGTTGCCGCCTCCCCCGAAAAGCCGGTGCTCATCGATCGCTTCCTCGAAGATGCTTTCGAGGTCGATGTCGATGCACTCGCTGATAGTGAACATTGCGTCATTGCCGGGATTCAGGAGCATATCGAGGAGGCCGGCATCCACTCCGGTGATTCATCCTGCGTCCTGCCGCCCTACATGGTCAAGCCTGATCACCTTGACACCATGCGTCGATACACGCGCATCCTCGCACGTGAGCTGAGCGTCCGCGGACTGATGAACATCCAGTTCGCAATCAAGGATGACATCGTTTATGTCCTCGAAGTCAACCCGCGAGCCTCACGCACGGTTCCTTTCGTCTCGAAAGCCACCGGTGTTCCGCTGGCGAGGATTGCCTCGCTGATCATGACCGGTCGCAAACTCAGCGAATTTAACCTGCCGGAAGAGCTGACGGTCAGAAACTTCTTCATCAAGGAACCGGTGTTCCCCTTCGCCAAGTTCCCCGGAGTCGATCCGGTACTCGGCCCCGAGATGCGCTCAACCGGCGAGGTCATGGGCATGGCCGACAATTTCGGCCTTGCTTTTGCCAAGGCCCAGATGAGCTGTAATGCCAGCCTCCCCCTCGATGGTACGGCCTTCATCAGCGTCAACGATAATGACAAGAAGAATGCCGTGCGCATTGCCAAACGACTTCAGGATCTCGGCTTCCGCATCATCGCCACCAGGGGCACGGCCAGAACCCTCGCTGACGCCGGCGTCACCTGCGATCGCGTCTACAAAGTCAATGAGGGCCGTCCCAATGTTGTCGATCTCATCAAGAGCAACGAAATCGACCTCATTGTCAACACACCGCTCGGCCGGGCCTCTCACTACGACGAAAAGTCGATCCGCCGCGCGGCTATCCAGTACTCGGTCGTCACCTTCACCACGCTCACCGGTGCCAATGCCGCCGCCAGCGCCATTGCCGCCCTGCGTCAGGAGAAGCAATTCAGCGTCATCAGCCTCCAGGAACATCACCAGGGAGGCTGATCCCGCGGCAATGCCCGCAGCAATGCCCGCAGTAATGCCCGCGGCAATGATTAACGGCTGGCAGGTGTGGAAAAGAGCGAGGTCGCCCGGATAATCCCCTCAGGCGACCTCGCTCTTTTGGCAGTACTCGTTGAAACCGGTTAATATTCTTCGGCTATGATCTGCCGATCGACAAATAATTGAGCGGATCGACCGGACGGTCGTGAAGCCGCACCTCATAATGGCAGTGCGGTGCCGTCGAGCGGCCGGTGCTACCAACGGCACCAATTTTCCTGCCGCGAGTAACGTGCTGACCGACAGAGACGTCGATGCTCGACATATGACCATAGCGCGTGGTCAGCCCATAGCCGTGATCAATGACAACGACATTGCCATATCCGGAATACATCCCGGCGAAGATGATGACACCATCCGCCGTCGCCGTAATCGTCGTCCCGTGATTGGTGGCGATGTCCAGACCGGAGTGCATCTCGGAACCACCACCACCGAAGGGATTCCGACGATTGCCAAATCCGTCGGAAATATAGCCGCGAACCGGCCAGCCCGTCGGAGTCGAAGCCAGACGTAACTGATTCTTGTCAAAGGCAACCTTGATGTGCTGCAACTCCGATTCGAGAGCCTCGGTGGCAATCTCGATATTGTCGAGATTGAGAAGAGACTCTCCACCCGCACCTTCAGCACCTCCCGGACCACCCCGGCCAACAGACCTGCTGATATCCGTCGAGCGACTCAGGCCACTCCCCTCGGCCAGCTTCCGCTGCGTCGTGTCCAGTGCCGTCAGTCGCGTCTGCAGAAGGTCGAACCTGCTGGCCGCTTCACGGTTCTGCTCTCGTAATTGTCGATTTTCACGCTGCGTCAGGTTCAGCCTGGCAACCACCACCGCATGCTGCGCAATCAAATAGGCTCCATAAAGAACCGTTAGCATTCCGACACCGGCAAAGGCCAGCACCGAGTAGATGACACGGTGATGAACATTGAATTTCCTGAGCGGTGATTTTGCCGTAGGCGCAAAAACAAAAGTGTAAAAACGTTTATCGTCGTTCATTCTTTGATTACTCTTTGATCAATCTTTGATCACTCCCCGCTGCCGCGCCAGCTGCTGACACAAGCTGATGGGGTACCGGGTCAGTCGTACGCCAAGCCGACCCGGAATGTAACACGCAATGGATTCAGAAACCTGAATCCTCAACGCATCGGCAGCATTGCCGGGCTGAGCAGAACTCCACTCGTTGCTGAAGAGCAGGGATCTGCGCAATGACCCGACGGAAATCTTGTAATCTTCGGCTTATTCGGCTTATTCGGCCTGTTCAGCCTGTCAGGTCAATGAAGATCTGATTCTGTTTTCGTAAGAGCAGGCGACTGTCAATTGCTGAACTTATGAGTCGTGAACTTATAAAGCCTTCCGCTAAACTGTCCCGGGTATACCGTCTGATCAGATAATTCAGATGATTCACACTGGATTAAACCCCACTAAAGCCACAAATCACAGGAAATCATTGAGCAAATTAGCATAATTTACCCACAAACTTCAACAAATATCCTCTTCACATTCCCGACGCAACTGCTAACTATATGATTTTGCACTACTTCACCGGAACACCCACCTTGTATTTTTTACAAGGTCATTCATTTTTACGGATCATTTTTGCCACAGTCTGATTCAATTACGGCAATATATGACAAACGCGGCGTTCAGACGATCGTGGTCTGTTGATTGGCAGTCTCCTGCTTTGTTAGACTGACTGGAATTATAGGGGAGCAGTGCAGAGAGGCGGAGAAGTAGCTGGCGGCAGAGAAAGGTTAATCATATGGGCAAGAGAGATCGGCTGACAATCGTGGTAGCTGGGCTGCTGGTGCTGGGATTGACGCTGTCCGGGGTCTTCCGGGCGCCATCGACGGATGGGAGGGCGCTGGCGCAGGCGGGGCGCAAACCCGGGGAGAAGCAGAAGAAGAACCCGGGAGCGACGGGAGATCCGGAGCAGGATCGCCGTGAGCAGGAGCGCCAGGAAGAGAAGAAGGTCGACAAGTCGCAGGCTCCGGCGACGATCAACATTGACACCAACGTGGTCAACGTCGAAGCAGTAGTCTACAACAAGAAGACGGGCGGCATTCTGCAGGGTCTGAAGAAAGAGAACTTCGAGATCTACGA
>CAIKMY010000066.1 GCA_903828635.1 uncultured Acidobacteriota bacterium
CCCGATGCCAAAGACGATCGCGAACAGATAAATCACCCCCGGCTGCTCAATGAAAAAGAGCAGCGGGATCCCTGCCGCAACCAGCAGGTAGATCAGTAACATCACATATTTCTTTGGATACCGATCGGCCAGCCAGCCCATCAGCAAACGCCCGATGTTGCTTGTCAGCAGAACAAGGGCGATGATGTTGGCCGCTTTATCCTGACCGAAACCGCTGTCGCGTGTCAGATAGAGCTTGAGATGCTGATTGGTCGCACCCACTGCCCCGATCGAACAGAGACTGCCGATCGCCAGCAGGTAGAAGGGGCCGCTTCGCAGAATCTGCCCGATCGGTACCGCCGGGGCGGCATTCTGCTGCCTGAATTCCTCTGATTTATCGCTGATCGAGAAGGTCAGCGGCAGCGCTACCGCCATCATCAGCAACCCGAGCCAGAGCAGCGATGTCTGCCATCCAAACTGTCCCGTCAGCCACGACGCCAGCTTGACGGTGATCGCTCCGCCGAGCCCGATCCCAAGATAGGCGAAACCCATCGCCTTCCCGCGCGACTCGCTGAACCAGCGCGAGAGCAGCACCTGGTTGGGCAGCGGCCCGGCGCAGACATATCCCAGCGCGTTGAAGATGAAGCACGTGTAGAAAAGCGGCAGCGAATCGACCTGACCCAGCCCGATCATCGATGCTCCCCCGAAGAGGATGCCGGCAATGATCAATCTCTTCAGACCAAAACGGTCGATGATCCAGCCTGCCGCAAAACCGAAGAGCGGCAGTACCAGCGTCTTCCCGTAGAAGTTGCCGGAGGTCACCTGCTCACGCGACCAGCCGAACTCCTTCACCATGAAATCGTAAAAGTATGGAGGACCATAGAACGCGATCCCGACCAGTGCATAAAGATTAAAGAATGACGTCAGGGCCACCAGACCCTGACGCCTGTCGAGAGCTTTTTCCATGATCCTGCCTTTCCGGGATCTGTCGATTGTTACTGTCGATTGAGACCGTAATCGATGCTGTCGAGAATTGCCTGCCACGTTGCACCAATGATATTCCCGCCAACTCCCATCGTGTTCCAGGAGACTTCACCATCACTGGTCTCGACGTGGACGCGGGTCTTGGCCGCTGTCGCCTTCTCGCCGTCGAGGATGCGCACCTTGAAATCGATCAGATGAAACCGCTCGATCTGTGGGTAGTGGGGAAGCAGCGCCTTCCGCAGCGCCTGGTCGAGAGCATGTGCCGGGCCAACACCAAGGCTTGCGGTATGCACCTCCTCATTGCCGACGCGCAGCCGCACTACTGCCTCAGGCTCACCCGCCGAGCCGATCCAGATCCGATACTCGATCGGATCAAAGAACTGCCGACGCCGGCCGAGTGCTCCCCACGCCAGCAGCATGAACGACGCTTCGGCATCTTCAAACGAGTAGCCCTCGTGCTCCAGCGTCTTCAATTGCGACAGCAGCCGACGCGCCGCCTCCGGATTGCGGCTGAATTCGTCACTCAGCCCGTCAAATTTGAAGCGGATGTTGCTTACCCCCGACTGGTCACTGATCAACACCCGCGTTTCGTTGCCGACCTTCTCGGGGTCGATGTGCTCGTAGGTCTCCTTTGCCTTGGAGACCGCCGAGACGTGGATCCCGCCCTTGTGCGCGAAGGCACTGCGCCCGACAAAGGCTGCCCGCTCGTTCGGCACCACATTGGCTACCTCGTTGATGTAGCGGCTGGTATGGGTCAGCAGCTTCAGCTTGCCATCCGGCAGGCACTGCCGACCCATCTTCAGTTCGATATTCGGAATCACCGAGCAGAGATTGGCATTGCCGCAGCGCTCACCGTAGCCGTTGAAGACCCCCTGAACGTGGGTTGCTCCCGCCTCGATCGCCGCCAGCGAGTTGGCCACGGCCAGCTCCCCGTCGTTGTGGCAGTGAATCCCCAGTCGCACCTGCGGGATACGCGCACGCACCAGCGCTACCGCATCGGCAATCTTCTCCGGCAACCCGCCACCATTGGTGTCGCAGAGGATCAGCGTCTCCGCCCCCGCCTGCGCCGCCGCCTTCAGCGTGTCGAGCGCATACTCCGCGTTCGCCTTGAACCCGTCGAAAAAGTGCTCGGCATCGTAAAAGACCCGCCGCCCGCACGATCGAAGATGACTCACCGTATCGGCAATCATTCGCAGGTTCTCCTCAAGCGTCGTCTTCAGTGCGATCTCGACGTGAAAATCCCACGATTTACCAAAAATGGTGACGATCGGCGTCTGCGCCGCCAGCAGACTCTGTACCACTCCGTCATCGGCCGCCAGCCCGTCCGCGCGCCTTGTACTCCCAAACGCCGCCAGCGCCGCATTGCTCAGACTGAGTGACTTTGCCCGCTCGAAAAAGTCAATATCCTTGGGATTAGCCCCCGGCCATCCACCCTCGATGTAGCTGACACCGATCTCGTCCAGCGCGCGCGCAATCTTGATCTTGTCCTCGACCGTGTATGCCAGCCCTTCCGCCTGCGCACCATCGCGCAGCGTCGTGTCGTAGATTTCAACTCGCGCTTCGTTGCTGCTCATGATCTCCCTGAAGACCGGCCGATATGGCCCGATATGCGTGAAAGTCAGGCGACCAGCGTCTTTCACCAATCGCCTGACTTCCCCTGATTCAGATTGGTTGCCGACTCAGTTCTTCGCCTTGTCGACAATGCGGTTGGCCGAGAGCCATGGCATCAGGCCGCGCAACTCCGCCCCCACCTTCTCTATCTGGAACTTCTTCTCTGTCTCGACCAGCCGCGTGAAGTTCGGCTTGCCCGATTCCGCTTCGGCCATCCACTCGTCGGCAAACTGACCCGACTGGATCTCGCCGAGAATCTCCTTCATCCGCTGGCGTACCTCGGGGCCAATGATTCGCTTGCCCCGCGTCAGGTCACCATACTCGGCCGTGTTCGAGATCGAGTAGCGCATGTTGGTGATGCCACCCTCGTAGAGCAGATCGACGATCAGCTTCATCTCGTGGAGGCA
>CAIKMY010000067.1 GCA_903828635.1 uncultured Acidobacteriota bacterium
AGAACGAGTGACCAATCAATATCTATGCGGCGTTCCTTCAGAACGCCTGAATTGTGCGCCACGTCTACCCAGGGTTGCACCCTGGGCTGGTATGCTGCGCCCCGTTGGGGCGCTGGCTGCAATGCCGCCTTTTCTGGCACAAAATGTCCAAAGTCCAAGGCCGGAGCAACGCTCCGGGTATGCCTCCCCCCCGTTCCACGCGTTCCTTAATCACTTGTCAGGCTCCACAGGGTTGTACTTCGAGTTTCTCTCTCCTACACTCTGTCCTCATAAGAACGCTCCTGTTTATTCAGATAAGTGATTGTGGATAAATTCTTTATCTCATGAAAAGGAGCCTTTTTCTATAATCTAATGAGAAATCCGGGTTAATTGGTGTTCGTTGATGTCGATGGACTTGCCCCGGCTCCGGGGTGTCTTGTCATGATCCGAAGGCTTGTGGGCCGAACTCCGCGTCTTGAGGAATCCGGCCCACGTTGCACTCCGGATCAGAACCTCCCGAGGTAGATGCCTCGGCCCTGAGCTCCGAGGAAGACCGCACCACCACTCACTGTGATCGATCTGACGGATGTCTTCCCGATCTCAGCGCTGATCAATTTCCAGTTCTGCCCTTTATCTGTGGAGACGAAGAGACCGTCGCTGGTGCCGACGTAGACGCATCCATCGCCGACGGTCAGCGCATTAACTTCGAGACTGGTCAGACCGTTGCTGGCATTGGTCCAGTTGAGTCCGTTGTCCGCAGACACAAAGACTCCTGAATACCAGCTGAGGGCAAACAGGTAGCCGTCACTGGCGACCACTGACCTTGTGGGAATGAAGTACCGACTTTGAGAAGGCAGTGACTGGTTGGCAAGGGACCAGCTTTCTCCATCATCAGTCGAGATGTAGAGGCCATCAAAGGTGACGGCAATGATGCTGTCAGCGTTGCGGGTGAGGGATTGGACCCCGATGGGAGGGCCTCCTCTGACCGGTTTCCAGGTGAGCCCGTTGTCAGCCGAGATGAGCACGTGGGATCTCACCGTGCCCATAACATTTACTGAGTCGCCGCCTGCAATCAGATTGCCTTTGCCTGGCAGTATGGAGTTGATTGAGTAGATTATTGATCCGACATCCTGTCTCCAGCTGAGGCCGTTGTCGGTTGAGATGAAGATCCCCTCATCGGTCCCGGCGATGACGTTTCCTCCTTTGATCACCAGTGAGCAGACATTTTTGTTGGTCAACCCATTGTTGGTCGGCGACCAGTTGAGCCCACCGTCGGTCGAGAGAAAGATGCCGCCTCCGTATGTGCCAGCATAGACCCTGCCGCTGCTTTCAGTGACAGCGCAGACGGTCTGTGCCGTAAGACCAGCACTCGCCAGCCTCCAGTCGTTGCCATTGTTGATGGACACAAAGGTGTCTCCACCGGCCTCACTGGCAAAAACCTTCCCGTTGACAGCCTCGATCGTCGAAAAACTCCGGCCGGAGATGCCGTTGTTGACCAGAACCCAGTTCAGTCCGTTATCGCTTGATCGGTAGACTCCGCCTTTCCTCTGCGCGCCGGCTGTCGGCGGGCCGAAGCTGCGTGATGCCGCAACAAAGATATCCGGCCCGCTGATGGCGATGTCTCTGATAGTGTGTCCGTCAAAGCGGTAGCTGAGGCGCGACCATGTGCTGCCGTTGTCGGCTGAGACATATATCGATGATATGTCAGTGGCAAAGATCCTGCTTCCACTGGTCACGATCCTCCCGATCGAACCCTGTATCAAGTTGTTATCTCGTACCAAAGACCAGTTCATTTCCCAGCTGTCTGAGACGAACAGGCCGGTGTTGACTTCTCCGGCAAATATTTTGCCATTGGATGCCGCTAGTGACGCGATAAAAGCATTGTCGGGCAGTCCTTTGCTGACAGGTGCCCAGTCAGTGCCGGAATTGAATGATCGAAAGACGCCATTGTCTGAGGTGCCGGCGTAAAGATAAGCGCCTTCCACCAGCAGGCAGTTGACCATCTCATTCGAGAGCGCATTGCTGGTCGTCGTCCAACTCTCTCCAAAGTTGGTTGATATAAAGACTCCGCTGTCTGTCCCGGCGTAGAGATTAGTCCCGCTGACCGTGAGGCAGTTGACATACAGTGAGGTCAGACCTTTATTGGCGGCAGTCCAGAGCTGGCCATCATTTCCGGAAATGAAGACCCCGCCGCCACGTGTTGCCGCAAATGTCAGCGATCCGATGCTCAGCAGATCGGCGACACCTCCCCCATCCAGACCGGCAGCCTGGCTCCATTTCAATTGACCAATAACCGAGATCGCCACCCTCGCGGAGGTGCTGAGGGCGGGCGAGCCGTTATCAGTTACTCTGATGGTGACATTGTAAGTGCCGACCTGTGTCAGATCGGGAGTCCAGTTGAACTGTGCGTTGGAGCCACCCTGTTGATTCAGGGTCGCACCGCTGGGCAGACCGGAAGCACTGAAGGTCAGCAATTGTCCGGCATCCGGATCACTGGCGATGACCGTGAAGCTCAGTGACTGGCCCGGAACGGTTGACACCACCTCCTGAGCCATCAGCGTCGGTGGTTGGTTGGCCTCCACCATGGGAAGCACAATATCCGGCGTTACAATAGTTGTACCTCCGACAATTGCCGGAATCGCGTTGCGCTGTGTTCTCACCAGGCCATACGAGTCAGGACCTGCCACCGTGAACCTGATTTCAACCGAGAGGAGGTCACCACTGGCGACCGGAATATTTTCAATGCTGAAGCCACCGCCGGCATTGATCGGTGCCGGCCGACCGCGACACCACGCAAATCCACTCCCGAGTGGCGCCTTGTTGTCCGAAGTCACCACCTGCCCGGTCACCGTGGTGGTAGTCTGTTGAGCAGAAACGAAATAGAGGCTGGCCTCGGTGATTGAGCCCGGAGCCGTCTCGATGCGCCGGCCATCGTTACTGACAACTGCACTCCCCGCGTCGACGAAACTCCCGAGCGTCGGGCTGTTGCGCGTCTGATCGAGACGCAGAAGCCTGACGGCCGTTCCCGCCGTATAGCCCTCAGGATTGGGAAAGATCAGTCGTCCGCCGGGCGAGATCGTCGATCCGGGCGGCGTGATCTGGGCAATCACCGAACTGTAATAGCCTGCCGGTATCTCCGCCGGCACACGCCCGTTGTTGATGACTCCAAGAGTCAGCCGCCCACCCGATGTGCCGTCTGTCTGACCGAGAAGAGCATCACCGGGCACCTCAAGCATCACCCCGCCTGTCTGAATCGCCCGTGTCGGCAGGGCTGTCTGCGAAGCACTTGTCCCCGCCGTGCCCCCTGCCGGTAACGCGAATTCGATCGTCGGCCCGTCAACCTGTTGCAGGGCGACTGGTACTATAATCTGGTTATCGCGGTTCGGGACAACCGTCAATGTTCTGCTGTAACCAGGGTAGGGAAGCCCGCCCGCAATCTGCGAGGCGTCAAACTCCAGCGTCTGTCGCCCGTCCCCCTCAGATCCGACCGGCACATCAGCCATCACAAAAGACCCATCAGACTGCGTCATCGCGGTGATCGAACTGCCCGCCAGCCGCACGATCACTCCCGACAGCGGCTGCCGTGCCGTGTCCTCGACCACTCCGCTGATCGAGGTCCTGATCACCACTGGTGACTGACTGGTCCAGACTCCGCGCGGTGTTGTGACGCTCAGCGGACCTCCGGCCACTCCGCGCGGTACTCGCAATACCAGCTGTGTCGGTGTGGCCTCGATCACCAGCACCTCGACGCCGGAGATGCGTACCACATTCTCCGCCACCTTCGCCGAAAAGCCCTCGCCGCTGAGGGTGAACTGCTCACCTGCCAGCAGCCGACCGGGAAGGCTCTTCACCCGCGGCAGTGCTTCGTCCTGTCCACCGGCAGTCATCTCCTCGTTTCCGGAGATCGCCGTTCCCGTGGCCAACACGGCCGGTTCCATGCCGCTGAATGATCCCTGCCCCAGTACAGGCGGCAGCAGATTGATCACAAGGCCCAATGTGAGTGTGATTGTAATCGCAACAAAAATCATTAGGTAGGGGGGGTATGCTGAAGAGGTTGGCTGCATCGTTTTCCGAATGGCTCGGATTGATCTCATCATCTTTCTCCTCCTGAGTTGAAAATGATCGGTTGAAAGAGCCGGATGTCGAGCATCGTCACCTCTGCTCACGATTGTCGAGAGCATACTCTGTCGTCATCAGGCCCCGGCTGGCATGACTCTCCAGTCATCCCAACCCACGTTAATTTGTGTTCGGTGATCCTGATGGCCCTTCCCCGCTTCCGGGTTGCCTGAGATTTGGCGGTGCTAATCTTTCCGGCTCAGGCGATTCTGCAACCATTCGTTGACATGGCCACTCATCAGTTGTCGTCCACTGATGTCAGTTTGGTGTTGCCTGGTTACTCAACTCTCCCCGAGACCTCGCCCAATCGACGCCGGGCAAAAATTAATCCTGATAGTTATGACGGCTTTAAAGTTGACATTGTGGCAAAACTTGAATAAATTCCTTGATGTGAGATCGGCTGGCCTCACACCCCGCCCGATCAATCGTGACCATCACTGGCCGCTTTGTTCCATTGCCCCGGGTTGTACGCGTTACCGGAGTCAGTAATACCCGTTTTCGCCTATCATCCCTGATCGTTTATCCTGTGGACTCCGGTTGCCCTGCCGGCCAATCCTGCTGCCGGCTAATCAAGTTAAAGGTCATGACTGACGGTGATCATCGAGGCCCTGGCAGAGTCAGAAGCCCGCATCTGCGTGCTTATCAGCTCTGCAGCACAGGCTGTATCGATCGCGAGAACCAGAAACTACACCCCCATTGCCATCCCCGTTAAAGCAGTGTGTCGGCCCATTTCTCCCGATCACGCAGCCTCAATCTGCCCATCACTATAACTGCCCCGCTCAATGTTGTTCCTGAAGTTGTCGGCTGGATCCGTTCATGCCTGATTGCTCAAAGTTGTGGCTCAGAGTTGTGGAATGGTTGTTGCAAGAGAGACGTCGAGGTTGCTCGCAGTCTGAACGAAGCAGCCCGGGACCTGATGCTCTGATCCGTGCAAAGCGCCGGGAGATAGCAAAACACTGGTTACCAGGACAGTTGGGAACGACAAAGAGATACAGACAATCAAGGAGTCAGATCGCAATGCGAAGCTCACGAAATTTGAACTCGGTAATGATCCTTGCGGTGGTGCTGGCCGCCTTTGCATTCACGGGGCGTGCGGCCGATCCAGGACAACCGGGCTCGTTCGCCTCCGACACTGCCGGCAGCGGACAGAAGGCGGGGTCAGTTCTCTTTTTTAATGCATATACCTCGGATCCGACCAGTCCGATGACACAGGATACGAAGTTCGCGATCACCAACACCAATATGAGTGCCGGGGTTGCGCTTCACCTCTTTTTTATTGAATCAGCCGAGGGGCTGACGGCAGACTTTGTCGTATGCCTGACACCCAATCAGACAGTTACTTATAACACCTCTGATCTCGATCCGGGAACGGAGGGTTACATCGTGGTTGTCGCGATCAATGGATCGGGAGCGCCGATTGTCTTCAATCATCTGATTGGCGACGAATATATCAAGTTTCCCTCCGGGCATCAGGCGGTGCTGCCAGCAGTGGCGGTACGCGCCAAGGTGGCACCGACCGTCACACCGGTTGATGTGGTGGCAGAACTGAATTTCAACGGCTCGATGTATGAGCAGCTACCATCGCTGCTGGCAATCGATAACATACCGAGCCGGGCCAGCAACAACGACACCATGGTCATCATCAATCAACCGGGTGGGGATCTGGCGGTCAAGGCCAATTCAATTGGCAGTGTCTTCGGCCTGCTCTATAACGACACCGAGAATGGCTACAGTTTCAGCCTCACCTCAGTGCGGAGTCAGCTGAAGTTCTCCTTCAACAACTCGACGCCACGCACGGCACCAAGGTTTACGACGGTTGTCCCTGACGGGCGTTCCGGCTGGGTGAGGATGAATGGTCTCAGTAATGCGCCATTGCTCGGGGCGATGATCAATTTCAATTCAGGCAGCAGCGGAGTCCCGACAGCATATAATGGAGGTCATAACCTTCATCACCTGCGTCTGTCATCATCGATAACGATCAGGGTTCCCGTCTATCCGGCATCCTGTGCACGGTAATCTGCTGCCGTGGGGCCGGAGAGCTGAACTAAGCCCGGGTGCGGGGTGAATCAGCGGCTGGTTTGAGCTGCAATAACAAAGAGCCTGAAGGGATTGAGCGATTGCTGCTCCCTTCAGGCTCTTTGCTGATTAACGACAGGTTTTGGCGGAGGCCATCAGCCGGCCGCGCCAACGGCCCTGGCGGCGGCGTCCCTCATCCCGTTGGCGACGATGAAGTTGAGGCCGGACTCACTGAGTACGCGCTGGCCCTCCTCGACATTGGTACCTTCAAGGCGAACGACGATCGGCACGGTGACCCCGAGGTTGCGCGCGGCCTCGACGACGCCGCGGGCGACCATATCGCAGCGAACAATACCACCGAAGATATTGATCAGCACAGCACGGACATTCTCGTCAGCGAGCAGGATGCGGAAGGCATTCTCGACGCGCTCCTGGGAGGCGCCACCGCCGACATCGAGAAAGTTGGCCGGCTCCCCGCCGGCGAGCTTGATGATATCCATGGTTGCCATGGCGAGGCCGGCTCCGTTGACCATGCAGGCGATATTGCCGTCGAGCTTGATGTAGTTGAGATCAAACTTCGATGCCTCGATTTCGAGCGCCGCCTCTTCGTTGAGATCACGCAGCTCGGAGAACTGCTTGTGCCGGAAGAGGGCATTATCATCGAAGGTGACCTTGGCATCGAGCGCATAAAATTCACCATCCTCCGTCAGGAGGAAGGGATTGATTTCGACGAGTGAGGCGTCAAGGTCGACGAATGCACGGTAAAGCGAGAGCATGAATTTGACCGCCTTGCCGATCAGTGCCGGCGCGATGCCCAGCCCGAAGGCGAGGTTTCGCGCCTGGAAGGGCTGCATCCCGACGGCGGGATCGATCGTCTCGCGCAGGATCTTCTCCGGCGTGTTGGCGGCGACCTCTTCGATATCCATTCCACCGGCGGCCGAGGCCATGAAGACCAGGCGCGAAGTGGAGCGATCGAGCAGCATGCCAAGGTAAAATTCCTGTTTGATCTTCAGCCCCTCCTCGACGAGCAGCGTCTGGACAACGCGCCCCTCAGGACCGGTCTGATGGGTGACCAGCGTCATGCCAATCATCGACTTCGCTATCTCGTGAACCTGCTCGATCGTTCTCGCCAATTTGACGCCACCGCCCTTGCCACGACCGCCGGCATGAATCTGCGACTTGATGACCACCGGGAGCCCGAGCTCTCCTGCCGCTGCCTCCGCTTCATGCGGCGAACGCGCGACAATCCCGCGCGGAACCTTGACGTCGTAGCGCCTGAGAAGCTCCTTGGCCTGATATTCATGAATCTTCATTGGATCTGCCTCGCTGGATCTGTATCAATACCGACGCGCCCGCAGAGGCGTCGGCTTCGATTGATTCCTGATAATGTGCTGATGGTTTTACTGATAATCTGCCTGGTATTTTACTGCCTGATATCTTGTTGATTGTGAAACACAAAAACTGGAGTTTAAGAGGCCCGAAGTCAAAAGGCAAGCGAGCGAGCCGCTGGCGTGAAGCGGGCAGGCTGTCGTCTTGTTGCAATTTGGCAGGTTGGTTGCATATTATACAAATGGCGTACGGGAGATACCCGGAAGCACCCGGTCAGAGCTGCCGAATGGCTGAGACCGCCGGGATATCTCACATGCCTGAGATGTCTCAGAGCTCTTGTCGGGATTCGGTCCGCTGACGATCCGGTCTTGTGAATCGATAAAGTACCGTGAGACGAGGGGCGCACCTTCTGCCTTTGCCGGGGAGATGTGGCGAGAGACGAACCGGTGAGACGAACCGGTGAGACGAACCGGTGAGACGCTGTAACTTTCAGGAGTGAGAGCATCGGGGAAGCCCGTGAGGATTTCAGGGAGAGGCCCTGGTGAGCATCAGGCCATTTGGTCAGATGTGCCTGACCAACTCGACATCGTTCCTGACACTCGCGGCAGGGGAGGGCAGACGGCGGTCGTCTTTATATTTCCTGGTGTGCATGCCATCCCGACCGGCCGGGGCGACTCCGCTTCCCCCGCTCGGCAACAAGTAATCATCCGGCAACAATTAACCATGGCAACAATTAACCACAATGACCATTGCGTCGGATCGCGTGTACAATGATGTCGTCGATGTCGTGCTCAAATTTTGCATTCAAGTTTTATAGTCAATTTCCGGCGGAATTGCGAGGAAGTAATACAAGTCAATATAGGCATAGAAAGGTGACGGCTTTTATATCATGAAAATACTGGTAAGCGACAATCTCTCGGCCCAAGGGCTGGCGATACTGAAACAGCATGCTGAGTTTGAGGTCGATTTCCGGGTTGGGATGTCGCCCGAGGAGTTGAAGGGGGTAATCGGCGAGTATCAGGGTCTGATCGTCCGGAGTGAAACCAAGGTGACGGCCGAGATATTGGCCGCGGCCGACAACCTGAAAGTGATCGGCCGGGCGGGGACGGGCGTTGACAACATTGACGTCCCGGTAGCGACCAAGCGCGGCATCGTGGTGATGAATGCAGCGGCCGGCAACAGTGTGACAACGGCCGAGCATACCATTTCGCTGCTGATGTCACTGGCGAGGAAGATCCCGCAGGCGCATGCCAGGCTCAAAGCAGGGAAGTGGGACAAGAAGAGCTTCATGGGAGTCGAACTGGCCGGCAAGACGCTGGGGGTGATTGGTCTGGGCAACATTGGCAAGATCGTGGCGTCGCGGGCGCAGGGGTTGGCGATGAAGGTTCTGGGCTATGATCCATTCACCACCAGGGAGGTTGCGGCAAAGTCAGGAATTGAGCTGGCAACGCTCGATGAGCTCTTCCAGCAGTCGGATTTCATCACGGTGCACACGCCGCTGACGGAGGAGACTCGCGGAATCATCGGGGAGGCGGCATTTGCAAAGATGAAGCAGGGGGTGCGCATCATCAACTGTGCGCGCGGAGGGCTGGTTGACGAAGCGGCGCTGTATGAGGCGGTACGGTCAGGGAAGGTTGCCGGTGCGGCCCTCGACGTCTTCGTCAAGGAGCCGGTGCCGACAGATCATCCGCTGCTGACGCTTGATGAGGTGATCGTCACGCCCCATCTTGGCGCGTCGACCAACGAGGCGCAGGATTCGGTAGCGGTAACGATCGCCGAGCAGGTTGCCAATTATCTGCTCTCCGGGGCGGTAGCTGGAGCGGTCAACGTCCCGGCGGTCAGCCCCGAGGTGCTTGAACACGTGCGCCCCTACCTTGAGCTTGGCGAGAAGCTCGGAAGTTTCCAGGCGCAGTTCTTCAACCAGCCGGTGCGTGAAATTCAGATTCAATATCGTGGGCAGGTGGCGGAGCTCGATGTCCGGCCGCTGACGCAATCGATCCTCATCGGGCTGCTGAAATCGGTCAGTTCACGAGTGACGCCGGTCAATGCCTCACTGATTGCCGCCGAGCGCGGTTTGCAGGTGACCGAGTCAAAGGCGCTGTCAGCGCAGGATTTCACCAGCCTGATCGAGGTGATCGTTCGTGGCGAGGATGGCGAGTGCCGTGTTGCCGGAACGATCTTTGGTTCGAGTGACCTGCGTCTTGCCTATATCAACTCCTACCGGATCGAGGCAATCCCCTCAGGCCATCTGCTGGTGCTGCACAATGCTGATAAGCCCGGGGTTGTCGGCCAGGTTGGTACCTTCCTTGGCGATCATCAGATCAACATTGCGCAGCTTTACCTCAGCCGGAACCGCCCGGGTGAGGCGGCGATGTCGATTTACGAGGTTGACAGCGCGTTGGATGCGGCGACACTCACAGCTCTGGCTGCGGTTCCGCACGTCATCTGGGTAAGGCAGATCAGGCTGTGAGTACCACGATGGGGCTGAGAAGGGTAACGATGGCCCTGGGAGGTTGAGCGACATGCTGGCAAAAAGGATCATCCCCTGCCTTGATGTCGACAACGGCCGGGTGGTCAAGGGGATCAGTTTCGTCAACCTGGTAGATGCCGGCGATCCGGTCGAGCAGGCGGCACGTTACGATCGAGAG
>CAIKMY010000068.1 GCA_903828635.1 uncultured Acidobacteriota bacterium
CGCCGCACCGTGCAAAACTCGCGGCTCGGCGCGTCAAAGGTCGTCATCATCGGGTAGGGAGCCGTGCGCCTCAGGAAGGTGTAGACGCTGCGACGATAAAGATCGGCACCGACACTCGTCTTCCATTTGATCGTCGAGCCGTCATACGGATTGGCCCAGATTCCCTCCGGCTGCAACGGGTAAACACTCGGCCCGCCGACCTTCGTGTTGATCAGCCCGCTGGCAACCAGCGCCGAGTCGCGAATCGTCTCCGCATCGAGCCGGAAGCGCGGCCCGCGCGCCAGCAACCGATTGTAAGGATCGTCATTCCCGGCCGGAACCACCGACGACTGACGATAGGTCGCCGAGGTGACCATCAGCCGCAACAGCCGCTTGATGCTCCACGCTGCCCGATCCTCGCCACCGGTGCGGAACTCGACCGCCAGCCAGTCGAGCAGCTCCGGATGAGTCGGCAGGCTGCCCTGCATCCCGAAATCCTCCGCCGTCTCGACCAGGCCGCGCCCAAAGATCTGCTCCCAGAAACGGTTGACCGTCACCCGTGCCGTCAGCGGATTCTCAGCACTCATCAGCCAGCGCGCCAGCCCAAGGCGGTTGATCGGCGCATCCTCCGGCCAGGCGTGCAGCGAGGCCGGCGTCGCCGCGTAAACCCGCTCACCCTTGTTGGTGTAACTCCCGCGCACTCGCAGATCGGTCGAGGGTCGCTCGTATGAGCGCTTCTCGCGAATGATCGGTGCCTTGACGATGCCCAGAAGATCGATCATCTCGCCGAGAAACCTGAGCCGATTGCGATCGCTGGCAAGCTGCGGAGTATCCTGCCGAAACTGCGTGGCCAGATCTTCGCGCTGCTTTGCCGTCCGCTCGGACTCCGGTGTCGCCAGCGCCTTCTGAAAGCGCAGGGGTAGAGCGACGACGCGGAGTGGCTCGCTCGATGTCGTCGCCGAGACGCGCACCCGGCCAAGCCCCTGGTTGACGACGCTCGAAATCTGCTCAATCGTCAGCGTCAGCCGCGATCCGGCCGCCGGCTTCAGTGGAGTCGCCAGCACCAGCACCGCCTCGCGCGCCATTCGCTTCTCGTCACGCGTCGCATCGATCGTCCAGCGGTAGGGCGGACCGAGCGTCAGTCGCCCGACTCCGTCGCTGAGCTGCACCGCACCCAGCTTCAGCTTCGCGCCACCCAGCTCAACCCCGATGCCGCTCATCACGAAGTTGCCGTAGATGTCACGCCCCGGGCCACCCTTTGGCAGGCTCGGATCAGGCAAGACCTCCAGCCGCAGCGCGGTGATTGCCTCGCCGCTCGCCGGCAGATCGAAGCTGAGCGTGTAGCTGTCATTTGCCGGTGCCGGATTGCCATCCCCTGTTAGCGCCAGCAGCGACTTGTCCGCCTGGCGCACCAGCTTCGTTCCCCCCGTCGAGCTGAAGCTCACCGGATCGAGCGTGCTCCAATCTCCCGGGGCTGCCAG
This sequence comes from uncultured Acidobacteriota bacterium, assembly GCA_903828635.1. GTDB lineage: Bacteria > Acidobacteriota > Blastocatellia > RBC074 > RBC074 > CAIOZW01. The sequence goes on from CAIKMY010000068.1 coordinate 1,461, forward strand.
CAATCCGCGCTCCCACTCTGCCTGTGCCGCCGCCAGCTCCGGCGTCTCCGCCTTCATCCGCTTCTCGATCACGGCGATCTCTGCCTGATATTCAGCCCGCTTCGCCGCCTGCTCCGGTGTCGGCAACTCAAGATCCGGCTCGATCACCCAGCCTTCACTCCCCGGCATCACCAGCATTGAGTACTCGTGCGAATCAAAGAAGGCCAGCATCCGGTAGTAATCCTTCTGCGAGAAGGGATCATATTTGTGGTTGTGGCACTGCGCGCAGCCGAGCGTCACTCCCATCCAGACGGTTGCTGTCGTGTTGACGCGGTCGACCATCGTCTCCCAGCGCGCCTCCTCATCGTCGACACCACCCTCCTGGTTGAGCATCGTGTTGCGGTGAAAACCGGTGGCGATCAGCTGCTCGTTACCCGCACCGGGCAGCATATCCCCGGCAAGCTGCTCAATCGTGAAGCGATCAAATGGCTTGTCTTTATTGAGCGAATCGATCACCCAGTCGCGATACTTCCACATCACCCGCGGTCGATCCTTCTCGTAGCCGTGTGAATCAGCATAGCGTGCAAGGTCGAGCCACGGCCGTGCCCAGCGCTCACCGAAATGGGGACTGGCCAGCAGCCGGTCAACCAGCTTCTCATAGGCCTCGGGCGACTTGTCGGCCAGAAACTTCTCAGACTCTTCCAGCGTCGGTGGCAGCCCCGTCAGATCGAGCGTCACCCGCCGCAACAGCGTCAGGCGATCGGCCTCCGGTGAGGGCTTGAGCCCCTCTTTCTCCAGTCTTGCCAGCACGAAAGCATCGATCGGATTGCGCACCCACGCCCGATTGCCAACCGTTGGCAGCGCCGGCCGCTGCGGTGTCGCATAGGCCCAGTGCACTCCCCACTTCGCCCCGTCATCGATCCAGCGTCGCAGCAGCTCGATCTGCGCCGACGTCAATTGATGCCCTGTTGAAGGTGGCGGCATGATGACGTCCGGATCTTTCGAGAGCACGCGCTTCATCAGCCGACTCGATGCCGCATCCCCGGGAACGATCACCCCGGTCTTCGCCAGCGCCCCCTCCCGCGTGTCGAGCCGCAACCGCGCCTTCCGCGAACTCTCGTCGGGACCGTGACACTGCAGGCAATTCCCCGACAGAATCGGCCGAATGTCCCGATTGAAATCGATTGCTCCGTCCGCCGTCACCGGCCGCGTCACCAGATAATTGACGACGAACAGCCCTGGCAAAAGCAGCAGCATCAACCTCTTGATCAAGAATTTGATCAACAATCCGGGCCTCCTTCCCACAATCAGACCAATAACCACAACGAAAAGACAACTTTTGCCTTAACAGCCCCGCCCCGTCGATCGGCACCGCCCACCTGACGCCGGGACTATCGCGGTGACTCGGCAAGAATCCGGCGATAGACCTCGCGCGCCTGCTCATAAGCGCGTGCCGCCTCATCGCGATCCGCCGCCGCAATGCGTGGCGCCTTCTGGCTCCAGCACTGATCAACTGCCTTGAGACACCATTCGACACTCTTCCGCGACGGGCGGATCGGCTGATCACCGACCACTACAAAGATCGGATTGGTGTGCGATGATGGCAGAATCCGCAGCGCAACCCAGCTGCTACGCTCGATCGGAAGGTCAAAACTCACCTCCCGCAGCTCCCCGTCGGCCACTATCTCGCGTCGCGCTACCGCCTCGCCGTTGACAATCAACTCCACCGGTACCCTCCGCGTCTCGCCAATCCGCGTCCGCTCCAGATCCCAGTACGGCTTGACGTCATATCTCAAACCGCGGATCGCCGCGTTCGGCTGCTCGTCGAGCCGCGCTGCTACCCGTGCACTCACCCTGACGCTCTTCGCCGCCGCCAGCGTCAGCTCGCTCCCCTTCGTCCCCACCTCACGGTCGTCAACCCGGAAATCGAGCAGATGGCTCTTGCCGTCCGACACGTAAGCCCGCCCCGCGCGAATCCCCTCCGTCCACGCATCGTAGCTCAATTGCCCGTCAAGCCTGACATAGCTCCGGCCCAGACCAACCCGCTCGCCATAAATGCACGGGAAATCGGTCTCGCCGCTGATGCGTGTCCGGAAACCGCTGTTGAGAGTGTGATACCAGATGTTCAGCTCCCAGACCGATGGCGTGTCAACCGTCGAGATGAAGTCGACCACATCATGCGCAACGTCGATGATGTATTCGTTCGCCCCGATCCCGTCAAAGCGCGGCAGCTCAAAGTTTGGCAGCTGATCCGTCTTCACCTCCAGCCCCCAACCCGAGTGGGCAAAGCCGGTGATCGCCCCCTGCGCCCGTGCCCACCTGAGTACCGGCAAATCCCACGTCGGCCAGTCCTCGATCACCTTCGCCCCCGGGTAGTCCTGGTCCTTCAGCCGCAGCAGCGTCAGATGGCCGGTATGGCTTGATGGAAAGCCCGAGACCTCGACGTCATAGCGCATCAGATAATCCCGCGTCGAGAGCCGGTTATCCTTTGCCTCGAAAAACTGCTTCTGATAGTAGTAGCACGGCCCCCACGTCAGCACGCTCCCGACCTTGAGGTCTTCTCCGAGGATGTGACGCATCATATCCTCCGGACGGACTCCCTGCGATGGCGTCTCGTAATGCATGCAGCCGGCAGCGTGAATGTGATGATCACCCGAATACCAGCCAAGCCGCGCCGGATCGATCCAGCGCTCCAGCCTGAAGCTTAGCGTCTGGGGACGCCCCGGCTCGATCTTCACCGCCTGCCGCCTCACCAGATACTCCGGCCCGCGCGTGTACTCGATCGTAAAATCCCCCGGAGGCAGGATCACCTTCTCACCGTCGGCGCGGTAAATCTGCGAATGGAAATGAAAGTCGGGCGCAAGCCGCTTCGCCGCTGACGGATAGATCCGCCCCTGGCCGTCCCGAATCACAAACGAAGCCGTCGTCGGGCGCCCCTGCTCATCCTGCACCCGCAGCGTCACCTCGCTCGCCGGACGGCAGGTGAAGAGAATGTCGACGTCATTGCGAAACCCGATATCCTGACTGCCCTGGCCAACATTGAAGCCGATCCGCGCCTCGCGCCGCCCCGCATCGCGGCTGTAAAGCTGAATGACGCGGTACTCAAGGTTGAGCCCCGTCAGGTAGGGCGTCTGCGGCGCCTTGCGGTAGAGACTCAGATCAAGCCACCTCTCGGCAACATCACGCTCACTGATCGTCTGCTCCGGACGCGGATCGGCCGAAAAGTTCCGCTTGCCCCGCGAAAAGACGGGCAATCCCTGCCCGCTCTCAACTTTCAGTTCCGCCGTCACCCCCGCCTCGTTATGAACCTTGACGAGGAATGTCCGCCAGCCATTCTGGTAAAGCTCAGGCTTCGCCGCTCCACGCGCGACGTGCACCCGACTCTCCGGGCTGATATCGACCCGAAAGAGAGTGTATCGATCGAGAACATCCTGCAGCGCCGCCGTCGTCCGCTTTGCGTCATACTCGGCCAGCGCCCGCTCCACTTCGCGCCGATCCCCCGCTGCCAGCGGCTCGCCAAGGTAATCGAGCGTCTCCATCAGCCGACGCACCTGCACCGAGAAGGGCTGCAACTCAACCGTCTGCGGCCCCGGTGATTGCACCGACTTTCCCGTTGCCCGAGGTACCGAAACTGCCATCCCGGCAGCCAGCAGCGTCACCAGAACAGTCGCCGGGAATATCGTGCCACGAATACCGCGTCGCCTCATTGCTACCTCCAAAATGGACTGACCCGAACAGACTGACCCGAATGGATTGAATCGACTGCTCGACGACGACCATCACCGCACAGAGAGATCAGAGCGTTCTCAGGTGAAAACCTCCATCGACATTGATCACCTCGCCGGTCGAAAATGGCAGGTCGCCGCGCGCGATCGCCGCCACCGCGCGGCCGATATCCTCTGGATAGCCCCAGCGCCCGATCGGCCACGCCCCCTCGGCGATCAGCCGATCATATTTCTCCTTCACTCCGGCAGTCATGTCCGTCTCAATTACCCCCGGACGGACCTCGTAGACCAGTATCCCGTGAGCGGCCAGCCTCGCGGCAAAGAGCTTCGTCATCATCGCCAACCCCGCCTTTGAGACACAGTAATCGCCTCGATTGACCGAGGCAGTATAGGCCGAGATCGAGGTGATCGTCACGATCCGCGGCGCACCGAGCGGCCCTTTCGCGCCACGTTCCACCTGCGCGACCATCTCGCGGGCGACACGCTGCGTCAGAAAGTACGGGCCCTTGAGGTTGACAGCCATCAGGTGGTCGAACGACTCCTCGCCGGCATCGAGGATGTCGGCACGAACCCGTGGCGCAATCCCCGCGTTGTTGACCAGCAGGTCGATACGTCCGCCAATCGCCAGTGTCTCCGCCACCAGCCGCTCGCGATCCTCACCACTGGCAACATCGGCGCGAATGGTCGTCCCCTCGCCGCCCGCCTTCCGCACCAGACCAAGGCACTCGCTCGCCGCTCCGGCATTGCCAGCATAATTGATGGCCACGTGCCAGCCCTGACGCGCCAGCTCAATGGCAATCCCCCGGCCAATCCCGCGCCCCGCTCCCGTCACCAGTGCCATCGGTCGCCCGCTCATTGACCCTCCCCCGGCGATGGCATCTCCTCCTCCGTCGGCCCGTCAACCCACTGCCGCGCCCAGCCCGGCAGCGAATCCTCCGCATATGCCCTGACCACCGCCGGTGCCGGTGCCCGCCGCAACCACTTCAATGCCTTGTCCAATGCCTCCACAAAGAAGTACTCCCCGAAGAGCACCGCCTCGTGGACTCCCAGATTCTTGTGAATATGGTAGACCCCGCCATTGAGGATCCCCTCAAATCCGTTGGTCTCCCGCCCCAGATACTCTCGAGAAAGCGTCAGCAGCGAGGTCAGCGCAAAGTCACGATAGGCCCGCGCCTTCGTCGCGTCCGGCGTCACCGTCGCCAGATCGAGCAGCCCCGAGGCGGCAATCGCACAGGCCGAAGTGTCAACCTGAGTCCGCGCCAGCGGCCCGCTCTCCGGTGCGTCATAATCCCACGGCGTGACGCCGCTCGCCGGCGTGTTCGCAAGGTAGTAATTGGCATTGTGCATCGCTGTCTCCAGCCACGCCGGCTCGCGACTCTGCAGGTACGAGCGCGTGAATCCATAGAGCGACCACGCCAATCCGCGGCTCCAGCACGAGTCCCCGCGATACCCCTGATGTGTTGACTGGCGCTGGCACTCGCCCGACTCCGTATCGAAAAGCGCCTCGTGCGACGTCGAACCGTCCCCGCGCACCAGCGTCCTCCGCGTCGTCTCACAGTGGCGATGCGCAACCTCCAGCAACCCTGCCTCGCCCGTCTTCTCCGCCGCAAGGAAGATCGTCCCGACATTCATCATAATGTCGATGAAGAGCGATGCCGGCTCGACGAACGAACGCAAATACTGCCCGTTCTCCATAAATCGCATCGCCATCGTTCGCCCCGCCTGGATCAATACCGGCTCGATCCGCTCCACCGGTCCCCCCAGCCCCAGCCAGCGCAGGTAGGTCGAAAAGAAGATAAACCCGAGGTCATGCACCGCCCGGTCGTACTGACGCCCCTCCAGCGGTGTCGAAAACGATACCGCCCGGTCGAGCCACTCGCTTCGCCCCGTCGCTTCCGCAAAGATGAACATCATCCCCGGATAGAAACCATCACACCAATGCGTCCATCGCTTCCGGTCCTCACCAAAGCGGCCACCCACCGTGTACATCGGATAGTAATCCGATGGGTACTTCGCCAGCAGCCGACTCACCTGCTCCTGCGCGAAGCCGAACGCATCCTCCAGCGTCGCTCTCGCCGCCTCACGATCATGCATCGTCAATGCCATCCCTGCCTCTTTGCCTCCATTATTCTCTTCCAAACCCTGCGCCAACCTGGCACGCCTCCGCGTCAGACCAGCTTAAAGTGCGCCAACACCATCACTCCCCGCCACACCCGAGCCGCTCACGCACCAGGCGTACCCCTTCCACCAGATGGCGGAGCTTCAACCGCGCCGCCCAGCGCGCCGTCTGGCTCAGCCCGCAGTCCGGTGCAAACGAGAGCCGCTCCGCCGGGGCATACCCCAGACAACGCCCGACCCGCTCCACCACATCCTCCACCGTCTCGATGTAGTAGCTCTTGACGTCGATCACCCCGACCGCCACCCTGACGTGGCGCGCCAGCTCGCCAATCAGTTCCAGTTCCGCAAACTCACGACTGGCCATTTCAAGGTGCATCTCGTCGACGTGCAGCTCATGGAATGCCGGAAACATTGGCGCGTAGCGGCGCGGCCCGACGGCCCTCCCCTTGTAGTTGCCAAAACAGAGGTGGGTCGAGAGCCTTGCCCGCCCGTGCGCCGGCTCCACCGTGCGATTGAAGATATCGACGAAGCGGCGGGGATCCTCGCGCCACGCATAGCAGCTCATCGAGGGCTCGTCGACGGTGATTTCGCGACAGCCTGCCGCCACCAGCTCTTCCAGCTCATGACGAACGATCGGCACCAGCGCCTCGGTGATCGCGTAACGATCGGGATAACGATCGTTCGGCAGCAGCCGCCCGCTGAGCGTGTAGGGCCCGGGCACACTCGCCTTGAGCACCGGCCCTGCCGGTGCCAGCCGTCGCAGTCGCTGCCACTCGTCGACAACTCCCAAGCCTCGCGGAGCCGACAACTCTCCGGTGATCTCATGCCGCCCGCGCTGATCATGCGCCGGTGGCCCAAACCTGCGCGATCGTGCCGATTCCAGCGCTATCCCTTCAAGAAAACCGTAAAACGAGAGGTTGAAATCGAGTCGCGTCTGCTCGCCGTCCGTGATCACGTCAAGCCCTGCCTCCACCTGGTCGTGGATCGCAACGATCACCGCGTCCTCCTGCAACTCGCGCCGATCGGCGGTGCCAAAATCTTCCAGATGGTCGCAGGCAAACTCCAGCCATCCCGGAAACGGATAGCTGCCAATCACTGTCGTCAGCAATGGACGCGAGATCATATCAAATACTCTCTCTTTCCCTGACATCTCTGCACCGCAGAGACCGACTATGGCGAACCATACCGCCACCCCGCATCGATCGTCATCACTTCGCCGGTGATCATACGGGAATCATCGCTCAGCAGGAAGAGCGCCGCGCGCGCCACCTCAACCGCCTCGATCAGATCTCCGCACAGCGGCTGCTTCGTTGCCATCAATTCCAGGATCGCCGGATCCGCCTGCGCGCGGCGACTCATCGGCGTTCGCACCAGCCCCGGGGCCAGCGCATTGACCCGAATCCCCCGCGACGCATAGTATGCCGCCATCGAGATCGTCAGACTCTCGATCGCGCCCTTTGATGCAGCATAGGCGTGCGTTGCGAACCTCTCCGGCTCCGGTGATCTCGCCAGCACGCTCGACATATTGAGGATCGACCCGCGCTGGCCTGACGGCCCCGGCACCTGCCCGAGCATCGCCCTCACCGCCTCACGACACATCAGAAATGTCGTCTCGGCATTGGTTCGCATCGTCCGCTGCCATCCCTCCAGCGAGCACTCGTCCACCGGCCCGTCACCAAACCTCCGCCCGCTGATGCCCACGACGTTGAAGATCCCGTCGATCCTCCTGAATCTTGCCAGGCAATCCTCGACCGCTGCCACCGCCTCGCGCTCAACCGTCAGATCGCCCGCTCGAAAGAAGACCTCCGCTCCGGCATCCCGCAAATCCCCCGCCAGCCTGTGACACTCCTCCTCATCAATGCTCGCAATGAAGATCCGTGCGCCGCCACGCACCGCCAGCTCCTCTGTCGCCGCCGCGATCCCCGTCGCCCCGGTGATCAACACCACTCTCTCGCGCAGGCTCTCTCTCATTGTTCAACGATATTGTTCAACGGTAAAGATGCGCCAGGCTTCGCCGGTAGGCATCGTAAAAACGCTCCAACTGCTCCTGCGCCGAGACGTTGCCGACAAACTGATGGCTCGGCAGCAACACTGGTCGATGGCCACTCCCAAGCAGCATCTCTGCCACCCGCGAACGCAGCATGTTGATGATCATCCCTCCCGTCACCGTTGAGGTCGGCCCCGTCCGCCACTCCAACCCGTCCAGCTCAACCACGCAGTCCCCCGGCGGACAACAATTGTCAATCACCACGTCTGCCACATCGATCAGCTTCTTCCCCGATGAGTGCGCCGCTACCGACTGCTCGCAGTGCTCACGCGAGCAGATCCCAATTACCGGCAACCCGCGATCCCGCGCCCCCATCGCCATCTCGACGATCACCGGCCGGATCCCGCTCGTCGAAATGACAATCATCGCGTCATCCGGCCCGAACCTGAACCCCTTCAGAATCTCCTCGGCATAGCCCTCGTACTTCTCCAGATGCAGCGGAGCCCGCAACCCGTTCACCCCGACGATATTGGCATGGTTCGACAACGCCAGCTCCACCAGCGCCACCCAGCCCACATAACACCCCTGCCGCGGCGTCATCTCCTCACACATCATCCGCGAATGGCCGTTCCCGAAAAGAAAGACCAACCCTCCCGCACCAATGCTCCGCGCACAGATCTCCGAGGCCCGCTCGATGGCCTCCATCTGCTCCTCGCCTACCCGCCGGAGCAGCCCCATCGTCTTCTCAAAATAGTCCTTCGCTGCGTTGCTCATTCTCTCTCCCCTCTCTCGTCTCCCTCGCGAGTGCCTATTCTATCCAAACACGGCGTAAACTCCAGATCACCGCGATCTTCAAACCCGGTCGATTATCCCGACACCTCACCGGACCTCCGCCCTGCCATTCAATAAAATGATTCAGGCGACAATTGAAAGAATCCGGCACCTTCACATATACTCCCCGGTCGAAGACGAGCAAATCGGTCAGATCATCAATCAAAAGGAGAGTCATGAGACAGATCATTGCGCTGTTGATCCTCACTGCGGTTGCCGAGGCTCAGAACCTGAAATCGAACATCCCCTATGCCAGTCCGGCACTCGACCGGCAGGTTCTCGATATCTACGCGCCCGACAACGCACGCAACCTCCCCGTAGTCTTCTGGATTCACGGCGGAGGCTGGCAGAGCGGCGACAAGACTCTGGTCGCACAGAAGCCGCAAGCCTTCACCTCACGTGGCCTCGTCTTTGTCTCGACCAATCATCGATTTCTGCCGAAAGTGGAGATGGGAGATGTCATTCGGGATGTCGCCAGATCACTCGGCTGGGTGCATCGCAACATCGCCATGCACGGAGGTGATCCGCGACGCATCTTTGTCATGGGACACTCCTCGGGAGCCCAGCTGGCCGCGCTGCTCGCGACCGATGACCGCTACCTAAGGGCGGAGGGTGTTCCCTTCGATGCCCTGCGTGGCTGTGTTGCCGTCGATGGCGATACCTATGACATCCCCGCCATCATTGCTACGGCAGAACTGCGCCAGACTCTTCACGGCCTGCCCCTGCCGGACTTTGGCCATCGTGTCAAATTTGGCAATGATCCCAAAAAACAGATCGACTTTTCCGCCGTAACCCACATCACCAGGGGCAAGGGCATCCCGCCATTCCTGATCCTCCACGTGGCCGGTCACCCCGATGTCACGGCACAGGCACTCCGCCTCAGAAACGCACTGCAGGCCGCAGCCGTGCCGGTGACCCTTTATGGCGTGCGCGAAACGACTCACAACCGCATCAATGATGAGCTTGGCCGGCCTGATGACCCGGCAACCTCAGAACTCTTCAGGTTTATCAACCCACTGATGGCCGAGAGGCACCCGTGAGGACAGACTTGCTCACCAGCCCCCTCTCGCTGTCTTCTGCCAGTTGAAACATCCAAAACCAGAACAGGCAACAAACGCTCAATGTCCGAATTTTGCTGGTTCCGATTTGGATATCAGCCAGTAATCAGATGGCTGCCCAGGGAAAGGAGTCAAGCCGCACGGGTCCGTCACTGGTGATAAGTACCTGAGTTTCAAGCTTGATGCTTTCAGTTCCGGGAGCGGCAATCAGGCTTTCGACACAAACCACCATGTTCTCCTGGAATCGGCCCCCACGCTCACCAACGGCCCCCTCGACATGCAGAGGTACGACTGGCCATTCATCCACAAGCCCCACACCATGAATAGCCAGTGAGTAACAGAATGGCTGGTTGATTTCAGGGATCTTCCAGCTCTTTTCGTTGAATTCGGCGAATGTCATATCATGCCGGAGGATTTCAGTGTTCTGCTGGATCTGGTCGAGCGCCAGCCTGTAGAGGTTCTTCTGCGTCGGGTTCATCGGGACGTGACCGCAAGTCCAACTGCGCGAGAGGTCGGCACAATAGCCATAAGGGCCAATCATGTCAGTGTCCAGGCTGATCATTTCACCTTCGGCGATCACGCGGTCAGACGCCTCCTGGTACCATGGATTGGTGCGCGGCCCCGAGGTGAGCAGGCGCGCCTCGAACCACTCACCACCGGATCGAATGTTCTCATGGTGAAGTTCTGCAAGGATTTCGTTTTCGGAGGCACCCGGAACGGAGGCCTCATACATTCGCCACAGACCACTCTCAGCAACCCGGATCGCCCATTTCATCAGTTCGATTTCATCTGGCGACTTAATCATACGAGCCTTCTCAGACAATTCCTGTCCATCAATCACCTCAATGCCAAGCGATTCGAGCGCTCTGAGCCCCATGGGGTCA
>CAIKMY010000069.1 GCA_903828635.1 uncultured Acidobacteriota bacterium
ACCTGCTCGGCGCCATCGCGCAGCACCGTCACTCCCGTTGCCTGGCCACTCTCAAAATTGATGCGCGACACTGTCGCTCCGCGCAAGATTTCAAGATTGGATCGCGACATCGCCGGTTTGAGAAAGGCATCATAGACGCTGAACCGCTGTCCGTCCTTGTGGGCAAGCTCGACGATCCAGGCCCCCTCGTAATGCTCGCCATTGTAGCGGGCCATGCGCCCCAGGCCGGCAGAACGCGCGGCCTCGACGAAGGCCTGTGAGAGCCAATGGACGTGGCGATTGGGAGAGATGAACATGGGACCGGCCAGCCCGCGCCCTTCCTGCCCGTCGTCTCCCAGCCAGCGCTCCTGCCGTCGAAAGATCGGAGAGACATCATCCCAGCCCCAGCCGTGCGCACCGGCATCCACCCAGCTTTCGAAATCGGCCGGATGACACCATTGATGAATCTGTGCATTGATGTTCGCTGACCCGCCAAGCATCCTGCCGCGCGGAACATAAACCCGGCGGTTGACCGATACCTGCGGCTCACTCTCGAAATTCCAGTCAAGCTTCGACTTGAAGAGCCTGGTAAACCCGGCAGGGATTTTGACAAACTTGTCCTTTGGATCTCCTCCTGCCTCGATCAACAGAACTCGCTGCCGACCGGATCGCGTCAGCCGCTCTGCCAGCACGCACCCCGCCGTGCCGGCACCAATGATTATCAAGTCGTGCATGCGCAGAGACCTCCCCCGGCAGGATGACTGCCGGGTAAGCAGGATCACCAGTTGTTCAGAGTATCAAAAGAGGACCGACAGATATCACTCAGTGGGAGGTGCAGCCGCTGGCGCCGGTGCCGCAAGGCTCTCACTGGCACTGATCGCAAGCGCATTCTCACTCACCGTCAGTGCTCCCTCACCATCCCTCGGTGGCGCGGGCTCGCCCACCACCAGCACCCCTGCAGATTCCCGCGAGAAGACCAGCTTGCCAATCTCCGGAGAGTAGTCGACGATCAGCAGATCACCAAAACCAACCTGGCCCGTGGCTATCAGGTTCGACAACGGATAGACCAGAAACCGCTCGATCGATCGCTTGAGATGGCGCGCGCCATATTTGAAGTCAATCCCCTCGTCAAGGAGAAACTTCTTGGCGGCATCGGTACATTTGAAGACAAACTTGTTGCCACTGCCACGAGTGATCCGCTCCTGCACAGCATGCAGCTCGATCTCAAGGATTTGGCGCAGATGTTCATCACGCAGACTGCGGAAGACGACCACCTTGTCGATGCGATTCATGAACTCCGGCGAGAACTTTCGCCGGGCCGCCTCGACTGCCGTTCGATAAATCTTCTGATCGACCTCGGTATCGACCACTCCGCTCTTTGGCGCAAAGCCGATCCCGCCCGAGATCAGCTCGCTCATCTCACGAGCCCCAAGATTTGAGGTCATGATGACGATTGCCCGGGAGAAATCGACGCGCCGATTGTCGCCAAGCGTCAGCGTCGCCTTGTCGAGAATCCCCAGCAGCAGTTGCCAGAGCGCGTCACTCGCCTTCTCAATCTCGTCAAAGAGAACTAATGAGAGCTTGACCTTGTCGTTATGCGAGCGGTCAATATTCTCCTGGGTGAGCATCGGTGCCGTTTCACGATGGCCAAGATAACCCGGAGGTGAGCCGATCAGCTTGGCGATTTCGTGCGAATGCTGGAACTCGGCACAATCGACCTTGGTGACGACGTTGGCATCGTTGAAAAGAACCTCGGCGGCCGCCTCAACCACGCGCGTCTTCCCGGAGCCCGTCGGTCCCAGAAAGAGCAGCGTGCCAACCGGGCGCCCCGGATGTGCAAGGCCCGCCAGAAAGATCTGGTAAAGCCCGGTGATCCGTCTCACTGCACGATCCTGCCCGACTATCAGCGAAGAGAGTTTGTCCTCAAATTCCTGTGCCTGGGGGCTTTTCAAATCAGGATTCAGATAGACGCCGCTTGGAGCCGTTCTCTGTCCGGTGTTCGTCATTTCATCCTCCGTGTTGAACCGACATCGCCATTGAACCACAATCTCCTGCGATCTCTCTGATCTATTAGATCGTTTTGATCGTTTTGATCGTTTTGATCGTTTTGATCGACAATCTTATTCAAATTACCTGAAGCTGCAAGCTCAGCACCTGCAAGCCCTGAGAAGACAACTGTCAGTCCTCACCTTTAGTTATCGCCGAAAAAGCGCCAACTGGGAAGGGGGCCCGGGCTGTTTTCATCATACTCAAACCCAACAATCCTTTCAATAATCAGCCGGACGGGCAGAGCTACCGGGCATGTCGCGGAGCGACGGCAATAAATGGATCAATGAGGCGGTCGATGCCGGTAATGGCTGTGCCGACGACGACGGCGAAGGCTCCCAATTCAAAGGCTCGTTCGGCCTGTTCGGGGCTGGCGACTCCGCCCTCGCAGACGATTGGTATCTGACTGGTGCGGCGCACCAGCCCCTGAAGCAGGCTGAAGGCGGGAAGGCTCTCTCCCTTTGTCTCCTCGGTATAGCCGCAGAGAGTGGTAGCGATAAGGTCAGCCCCCCAGTCAGCGACGAAGAGCCCCTCCTCGATCGTCGCGATATCGGCCATCACCGGAAGACCGAGTCGCCCCTGAATACGGCTGACCAGATCCTCGATGCGGTCACCGTCCGGGCGTGGTCGGCCGGTCGCGTCGAGCGCAATGATATCCGCACCGCTCGCCCTCACCCGTTCAGCCACCTCAAAGGTTGGTGTGATGTAGACGGGAGATGACTCGCTGACGACCTTCTCGATACCAATGATCGGGATGCTGACGCGCTGACGTGTAGCGGCGATATTGTCCGGCCCGTTGATGCGTACAGCCGCCGCACCGTGTCGCTCGGCAGCAAGCGCCATCGCCGAGATCACCAGCGGATCGTTGAGCGGTGAGTCTTCCGGTGCCTGGCAGGAAACGATCAGCCCCCCGCGTAGTCTCTCGATAAGCTCGTTCATATTCTTTGCCATCTCCATTTGCCTGCTCTCTCAGCCACGTCCCGGGCTGGCGACGGGCGTGTCCCTGATAACGCCGATTATTCATCATCGAAACCGCATAATGAAGCCTCCAGCTTGCAAGCTGCTCGTGCAAGTCTCCAAGGATATTCATTTTGCCGGATTTTGTCACCATCGCGTCGGCTGCGACCCGGGCTGATTATTCCATTGTGCCCTTGACCGTCGCTCTCCACTTTCATTTGATGATTGCCGGACGATTGCTGCTTGTCAGCCTCTCTGTTTTTCAATATCATCATTTTGCCATTTTCAAGTGGCAATCCTGATCAATGTGAATCTGAAACAAATAAACCGGGGTATGCTTCATACGGAGCCGGGTGTGAAAAACAGATGGGCTGAATCGGTGGAGCGAAATGAATAAGCTTCGGCTTTCTCCACCCCCGGATCAGGATAACCTGACCCGGTTTGAACGAGTTAGTCCTTGTTTAATCAGAAAGAGTGGTGCAGGTTTATCTTTCGCCAGTTCAGAAGATCAGATTACCAATGCCCAGCCTGAAAACAACATCTCGCAGATTTATACCGGG
>CAIKMY010000070.1 GCA_903828635.1 uncultured Acidobacteriota bacterium
AGAGGGGTGGAAGATTTGGTGGCGGTGGCGGTGGTGGTCGTCCGGCACGGGGAGCCTCGCGTCGCCGGCGGGTCTCGCGTCTTTCGGCAGACAAGATCGACTACATTGATTACAAGGACGTCAATCTGCTGAAAATGTATGTTGCGGAGAACGGCAAGATTCTGCCGCGTCGGTTGACCGGAGTCAGCGCATGGCAGCAGCGCAAGCTGACCGAGGCGATCAAGCGGGCACGCAACCTCGCGCTCCTCGCCTACAGCAAAAGCTAGCGATCTCCAGGGACATTGACGAGTCAATCGTGATGACGGGCAGACAACCGTCAGAGGGGAGTTATTGAAATGGCAATGATGGAACTCTTGCTGAAAGAAGATGTCGATAATCTGGGCGTGCGCGGGGATATGGTCAGGGTTCGCGCCGGCTATGGGCGTAATTATCTCCTGCCACGCGGGAAGGCGATTCAGGCGACGCCGGGAAACGTCAAGCAGATCGAGATGCAGCGACGTGCGCTGCTGAAGAAGGAGGCAACGGAGCGTGCCGGAGCCGAGGCACAGTCGGCGATTTTGCGGGATATCACACTCGAGTTTCCGCGCAAGGTGGGCGAGCATGGGATCCTGTATGGTTCGGTGACGTCGATGGACATCGCCGATGGGATTAAGGCACGCGGCTTTGAGATCGATCGCAAGCGGATTCAGCTCAAGGATCCGATCAAGGAGACAGGCGAGTACGAGGTCCCGGTCAAGTTGCATCGCGAGGTGACGGGGACGGTCAAGGTCGTAGTTGTCAGGGAAGAAGAGTAGATCAGCCTGACGCGGATCTCTCGGCTCTCTGTCGGCAAGTCTGACAGTTAGAGGAGAGAGTTCTGATCAGCTGATACAAGCAGTGGAATAAATCATAAATAAATCATAGATGAAGATGGCGGAGTATCAGGCGATGATCGCCGGGGCTCCGCCTTTTTTCTCCGTAGCGGATGAGTGTGGATCCGGGATGCGGGGGTAGCAATGGCGATTGAGGGGACTAATCAGCAAGGCAGGCAGGGGGGCAGGCGGGGAAGGGGTGGCAGGGGAAGCGGTGCAGCCGACGGCCCGGGTGAGGTGTCGCTGGAGAGAGCTCTGCCGTCGAATATCGATGCGGAGAGGATGATTCTCGGCGTCATTCTGCTTGACAACAACGTCGTCAACCAGGCACTGGAGCGACTGAAGCCGGACGATTTCTTTCTCGGTTCCCACCGGCTGATTTTTGAGAAGATGATCGGGTTGGTGGAGCAGGGGCGGGCGATTGATCCGATCACGCTGCAGGAGGAGTTGCGTCGATCGGGAGAGCTGGAAGCGGTTGGGGGTATTGCCTACATTGCCTCGTTGTTTGACGGGGTACCGCGCTTTTCGAATCTCGACAGTTATATCAGGATCGTCAAGGGGAAGGCGACGTTGCGGAGGCTGATCAATGCCTCGAACCAGATCATGGCACTGGCCTTTGACGAGGAGGACGATCCGGAGACGATTCTCGACGAGGCTGAGCGGAAGATCTTTTCTATTGCAGAGGACCGGATTCGCCAGGGCTTCGTGCATATTGGTGAGGTGGCCGGCCGGCAGTTGAAGGTGATCGACGAGATTGCCGGGCGCGAGCAGCTGGTGACGGGGATTGCCACCGGGTTTCGGGATCTCGATTATATGACCTCGGGATTGCAGCGTGGAGATCTGATCATTGTCGCGGCGCGGCCATCGATGGGGAAGACGGCCTTCAGCATGAATATTGCGCAGAATGCGGCGCTACATACGCAGCATCACGGGGCACGGGCCGTGGTCGGGGTCTTCTCACTGGAGATGAGTAAGGAGCAGTTGGTGCAGCGCATGCTCTGTTCGCAGGCTCGCGTTGATGCGCACCGGTTGCGGACAGGGATGCTGAGCCGCGACGACTGGCGGAGGCTGGGGATGGCGGTCGGGGATCTCTCCGAGGTCAATATCTTTCTCGATGACACGCCGGGGATCACCGTGCTGGAGATGAGGGCGAAGGCACGACGGCTGATGAACGAGCAGCGGGCACTCGACCTGTTGATCGTTGATTACCTCCAGCTGATGACCGGGCGTGGACGTCAGGAGTCGCGTCAGCAGGAGGTCTCGCAGATTTCGCGTGAGCTGAAGATGCTGGCGAAGGAGCTCAATGTTCCGCTGATTGCCCTTTCGCAGCTTTCGCGCGCGCCCGAGACGCGCACTGGTAATCACAAGCCGCAGCTTTCGGACCTGCGTGAATCGGGGAGTATCGAGCAGGATGCTGACGTTGTCATGTTCATTTACCGTGAAGAGGTCTACAAGCAGGAGACCGAGAAGCAGAACATCGCCGAGATTATCATTGGCAAGCAGCGCAACGGGCCGATTGGCAGCATCGAACTGGTCTTCCTCAAGTCGTTGACGAGGTTCGAAGACAAGATGCTGGAGTAGGGGTGGGAGATGATTGCGACGGATGACTGGCGACCGACGTGGGCAGAGATCGATCTGGGCGCACTGCAGCGCAACTACGCGGCGATGAAGCGTCAGTTACAATCCGGAGTGGAGTTGATGGCCGTGGTCAAGGCGGATGGCTACGGACATGGTGCAGTCGATTGCGCGCGGAGACTTGAGAAGGCCGGTGCCGACTGGTTCGGGGTCGCCCTGCCGGAGGAGGGAAGCGAACTGCGCCGCGCGGGGATCAGCCAGCCAATCTGTTGTCTTGGTGGCTTTTGGCGTGGGCAGGCGGAGCGCATCATTGCCGATGATCTGGTGCCGGCAGTCTTCCGGCTCGATTCAGTCGGGGAGTTAAATGATCGGGCGAGAGCACTGGGGCGAGTTGTCGGGTATCACCTCAAGATTGACACCGGCCTCGGCCGACTGGGGGCTCCGGAGAGTGATCTGGCAGAGTTTGCACGGGAGTTGCGTCGATTTGAGAACGCGAAACTGACTGGTGTGCTCACCCATTTTGCCGAGGCGGATGGTGAGGATCCCGGCTTCACCGGAGAGCAGATCACGCGCTATCAGCGGGCAGTCGGGCTGTTGCGCGGGCTTGGTTTCAATCCGCGTTACGAGCACCTTGCCAACAGTGCCGGGATACATGCCCATCCCCGGGCGCATGGAAATCTTGCGCGGAGCGGGGCCGCACTCTACGGACTTGTTGGTGACGTCCTTGCGCCGCACCTGCCGCCGCCGCCACTCGATCCGGTCATGTCCGTCCACACGCGAATCATTCTGCTGAAGCAGGTCGGGCCGGGAACCCCTCTTGGATATGGCCGCACTTTCACCGCCTCACGCGAGAGCCTGATCGCCACCATCCCCATTGGGTATGCTGACGGCTTGCGACGAAACCTCTCCAATACCGGCCGGGTGCTCGTGCACGGCACTTATGCCCCGATCGTCGGCCGCGTGAGCATGGATCTGACCATTGTCGATGTCACCGATGTCCGGAGGGTCAGCGTCGGTGATGAGGTGGTCATCATTGGTTGCCAGGGGACAAACCGCCTTGCCGCCGAGGACCTTGCCCGCGATGCCGGAACCATCTCCTATGAGATTGTCACCGGCATCAGCCGCCGGGTGCACAGAGTGGTCCGCGACTGAGACTCTCCGTAACCATTGATTTAACCGCCATCCTTCGGTATACACTTACCCGCCACTTTTTTCGAATATCATTTCAGGAAGGAAGTATACGTCATGAACAGGAAGATGCTCTTGAAGATGCTCTTTGCCGCGATATTGCTCTCGCTGGCGATGGTTCCATCAGCGTTTGCCCAGGCCAAAAAGGAGAAGGGATTCAAGTCTCTCTTCGATGGCAAGACCTTCAACGGCTGGAAGATGGCCAACGAGAACCAGAACAGCTGGTCGATTCAGGAAGGTGCCATTGTTGCCAACGGACCACGGGCCCACCTTTACTATGCCGGCGACGACAAACCCTTTGTCGATTTCGAACTGAAGATCGACGCCATGACCGGTCCGGTCTCCAACGGCGGGATCTACATTCACACGCAATATCAGGAGACGGGCTGGCCGAAAAACGGCTATGAGATCCAGGTCAATCAGAGCCATGGTGACTGGAAGAAGAGCGGCTCGATCTATGATGTGGTCAATATCAAAGAGGTTCACGTCA
>CAIKMY010000071.1 GCA_903828635.1 uncultured Acidobacteriota bacterium
ACGAACATCTCAACAAAATCTGACCCCGAAATCGAGAAGAACGGAACATTGGCCTCACCGGCAATCGCTCGCGCCAAGAGCGTCTTACCCGTCCCCGGAGGCCCCATCATCAGCACACCTTTCGGGATGCGCCCCCCCAGTTTCTGAAACTTCTGCGGCTCCTTGAGGAACTCAATTATCTCCTGCAGTTCCTCCCGCGCCTCCTCGACTCCGGCAACATCCTTGAAAGTGATGCGCTTCTGCTGATTGGAAAGCAGCTTTGCCCGGCTCTTGCCAAAGGAGATCGCTTTGTTGCCGCCTGACTGCATCTGACGCAGCATGAAGATCCAGAACGCGATGATCAGGACGAAGGGGGCATACATCACCAGCATGTTGGCCCAGATGCCGCTGCCGGCTGATGGGTCAAATTCCACCTTGACCCCGCTCTTCTTCATCACATCAGCCAGATCCCGCGCCACAAACTCATTACCCAGCTTGGTAGTGTACCCCGCATTGCTGGCGAGCTTGCCGTTAACCTTTTCACGATCGATGACCGCGGTCGAAACCTGACGCGCTTCAACCTTCTCCACCAGCTCCGAATATGAGAGCTGCACCGGCTGACCCGGTGACGGATTCTGCAGAAAACGATAAAGCAGAATAACCCCGCCAATAACCACTGCCCAGAAGATCACTTGTCTGATTGTCGAGTTCAACTCTTATACCTCCAACTTGATAACCTGACGAGCATTCTATCCTATTTCACCATTTTTCGCTCGCCTTTCAACCTCTGGTCTCTCGTTCTGCGCGACAAGCAGGTAACTACACTCCGAGTCGGTTGTCGAGGCAAACGGCTCAGCGAGCGAGATCCCGGGGATCCAGACAATCCGACCGTCGTCGGTTGTGGTAACCGGCCAAGTATCGCGCCTTGCCAGCGGGATTTGATGTCGAATCATTAACGTTTTGAGCTTGATTCTATGACGATGCCCGGCAGGAACGAGGCTGTCACCGGGAAGTCGTGAACGCACCAGCAGCGACTGAAGCACCGGGTCATCACGCAGTCTGACCTGCCAGGTGCCGCCGATCATGCCCGGATCAGCCGACGGCAGATGCTTTCCACCCCGGGAGAGACGAAGCCGATAAGATCCAAAGTTAACCTCCGTCCCCACATCAAGGCGCACAGGCGGCGGTGAAACCTCAATACCGATTGCACTCTCGAATCTCAGGAGGTCAAATTCGCGCCTGATGACTCCTCCGCCCGGCAGCTCGATGCACCGCCCACTCCGGCCATCTTCGAGGATCCTGTCGATAGCTCTGAGGTGGCTTGCGGCCATCTGACGCAAATCCCCACGCACCTCAAGGCACCAGTGGCGCAGGAGACGACGCCTGACAGCCTCTGGCAATGCCCGCAACGCCACGACCGAGAGTCCATCCCCGCGCCGCACCTCACGATATTTGCCAAGCGCAATCCGGGCGAGACAATCTTCATCATCTCCAAGCAGGGCCGCTGTCTGACAAAGGATGGCGTCGATACGCGGATTGTAGCTTCGCAGCAGCGGCAAAAGCTCGTGTCGTACCCGATTGCGCGTGTAGTCAATCGCAAAGTTTGACTGATCGACGCGAAACGACAGACCACGCTCGCTGGCATAGGCGACAACATCGCCACGTGAAAGATCGAGAAGCGGCCGTACCAGACGCAGCTCACGGCCGGGCATCCCCAGTGGGCGCTGCCACGCCATGCCGGAGAGGCCGGCGGCACCACTGCCACGAAGCAGCCGCATGAGCACTGTCTCTGCCTGATCATTGAGCGTGTGGGCAACAGCAATCGTTGCCGCTCCGCACTCGACCGCTACCCGCCCGAAAAACTCATAACGCAGCCGGCGCGCCAACGCCTCGAGGTTATCCCCGGAATCCCGTGCCAATGCCCCGACCTTGACCCTGTCGACGCGCATATCAAGACCATGAGCCACCGCCAGACTGCGGACAAAATCCTCGTCAGCGTCTGAAGCTTCCCCCCTCAACTGATGGTTGAGATGGGCAACAATCAGCCGCTCAGCGGCGCGCGATCCAAAGAGGCGAACCAGACCATCGAGCAGGACGGTTGAGTCAGCTCCGCCCGAAACCGCCACTACCAGACGCTCATCACGGTCGATCGCGAGATTTTCAAGATTGTGTCGTAGCTTGTCCAGCAGCAGTGCCATAAATATATCAAGCCCGGAAATCGCTATATTCCAGTCAGCAATTCCAGACTATACTGTGCTTTTCGGCACAGCAATAGTATCCGCTAATGCTCTTTATGCTCTTTATGCTCTTTTGGCTTCAGTTCTGTTATCAATGAATTCAAACACCCTGATGAGGTCGACCTTACCACTTCTGATCCGACACATTCCCTTCCAGATCCTCATTGGCCTCCTGCTGGTCGGCTGTACAACTTCTGATCCCGAGATCGCACGTCGCGAGGGCATGGCGCGGAGCGTCTCCCGCTGGCGATCCTGTGCGCCACCGGCTGAGGTCACCTCCCCGGTCAGTCTCGCCATTCATTCCATCAGCATCAACTCTCAATCAACCAGTGTCAGAGTTGTGGCCTACACAACCAGCAATCCGGGCGAACTCGCCCTGCCACTCTACTACCTCAGCCGTGGACGCTGGCTGATCGCCGAGAAGGATCGTGCCTACCTGCTCGATCAGGATTGCCGCGAATTCCGGTTGAACGATGTCGAGCGCTCCAGTCCGCTCCCCAATCCAGGTCTTCTCCAGCTGGAAGCTGGAAGCTCCTTCGAATTCACTCTTAAATTCCCTCCAGTCGGTCATTCGGCCAGCCTTGGCTGGCTGGTCTATGGACAGCGTGCTCTCCCGCTCGCCTTCCCCACGCCCGAACCAGCCTCACCTTAGCGACTTCTCGGCATTCTCAGATAGCATTGCGCCTTACACTGGCGACAGACATAGGCCCTGTGACCGGTGAGACCAAAGACTATTCTCTCAACCCTCGTGCGATGTCGCCTCACGATATCACTCGACGCACATTTCGGACAACGCATGGCAGAAACCCGACCAGTAGCTGGTACCGGGGCTATGCTGTTGACCGGAGTTGTGACCTCCGTGCCGCTCTCTTCCCGTAAATCCCCGGGCGGATCGACAATGTCACGCCCTGACCCACCCTTTTCGGATTCAGCCGGCCGTACCTCTCCAACCGCCGACTCGTCAGTATCCACCCTGACTTCCTTTCCTTCTTCTGTCACTTCCACCGCAGTACTACCCTGCGCAACAAAGGTATCCGCTTTTCGCTTTGCACGTCTCGCTGAATGAGACTGCGGGGCTTTCAATGAAAACGCCCGGAATTGCAGATTACAATAGTCACACAATAA
This sequence comes from uncultured Acidobacteriota bacterium, assembly GCA_903828635.1. Classification (GTDB taxonomy): domain Bacteria; phylum Acidobacteriota; class Blastocatellia; order RBC074; family RBC074; genus CAIOZW01. The sequence continues at coordinate 3,342 of CAIKMY010000071.1, forward strand.
CGCTCTGATCAGAAATATCCTCAGATAAAGTGGCGCCGAATGGTAATCAGACCGAATCCTTGTTCTTCCACATGCCGGACATTTCACCATTTCGCTCTCACTCCTTGCGACCTGATCAACAATTCGATTCTGCAATATTTACCGGAATACTTGTACGTGTAAATCATACTAATGACCGGGCTAATGACCGGGCTAATGACCGGGCTGACTTTGTGATTATAGCACCTGCCACTGACTTGCTGAAAACCTGCAGATCACTGACAACTGCTGACTAATATGTTATTTTGCAAGGTGAATTTGCAGGTATCAATGCAACGATCATCAGAGCAGGGATTATGAAAGAGTCACAAATCATTGCAGAACTGGAACGGATTGTTGGCAAAGAGAACGTCGCCTCAAAGGACGACGAGTTGCTGGTATACGAGTGCGACGCGGTGGCAATTCATAAAACGAAGCCGCTGGCGGTGATTCTTCCGAAGACCACCGCAGAGGTTGCGGCGGTTGTCAGGCTGCTGCACCAGGAGAGGATTCCATTCGGACCTCGCGGTGCGGGAACTGGTTTGAGTTCAGGCGCTCTTCCCCTGGGCTGTGAGGATGGCCAGCGCTCGGTGCTGATTGAAATGGCGCGTATGAATCGGATTCTTGAGATTGACTACGCCAACCATCGAGCAACCGTTCAGCCCGGCCTCATCAATGTGCGGCTGACACAGGCAGTCGCCGCGGCCGGCTTCCACTATGCGCCCGATCCATCATCGCAAACATCCTGCACCATTGGTGGCAATGTCGCCGAGAATGCCGGCGGCCCTCACTGTCTCAAGTATGGATCGACCACCAATCATATTCTCGGTCTTGAAGTCGTCCTGCCAACCGGAGAGGTGGTGATGCTTGGTGGCAGCGGGGTGGATTCGATCGGTTATGACCTGCTTGGCGCCTTTGTCGGCAGCGAGGGAACCTTTGGCATCGCCACCAGTGTCGTGGTCCGGCTGACGCGGACTCCACAATCGGTGATCACGCTGCTCGCCGATTTCGAGGACCTCAATGATGCCAGCGTTGCCGTTTCGTCGATTATTGCTGCTGGTATCCTGCCGGCGGCACTGGAAATGATCGATCAGGTAACGATCAATGCCGTCGAGGATTCCGTACTCGCGGCAGGATACCCGCGTGACGTCGCTGCCTGCCTCATTGTCGAACTTGACGGTCTTGAAGCCGGACTTGACAGCCTTGCCCGTCAAGTCGTTGAAATCTGCACCGGACATCGTGCCCGCTCCGTTCGTCAGGCGCGTGACGAAAGCGAGCGCAAGAAACTCTGGGCTGGTCGCAAGGGGGCATTCGGCGCTCTTGGTCGCGTCAGCCCTGATCTCTTTGTGCAGGATGCCGTCGTTCCACGCACCAAACTTCCGGAGGTTCTTGCCGGGATCTACGCCATCGGTGCAAAATACCGGCTGAAGATGTCAACCGTCTTTCACGCCGGTGACGGTAATCTCCACCCCAACCTTAACTTTGACGGACGCGACAAAGACGAAGTCGCCCGTGTTTTACAGGCCGGGAAGGAGATCATGCAGCTCTGTGTCGATGCCGGAGGCTCGATTACCGGTGAGCACGGCGTCGGCTCCGACAAGATTGATTACATGCCAATGATCTTCGATCAGGCCTCCCTCGACAAGATGCTCACTGTCAAGGAGGTCTTCAACCCTCTCGGACTCTGCAATCCCGGCAAAGCTGTTCCCTCGGGAAGAATGTGTCGGGAATACCGCAAGGGATTCAATTTCGAAGCCGCCTGAACAATAAGAAATAAAAGCGGAACACACCGCATTGAAACACGCTCTCTGAAATGTGACGATTCCAGCAGCCCGTGTCTCAATGCAGCGTGTTCCGCTTTATCGCGCCGAGAAGCGGAAGATCGTCTGCGACTTGAAAGTGTCCCCCTTCTTCAGAACTACGCTCGGAAAGCCTGGTTTGTTGGGTGAATCCGGGTAATGCTGCGTCTCGAGACAGAATGCCGCCCGCTGACGATAAACCTGCCCCCCCTTGCCGGTGATGCTGCCATCAATAACATTGCCGGTATAGAACTGCACTCCGGGTTCCGTCGTCTCGACCTCGAGAACTCGCCCTGTGTTTCGTTCATAGACAGTTGCCACCTTGCTCAGCCCCTGCGGATTGCCGACCGGCTTGTTCAGCACAAAATTATGATCGTACCCCTTACCGAAGGTGATCTGCTCCTCATTAGCCGCAATGCGCTCTCCAATCCGATGTGGCTCCAGGAAATCGAAGGCCGTCCCCTTCACCGAACGCAACTCACCGGTGGGGATCAGGTCGGAACTGACCGGAGTGAATCTGTCAGCGTTGAGCTTCAACTCATGATCCAGAATTGACCCCTCCCCGGCAAGATTGAAATATGTATGATTGGTCAGGTTGATGACCGTATCCTTGTCAGTCGTCGCCTGATAATCAATCCGTAATTCCCCGCTATCCGTCAGTGTATAGGTGACAGTTACCGCAAGGTTTCCCGGGAACCCCTCCTCACCATCGGCACTGCGGCAAGTGAGGATCAGTGAGACTCCCCCGGTCACCTCCCTGGTTCCGGCCTGCCAGACCTTCTTGTCAAAACCAATCAGACCGCCATGGAGACTGTTTCGCCCATTGTTGGCCGCCAGCTTGTACTCGACATCGTTGAGAGTGAATTTTGCCCCTCCGATCCGGTTGCCATATCGCCCCACTAATGCTCCAAAATAGGGGCTCTTTTTCAAATATCCGTCGAGTGAATCATATCCGAGTACGATGTCTGCCATCCGCCCGTTTCTGTCAGGCGTCTTCAGTGAAACGATTATTCCACCATAAGTGGCTATCCGGGCCTCGATCCCGGCAGGGTTGGTCAGAGTGTAGAGGTCGACGGGAGTCCCGTCAGCCAGTTTGCCAAAAGATTCCTTCTTCATTGACGATTTCCCTGTTGATTTTTGACCAGCTTCGCTTACATCAATCGCCAGCCAGATAATGGCTGCTACGGTGATTGCTCTGATCACTGTGATGAATATTCTCATCGGATTTGCTCCTGTTGTGAGTATGGACAGTATGGACAGTATGGACTATGGACAATATGGACAATATCGACAATATGGACTATGGACTATGGACTATGGACTATGGACTATGGACTATGGACTATGGACA
>CAIKMY010000072.1 GCA_903828635.1 uncultured Acidobacteriota bacterium
CTGGCTCCGGCGGCCATGGTGTGGGTGAGATTTCGTTCTCAGGAAGATGATCAGGTTCTTGAAGTCCAGCTTGGACTTGATGGTGCGGTCATTGGACACACCCATTTCGTGTCGCGGGAGGCAGAGATACCTGAGGTCAGCGAGCAGAGATCGAGAGAGGTTGCGCTCGCTGCGATTGGGCACCGGCTGGTGGAGAGAGAGATCTCAGCACCCTCAGAGTTGACGGTCGGTGAGCCGGTCAGAGGTGAGCCCGGAACCTGGCGTTACACCTGGAGATGGCCCTTTCCCGACTCTCCGGAACTGGATATTCGCAGCCAGATCAAGGTGCGTGGTGGGCGGCTGGTTGGTGATACGATAACTGCCAATATCGATGAGGCCTATGCCCGTCGCCAACCCGATGCCAGATCACCGTGGGGGCTCGCCTTCTATTTTGGCGCACTCGCGCTGATGGTCTTCTTCGGGATCTTCAGGTTTATCCAGCGGGTGCGGCAGCGGGAGGTTTCTTATAGTCGTTCGGTCTCACTCGCCCTGACAGTGACGGCGATTTACGCGGCGGTGCTGCTGACGACCGACACCGTCACATTTTTCGGCGCTGTTGCTGGCTCCAGCCCTCAATTCCGGCTCCAGGTTTGGTTTTTTGACATTGGCCTGACCGTGATCGTCTCCATGCTTGTCGGATTGGCCTACGGAAGCGGCGAAGGTGATCTGCGGGAGCCATACCCGGGCAAGCTGGCATCACTCGATACCCTGCTCACGGGCAGGCTTCTCTCTCGCAACGTGGCACGAGCGACGGTGATTGGTGCAGCCATCGGTGGATGGATCTACTTTGCCGAGAATCTGATCACCCTGCCCATCGACTACCTTGGCTGGGGCCGGGAAATTGATGATCTCAATTCATGGTTTGGCCACATCTCCTGGGTCTCGGTCTTTTTTGACTGGATAATCGATGCCGTACTGTTCCTCGTGCCCGGGCTGCTCATCCCCCTGCCCTTTTTTTACAAGCGATTTCACTCTCACCGTACTGCGATCCTCCTGACCAGCGTGGCCATACTGGTCTTCTGCAGCACCGGTCCATTTCCTGCCTATCGCCCCTGGGAGGCGAAGCTGGTCGTTGCCATCCCGCTGGCGTTCTTTCTGCTGATTGCCTTTTTTGCCGGCGACCTGCTGACGGGAGTGATTGCCTTTGGCTCATCGCGCATTATCAGCGATGCTGTCAGCCTCCTTGCCCAGCCCGCCCCCACGCTCAGAAGGGACGGGATCATCATTCTGGTGGTCGCAGGACTGGCACTGCTGGTGCAGATTTTTCTGGCTTTCAGGGGCAGGCTTTATCGTGAGGATGATGTCCGTCCGTTATATGCCAGCCGCCTTGCTGAGCGACTGCTTCTCCAATCCGAGGTTGCAGCCGCGCGCGAGGCGCAGATGAGGCTCCTGCCGCAGAAGATCCCCACGCTGCCCGGGCTCAACCTCGCCGCTGTCTGCCAACCTGCCTATGAGGTCGGCGGAGATTTCTATGACTTCATAATGCTCGAGGATGGCAGACTGGCCATTCTCGTCGCCGCCGGCAGAGAAAACCGTCTGGGTGCCGCCCTCTCTATCGCTTACGCTATGGGCTTTCTTCTCCCGAGGTTACCCGCTGGTCCATTGGCTGCTGCCACTGATGCCCATCCAACCGACCTCATCAGACAACTCCACGATCACCTGACCACTCGGATCGGCGCTGGTTATGATATTGGCTTCCTTCTCTGTATCGTCGATTCCGATTGCCAGGTGCTCTCGTATGCGAGGACGGGCAACTCACCCTGCATTCTTGTAGTCGTCCCGGACTCATCAGGCTGCAGGCTCTGTCAGCCTGATGAGAAGATCAGAGAATTTCAGTCTGCTTACGATGACGGTGTCGTCATTAAGCTGGCCGAAGGGAGCATCCAAAAGGGGCCAAACAGCCAAACGGATCTAAACAGCCTGACCGATCCAAACAGCCTGACCGATCCAAACAGCCTGATCATTATCGCGACTGACAGTGCCTTGACCGGGCTCAGGTCGCAACCGGCCCTGTTGACGCCGTTGATAAAGACTATCGCACTGCAGCCTGCGCTCGCCGGGGTGGTTGGTACCCTTGCGCAAATATTGAAAAGACAGGGTGTTGATGATGATCTCACCATTGTTGCCCTGCGACCGGAAAACTGAGTCATGTCAATCAGCACCGCCAGACAATCCCGGATTTATCGACTTCTGCTTCTTCTCTCCCTGACCATCGCTGGTTATGGGGCGACGTTGATTCTCCTGCCTCGTGCTTACCCATTTTCTGACTGGCCGGCTGCCCTCGGCAGAGAAGAGATCATCAACCATGCCAGACAGCTTCTCACGATTTTACAGTTGAATCGCAATCTTCCTCTGCGCGATATCACCCCGCGCTATCTTCGCAATGATGAATATCTCCGCTCCAGAGAACGGCAGTTCTCTCCCAATTCACCGGCGGATCCGGTTCTTCGCTTCTTCGCTCCCCTCGTCTTCGAGGTGCGCTTCGATGACCCACAGGAAAATCGAACCATCACTGTCGAGATCACTGGTGATGGCGTCCTTCGTCGTTTTTCCTCTCGTCCTATTTCTCAGCGCGACCGGGGTCAGATTCCTGATTC
>CAIKMY010000073.1 GCA_903828635.1 uncultured Acidobacteriota bacterium
ATCTGGTTGATGAAGATCAGACAGGTGTTCGATCTCCCGACCACTGCGGTCAGCTTGCGCAACGCCTGCGACATCAGCCTTGCCTGCAACCCCGGCAGCGAATCGCCCATGTCACCCTCCAGCTCGGCACGGGGTGTCAGCGCGGCTACCGAGTCGACCACCAGCACATCGATCGCATTGGAACGAACCAGTGATTCGGTGATCTCCAGCGCCTGCTCTCCGGAATCGGGCTGCGAGACAAAGAGATCATTGATATTCACTCCCAGCTTTTCCGCATAGGCCGCGTCGAGGGCATGTTCAGCGTCGACATAGGCAGCGATTCCTCCCGCCTTTTGTGCCTCCGCAACCACGTGCAGTGCCAGCGTCGTCTTTCCCGAACTCTCCGGTCCGAAAATCTCAATGATGCGGCCCCGCGGAAAGCCTCCCACTCCCGTCGCCGCATCGACCCCGATGCTCGACGTCGAGATCACCGGAATCTCCTCCGATCGGTGCTCCCCAAGGCGCATGATCGCCCCCTTGCCAAACTGCTTCTCGATGTTGAGCAGCGCAGCCTCAACCGCTTTTGTCTTATCACTCTTTTCTATTGGCATGAATACTCGCTCTCTCCTCTTTCATCTGTTGACGACATCTGTTGACGAAATCTGTTGACGACCAGCCATTGACTCGTTAACAGCCAGTCAGTTAACAGCCAGTCAGTTAACAGCCAGTCAGTTAACAGCCAGTGCGACCTGCCGGTGACGCAGCCACAATGTCGGCAATGTCGGCAATGTCGGCAATGTCGGCCAATGACTCGTTAGTCGCCGCGTTTCAGGAATGGGATGAGTTGACGCCAAACCTCCGAAGAGCACCGCAGGCCTGCCCGGAGGTGTAATCACCGGCTCTGACACCGATGGCCAATGACCGTCTGGCCTGCGGACTGATTAAGAATGTCAATTCTCGCTCGAATAAGCATCCATACTCACCCCGGAGAACCGGGGCCCCGACGGCTCCCGGCCGCCTGCAGTGGCGGATGGGGTGGCCCGGGTGGCGAATCGCTGCGATTATACAATTCCACTTCCTCTGATGCTACCGTAATCTTCCATTTTGTTGCGTCAACGAAACAAAATCCATCAAAAACCGGAATGTGGCCGGATTGCAGATTGATTTCAACTCTTGCGGCGATCGGGCTCAACGGCAAGGGAGAGAAGGTTGAGGTCACGGCGCAGAAGGTTATGGAAGCGATTCTCTTCGGTATCAGGCTTGCTGATGACGGGGAAGATACTCGACCAGCCGGGAGCCGGGGGTAGTGGGAGGGATTCTCCCGGCTTAGTGTGGAGAGCTTCGCGGTAGACGCGGAAAGTAGGACGGATACTGCTGGCTGTTTCGAGATATTTTCTGGCCTCATCAGGTCGTCCGAACTGCCAGAAGAGGTAACCGAGGCTGTAATGGGCAACATCAAAGCCCGGATCGAGGCGAACAGCCTTGCGCAGATGGCGGACAGCAGACTGGAAGATCCCCTGTTCAAGGTAGGCACGCCCGACGAGGTAGTGCATCTCGGGAGAGGGATTAAGAGAGAGGGCACGGCGGAGGTGCGTGATGGCCTCGGCAAGCTTGCCCTCGCTGGCGAGCAGGCGTCCGAGACCATAGTGGGCAGCAAAGGAGTTGGCATCGAGCGCGATGGCGCGGGAGAAGTGCTCCTTGGCGGCATCTCCCTGCCCCTCTTCACCGCTGAGCAGCGCAAGGAGCAGACGGGCTCCGACGTGATTATGCTGCTGATCGAGGGTCATGCGCAGGAAAGAGGCGGCTTGACGCGACTTGCCGAAGAGAAAGTAGGCCTCTCCGATGATGAAGCGGAGCTCGATATTCTGTTTGTCGAGTTCGAGCGCGTCTTCGAGCGAGCGGAGACCTCGCCGGACACGGCCCTCACCGATGAGATCGACGCCATTCTCGATCAGATCAATGAAGCGTCCGCGCTGATCGCCACGGTAGGCGGAGATCACCTGATCACAGCGCTCTTCGAGTCGCTCGCGTTCAGCGGTCTCCTGGTAATGGCGGGCAAGGCGAGTGCGCCAGCGCTGGTCGAGCTCACCGGAGTCGATGAGTCCGCGCTCGGTGATCATTTCGACCAGCGACTCGATCATCATATGATCGTGGAAGCTGCCGGTCGCCTGCTGGTGAGCGATTTCAAGCAACTGTTCAAAGCGCTCTCCGGAACGGGAGAGGGCCGATTCGAGGGCGCTGATGCGCTCAAGGAGGTGCTCTTCGAGAGAGTTGTCGAGCATCTCGCCGGTGAGGGAGTCGGGAGTGCGGGAGATGACGAGGAGGTAGGCTCCGCAGGCCTCACAATGATCAGCCTCGCTCGGGTTGGCTTTTTTGCATCGCTGACAGTATATCATCTGGCTTCAGACCGCCTGTCTTTCCACCGCGAGCGCCACGGCGTTACCTCCGCCGAGGCAGAGGCTGGCGATACCGCGGCGGGCATTACGCCTTGCCATTTCGTGCAGCAGGGTGACGAGAATGCGGGCACCGGAGGCTCCGATCGGATGGCCGAGGGCGACAGCGCCGCCATTGACATTGACCCGGTCGGGGTCGAGATCGAGCTCTCGCAGCAGGGCGACCGACTGCGACGAGAATGCCTCGTTGAGCTCGATAAGATCGACGTCTGCAAGTCGCCATCCGGCACGCCGGGCCACCTCCCTGACGGCATCAACCGGGGCCATCATGACCATCTTTGGCTCGACGCCGCTGGCCGCCTGGGCGACGATCCGTGCGAGGGGTTGGCATTGACGAGCACGGGCGGCATCGGCAGAGGCAATGACGAGAGCGGCAGCCCCATCATTGATGGTTGAGGCATTGCCAGCGGTCACGGTTCCTCCCTTGCGAAAGGCGGGAGAGAGCGATGAGAGTGAATCGAGGCTGGCATCGGTACGCGGCCCCTCGTCAAGATTGAAGATAATGGCCGGCCCCTTTCTCTGCGGAATAGTGACCGGGACAATCTCGGAGGCGAAGCGGCCGGCGGCGACGGCCTCTACCGCACGGCGATGAGATTCGAGCGCATAACGATCCTGGCTCTCACGCGAGATCCCGAACTTCCCGGCAACCACCTCGCCGGTCTCACCCATGTGCCAGCGGTCGAACGCGCACCAGAGACCGTCGTGGACGAGTGCATCGACCAGCTGGCTGTTACCGAGCCGATAACCGTCACGCGCCCCCGGCAGGAGGTAGGGAGCGTTCGACATCGACTCCATCCCGCCAGCGACAACCCATTGAGCATCACCCTGCCCGATCGCCTGTGCGGCGAGCATCACCGATTTGAGACCGGATCCGCAGACCATGTTGACCGTCACGGCCGGAATCGTCTCGGGCAGCCCGCCTGCCAGTGCCGCCTGACGCGCAGGATTCTGGCCCAGACCCGCCTGCAGGACGCAGCCCATGATCACCTCGTCAGGGACCGAGAGATCGATCCCTGCGCGATTGATTGCTGCGGCCAGCGCCGCTGCTCCCAGTTGAGGTGCCGTCAGCGACTTCAGTCCTCCCTGGAACCTGCCAATCGCAGTCCGTGCAGCGCTGACAATGACGACTTCTCTGTTCATAGGGGTTCCCATTACCATTCGGCTCGCAAGCTGATACTGCCGGGAAACGATTTCCGACATATTTCGCTTCCTGATTATAATCTCCATGCCCGCCTAGTCAAACCCCCGGCCGGATCTGAGGCCATGAGATATTGCATGAGATATTATTTGACAAGTATCTTGTCGGTCACAGTCGAATGTGGTAAATTCCGAAATGTAGAGAGTTGTCCCGGTCGTGCCCATTACCGGGATTAGTTGCTTCAGACACCGGCAGCCCGAGATATTCGAGACATCGGCCACCAGGCCTGATCAGAGTCTGCGATTGTCGAGCTGGCATGCCAGAGTTTCCCCCCGCGTCAGACCCCGTATAGTTTTACTCTGTTTCTACTCCGTAAAGCTGAGGGTACCTTTTTATTTGCCCATTCGTATATTCAAAAAACATGTCAATCTGACTTCCGGGTTTGCCCATTTGAATTGCCGATAGCCAGACGAATTCAAATTTTGCGAGATCTTTGTCGACAAGACGGACAGAAGAGAGGGGCGATGAGTTCGGGCCGGGATGTTGACTCGGCGGACTTCGCCGATCGGTGAGGCCAAATACTGCCGGAATGGAGTAGTGGCAAGACCTCTTCGCGTCCTTCAGGATCAATAAATGAGGAAAAACAATAAGGTGAAGTTCAAGCTTATGACAGTTCAGCGCGTCCAAAAACTGACATTGGCAGTGGCCTCGATCCTTGTGGCACTGTCGGGAGCATACACGATACGTAGCACGAGAGCGGCATCATCCACCAGCACCGCCGGCGTCAGCACCGCCGGCGCCGCCAGGACCGCCGGCACCAGTACCGCCGGCGCCGCCGGAATGATGGGAGTGCAGCAGACAGACCCGCCGGTGATTGGCGGCGGGGTCCCGATGACCGGATCGAATGCGCCGCGGAGCGGCCTGAGCAGCAACAAGGCAGGCAGTCTGCTCTTCTTTCCAAGGTATACGAGCAGCGCCAACAGTCCGAGCCGGGTTAACACGATCATCACGCTGACGAACACCAATCCGCGGGATGGGGTGACGGTGCGGCTGACCTATTTTTCGGCGTGTCAGGCAACGAGCAAATTTGTCAATCTCTCGCCCAACCAAACACAGACGCTGCTGGCAAGCCTTGAAGCACCGGGAGCGAGCGGCTATCTGGTGGCGACAGCGGTCAACCCCCAGGGAGTGCCGACGCAGTTCAACTGGCTGATCGGGTCAGCGAGTTTGCGCGACGCGCAGGGCCATGTTGCCGCCTACAATGCGATTGGAGTCGCGAAGCGATCAGTTGGTGAAGCGCCATTCCGAACGGATGCCAACGAGGCGGCGATCAACTTCAATGACCAGGACTATGATCGACTGCCGCAGGTAGTGGCGATCGATCAGTTACAGAACCAGGATCCGGCGAAGGAGAGTGGAGCGGAGAGCGTCTTCAGGACGGATGTGGCGATCTTCAGCCCGCCGACGAGTCTTGGGGGTGTGCCGGGGGCGACGATGAAGCTGACGGCAATCGCCTATGATCAGAGCGGGCGTCCCTATCCGCAGGTGATTGATGGAGGATGCGAGTTGACGGGAGCGGTCAGCGAGATCTGGACTAGTGCACCGATTACGGATTTCATTCAGCCCGATCGACCAGGGTGGGCCAGCTTTTCAGCGAGCAACAACAATCGTGCGATCCCGCTGATCGGCCTGAGCCTGACGGATGGCCCGGGCATTGCCTGTTTCAACGCGCGGCAGATGCAGGTATTGCGCCGACTTGACAGCTTCACGATGGCGGTACCGCTGATCAGACCC
>CAIKMY010000074.1 GCA_903828635.1 uncultured Acidobacteriota bacterium
CAGGTCAACTATCTGATTCCGCCCGCTTTGCCACCCGGAGATGCCGAGGTGGTTATTACTTCGACGCTGGGCAGTGGTGATCGAATAGTCTCGCGCGGGGTCATCAGTGTGGTGCCGACTGCGCCATCGATCTTCACTGCCGATGCCAGCGGGAGTGGAGCGCCAGCGGCGCTGACTGGGCGCGTCAGCCAGGAGAACCAGTTCGTCCTCGACTCAAACCCGCTGTTTCGTTCCGATCCGGTCGATCCCTCCCGAATCATTCCGGCGCCAATCGACGCCGGAACCAACGATCGACCTGCCTTTCTGATTCTCTTTGGCACGGGCATTCGCAACGCTCCCTCCGGCACGCTGAGGGCGATTATCGGGGGGATCGATGCCCCGGTCGAATATGTTGGATTGGCACCGGGATATGTCGGGCTTGATCAGGTCAATATCCGGATTCCGGCATCGCTGAGGGGGCGCGGTCAGGTGGCAGTGAATGTCATCGCCAATGGTCTGACATCGAACACGACGACGATTGATATCGCCGGAACTCCGGCTAAAACGATGTCGATCAGTGGTTTTGGCGTGACTTCTCCGGTGCTTGCCGGCCAGACGGTAGCGATCAATGGGTCAGGATTCTCGACAGTGGCCGATGACAATCTCGTCAGGTTTGGGCCGGTTCAGGGACGAGTAATTGCGGCGACAGCCAGCCGGCTGACGGTGATCGTGCCCTTTGGCGCCACCTCCGGGCAGGTAGTCGTTCAGACTCCCGATGGCGAGACGCGCAGCAGTCAGATGTTCATGGTCAGGACCTCGATCAGCGGGATGGTGCAGACGACGGGAGCTTTTGCCAAGCCGGCGGTTCCGCTGGCCGATGTCACCATCCGGGTAGCAGGAACCAGTCAGAGCGTGCGCACGACATTGCAGGGGACTTTTCTGATTCCGGACGTGCCGACAGGAGTGGTGCTGCTTGAGGTTGATGGCGGCACTGCCGCAGCTGCGCCGCCCTACCCCTCAGTGACGCTCAAGCTGCCGATCAGATCGGATCGCGACAATCAGTTTGTTCAGCCGATCAGCCTGCAACAGATCGTTGGGGCGAGCGCCAATGTTGGCGGCACGATGGCTGGAGGCGGCGACGGCTCGACCCTCAATGGCAGCGGCCCGACTGCGCCCGGGAAGGGAAAAGGGATGGCGGCCCTGCTCTCATCGATCTCCGCGCCCGGGCAGTTGATCCAGCAGGGGCCTCCTCCCGGTTCGACTGTGCTTGCCAACCGCGGAGTCGCCATTGAGATCCCGCCAGCTTCGACCCTCAGGACGCCCAGTGGCAGGATCAGCGGCTCGGTGCAACTGACGATCGTTGAGAATACAAGGCTGCCCGGCATCCCGCTGCCGACGGGTGTCTACTCTTCGACGATTGCCCAGATCACGCCGCTCGGTACAAGGTTTTCACAGGGGGCAAGCGTGCGCTTTCCCAATCCCGATCCTTCGCGCCTTGGGCCGGGAGCGACCGTCAGCCTTTACCGTTATGATGATACGGCTGGCAGGTTCATTCGTCGCGGGTCGGCGATTGTCTCACCGACGAGAGATTCGGTCATTTCGGATGGGCGGATCATCGATCAGGCCAGCTTCTGGCTGGTCTCAGCGGCCTTCGATTCGACGGCGGTTACCGGGCGGGTAGTTGACAATCTTGGGCGCCCGGTGGCGGGTGCTCAGGTGAGTGTCAGGGGCCGGGTTGTCTTCAGTGACCAGAATGGCGGGTTCAGCCTGCCGGAGGTGGCGGCGATCGATGGCGAATACCTTCGCGTCGAGGCCCAGCTTGCCCGGCAATATGGCAATCCCCCGCGTGGCGAGTCGCCATTGATCCCGGCCAGTATCGGCGGCGTGACGAGGGTCGGCGATATTGCGATTCAGGATACCGGCCAGGGAGGCATCATCTTTTCCCCTTTTTCGCTGACGCTGAGAGATGGCGGCTCGCCGACATTGATTCAGATGACGCTGACACAGCCTGCCCCGAGTGGCGGCCTGCCGATCAGCCTCTCCAGCGACAACTCCCAGGTGGTGCGGACATCCAGCACCGTGACGATTCCGGAAGGGCTGACTTCGGCCAGCCTTCTCGTCTCCCCGGCTGGCCCGGGAGTCGCAAGAATTACCGCGAGGGCAGTGCTTTTCGGAACGGAACTGATCAGCCGCGCGGTCGTCAATGTTTCGTCACCCGGCCCGACTCTTACAGGAGCCAGCCCGATCTCGTCACCTCCCGGTGGAGTCATCACCCTCAGTGGTAATGGATTGAGCCCGGTTCCTGACTATAATTTCGTCAACTTCGTGCGTCAGGGGGAGACGCTGGCGGTCATCGATCGCAAGGAGATCGAGATTCTCCGTGATTCCACCGGAAGGGTATCGCTGCGATTTCGCGTTCCACAACTTGCCCCGGGACCAGTCTCGATCCGTGTCGCCACCGTCAACGATAAGACCGGAGTCCTCTCTGATCTGAGCACACCGCTCTCGTTCAACCTGCTCCAGCCGGCGGGGGCCGGACCTCGCCTCGCCAGCGTCACGCCGAATCGAGGGCAGCCGGGTGAGCGCGTCACCATCAGCGGCAGCGGTTTCAGTCTCACCTTTGCCCGAAATCGGGTGCGCTTTATTCAGGATGGCCTCTCCTACCAGGCGGAGACCATCCAGTCATCGGCAAACTCACTGGTGGTCGTCGTTCCCTCACTCGGTATCCGCAAGGGAGCGGCAACGATTGTTGCGCAAATTATCGACTCGAGCGAAGCACTCAGCGATGAGTCAAATTCGCTCGACTTCACGATCAGTGCCAGTGCTCCCCCTCCGTCACGGCCGCTGCTCACCAGCATCACCAACCGCAATACCGGAACACCCACCGGGCGCGAGGGCGACCTCATTGTCGCCGTCGGCAGCGGGTTCGGACTCAACTTTTATGACCAGAGCCGTGATCAATTTGCCAATCGTGAGCCGGTCATTACTCTCTTCCGCTACTACCAGAACCAGAAGTTCATCAACTTCGCGCTGCCACTCGGGGCCTCGGGAGGCACTACCGTGCTCTCGGAGGTTCCTTCAGGTCTTGGTCGTGGTATCGCCTTCGTCACGGTCACCAATTATGATATTGAAACCGGCCTTTCAAGCGCCGAGAGCCCGCCGGTTGAGCTGAATATCACCGAGTCCACACCACTCAGACTGGTTGAGGTCGAGCCCAATGACACCATCGATCGTGCCATGGATGTCATTCTTCCGAGCATCATCGAGGGAGATGTTACCGAGGGCGAGCCTGGCGAGATCACCTGGCGATTCCCGGACGGGACATCTGTTGTCATCCCCGATCTCTTCAGGTTTACCCTCAACCCGCGCACCACGGTGACCATCACCCTCAGCTTCGTCCCGGGGGCTGACCTCGATCTCTTTGTCTTCAGGAAGAATGACCGGGGAGGTTATGATCTGATCGCCGTCTCGGCTACCAGGCAGCGCGCTTCAGAGACGCTCTCCGGCTCACTTCTCGCCGGTGAGTATCTGATTGGGGTCGGTGTCTTCAGCGGAGCGACCGCTTACACCCTGACACTCAGCAACTGAGGATGATCGGGTGAAGATGATTGTGCCGGATTATGACTCGTGCACTATTTGACCGCGGTGCCGATCCGGCCCCATTTGGCAAAATGAAAGAATCGCGGCAGTTTGTTGTCGGGATCGTTGGCGTCAGGATCCTTCGGGTTGAACGACCAGTGGACGTAAAGAGCCCGGGCGAAGATGTTTTCGCGCGGAACCTCTCCCCAGTAGCGGCTGTCCATGCTGTTATCGCGGCTGTCACCCATGACAAAGTAGGAATTGGCGGGCACGGTGTAGGGCTCATCGACGGCAAAGCTCATGTCGTGAAAGCCACCGGGAGCCATATCATCATCTGATTCACGTTCGTTGTAGTAAACTTTATACCACGCACCTTCCGGGGCGGGATCGGTTTTGACTACCTCAAGTGCCGAGCGGTTAGAGTAGTTGCCGGAGAGTTTGATCGTCACGCGCTGTTCCGGCAGCTCCCGGCCATTGATGATCACGCGCCGGCCACGAACCAGTACCTGATCGCCGGGCAGGCCGATCACTCGCTTGACATACTTGACCTTGGGATCACTCGGCAGCTTGAAAACGATGACATCACCGCGCTGAATATCGCGCGTCGGCAGCAACTTGCCGATGATCGGTGTCGGCCGCCCGAAGACGAATTTGTTGACGAAGAGGTGATCGCCAATATTGATCGTGTTCTGCATCGATCCGGTCGGGACGGCGACGGCCTGGGCGATGAAGGTCATCAGGAAGAGGGCCATGATGACAGTGATCAGCCCCTGCTCAAGGTACTCTCGCAGGATGCCCTTCGGCGGTACGGTAGAGGTGGTAGTCGTGGTTGATTCAGCCATAGCGAATGGAGGATACACTATTTTGCGGCCAAAGGCCACATCTCGAACATCAGAAGCGTCCAGATCAGTTTGCGGTGGTCGGCACGTCCGGACTCGTGTTCGGAAAGCAGCCGCTGGACGTAGTCGGGGTTGAAGAGGCCGCGACGGCTGAGCCTGTCGTGGGCGAGCAGATCGTGGACGAGGGGGCGAAGCTCACCCTTGATCCATCTGGCGACCGGCATGCCGAAGCCCTTCTTCGGCCGGGTGAGCACCGGCTCCGGCAGGCGTCCGGCCATTGCCTGGCGCAGGATGTGCTTCCCGGTAAGGCCACGCAGCTTGAGCGAGAGCGGCAGACTGGCGATAAACTCTGCCAGGGTATGATCAAGGAATGGAGCGCGCGTTTCGAGCGAGGCCGCCATGCTTGCGCGATCCACTTTGAAAAGTACTCCTTCAGCGAGGTACTGCTCGGCGTCGAGCTTCATCAGGCGCTCGATATCGTCGATCGTTGATGGCTGGTTGCAGGGAGCAATCTCGTCGAGGACCATCTCGTCGGGGATCTGCCGCCGGATATCGGGATTGAGCAGTTGCTGCTGCTGCTCTGGATCGAAGGATCCCATCCAGATGGCATGCCGCAGGCCGAGTGGCTGCGCGGCACCACGAATGAAGCGCTTTGCCTTGAAGTCGAAGGAGAGATTGTCTGTTGAGACAGGGAGGCGCGAGATCGCCGGCTCGATCAGGTGCCGCCGGAGGATTGCCGGCAGGTATCCGTAGATTGATGCGAGTCGATGGGCGACATATGTTGGATAGCCCGCCAGCAGTTCGTCGCCACCATCACCGCCAAGCGCCACCGTCACCTCGCCGCGAGTGAAGCGTGAGAGGAGAAATGTGGGGATCAGCGAGGCATCGCCAAGTGGCTCATCGAGAAGTTGCGGGATCGTCAGCTCATGGGGCTGTCGCAAGCAGAACGGAGTGCCCTGGTGGCCGATCACCTGAACCTGGTGGAAATCTACGCGCACAAATTTTCCAACGTCGCCAAAGGGGCCAACCTGGATAGCTACGATCTGGAGTCGATAGCCAAATACGGGTTGGTGAAAGCAGCCAACGCTTTTGATCCACGTAAGGAGATCAAATTTGCCACGTTCGCCAGTCGTTGCATGGAGAATGAGCTGAAAGCG
>CAIKMY010000075.1 GCA_903828635.1 uncultured Acidobacteriota bacterium
AAGGTTTGGTCACCAAAAACATCGAACAACTTTGCGAGGAGCGCAAGCGCTCCTCGCATTCCTACTATTTTTCAAAGATCAAAAAACCGGAAAGTACAGTGTTTAAGGTTGTTGCGTCAGGTTTTCGCGTCAACCTGATAGTGTTATCAGCAGTCTCAGCGTGGGTGGAGTCATGACCGGAGTCTACTGCGGAAGATGTGGTTCAGCGAGTGGCGCCAGCTCAAGGTTTTGCCGGTCGTGCGGTGGTGAGATTGTCGTCTACGTCGTTGAGCCTGGGGCGCAGCGGCCGCGGATGGCCGTGGAACCGGAGAGCAGTCGGGGCACTGAATGGCCTGAGGAACACAACACGGCGAGGAGGAGCGGGCAAGCGGAGGCAACGGATGATGCGCTGCCGGAGGCGGTCGACAAGCTGCGGCGACTGCGAAACTCTGGCAGGCTGCTGATTGACGAAGGGATGAAGAGGCAGGAGCCCATCAGCGGCATCATTTGGCAGGCCACCAGGGGGGTGGAAGCCGACAAAGGGCACGAGGTTGAGTGGACAGATTCCCCGGGCCGGCGCGAGCAAGGCGTGCCACCGGAGGGCCCCGGGGAGAGTCCGAGAGGGAGAGGGCAGGAGTATCGCCCACTGACGCCCGAGCCGGGAGGAGCGATAAGGCCGGTGAGGGCGGTAAAGACGCAGCGGACCAGGATTACACCGATAGCAGAGCCGCCCGGAGGGGCAACACCGGCGATGCATGCGGGGGCAGTGCGAGGGGGAGTGGCCAGCTCCGGGGGAGTGCAGCCGCAGGGGCCATCGCAGGTTCTGGCCTCGGCATCGGGGCTTGAGCCGCCGGGGCGCAGCGGATTCGGGGTGCGTCTGGGTCTGGCGCTGCTGGTAATTATCGGAGCGATTGGCAGTTACATTGTCTTCCGCGAGAGGACTCTCGGAACACTTGATGTTGCGGGTGAGGGACGTGATCTGATGCGCCCGGAGGATCTGAGTGCGCGCTACATCGGAATGGGTGAAGAGGAGCGTCGCAAGGGTAATCACGAGGCGGCGATCGAGTGGTTTCGGAGGGCGGAGAAGCTGACTCCGGGGAATGCGCAGGCGATGTTATTACTGGCCCGAGGCTACGGCGAGGCCGGACGACCGGACGAGTCGCTGGAGACCTATCTCAGCCTGGTTCGCCAGCATCCCGACAACCTCGAGGCGCGGTGGCAGGTGGCCTCGATCTATCGTCAGCGCAACGACTGGGATCTGGCGTTGCGCGAGTATCGGCGAATCATTGCGCTCGACCAGAACAGTTCGGAGGCAGCGCTGGCGCTCGAAGCGATCGAGGCGCGAGAATCGAGTCTGAAGGGTGAGCCCAAACCGGCGAGACGAAAACCCAGGCCGAGTCCGACGCTGCTCAGCGGTCCGGTGCTGCCGATGCCAACACTCAAACAGAATGAGATGACGCTGGTCCAGCCAAGACTGGGGGCCGATCCGGGGATCTCTTCCCTGAAAGGGCCGAGGCTTGAGGCCGCGGGTGAGAAGCCCGATCCGGCGGCACTGGCCGAGGCGCGCAAGGATCGGGGTCTGCGGTATCTGAATATCCGCGAATACCGGGCGGCGATCAAGGAATTTCTGATTGCGTTGCAGATAACACCTGAGGACCGGGATCTCTGCTACTTCATTGGTTCGGCCTATTTTGGCTTGCAGGAGCCCGCGATGGCGTATGACTATTACCGGCGAGTCGATCGTGGGAAATATCTGCAGGTAGCACAGGCCGGAGCGCGGCGCACCGAGAAGGCCGCCGAGGAGTATCGGCGTCGGATGAATCAGCGCAAAGCGGAGCTGCCCGAAGAGTCGCAGGGGACAGGTTCAAAAAACTGAGGAGACGACGGACACCCGGGTTATGCCACGACTGATAGTCAGACCGACCGAATTGCAGGGAGACTCGACCGTCGAGTTGTCGCGTCCGCGCATATCAATTGGGCGATCGGCACGCAACGATCTCTGTATCGAGGATCCGTTTGCCTCGCGGCTGCATGCGGAGATACGGCGGCGCGGTGACCGTTACTGGATACAGGATATCGGCAGCGCCAACGGCACGATGGTCAATGGCCGGCGGCTGACGGAAGCGGCCGAGTTGCAGGATCGTGATCTGATCAGGATCGGTGAGACGCTGATCGAGTATAGCGAGCGGGCCGACACCGCGCCAACAGGGAGCCGCACCAGCATTTTCATCTCAGGCGGGCAGGGGGCATCGCATCCGGAGCTGACGATTGCCCAGCCGCCACGCGGCGCTGCGGCCGATCTGCTGACGACCTTTGATTCAGATGGGGGAGGAGTGGCCGAGGGATGGCCATCGGCGCCGCTGCCCCAGGATAACGCGCTCGCGACCATCAGCCGGGTAAGCCTGATGCTGCTGACGCCATTGTCGCTCGACGAGACGCTGCGACAGGTGCTTGAATGCGTCTTTGATGTTGTCTCGGCCGATCGTGGTTATGTGATGCTGCTGGAGAATAACGGCAACAACCAGGAGCTGATCTGCAAGGCGATGAAGAGCCGGGATGGCGCGACGGAGGAAGCAGGCGAGGTACGAATCAGCCAGACGATCAGCGATCACGTCCTGAGACAGGGAAGCTCGATTCTGACCTCCGATGCGCAGCATGATCCGCGCTTTCAGGAGAGGCAATCAGTGCTGCTGGGCGGCCTTCGGTCGGTGATGGCGGTGCCGTTGGCAGTTGAGAGCCGCATCCGCGGGATGATCTACGTCGACAATCCATTTCACATCAACCGCTTCACCGAGCGGGATCTGCAATTGCTGACGCTGATTGCCAGCGTTGCCGCGATCAGGATCGAGAACATGTCACTGCTGGAGATGCGTCAGGAGCAGCGTCGGCTGGCTAATGAGCTCGCCGTCGCCAACGAGATCCAGCTCGGACTCCACCCCTCGACTCCTCCGGCGATCTCCGGGTACGACCTGATTGGCTTCAGCTTTCCCTGCTATGAGGTTGGTGGCGATTACTATGATTTCATCGAAAAGAGTGATGGTCGCTACGTCATCGCGCTTGGCGACGTCTCCGGGAAGGGGACGGGGGCAGCATTGCTCATGTCCTCGGTTCATGCTGCGGTGCGTGCGCACACCCGCACGCGGCTCTCGGCAAGTGAGGTCGTGGGAGAGATCAACCACTATATTTTTGATAACACCCCGCCGAACCGCTATGTGACGCTCTTTTACAGTGAGCTTGACCCGCGAACCAATCAGCTTAGTTATATCAATGCCGGCCACAACTCACCGATTCTGATACGGGCGAATGGCGAGGTGACGCGGCTTGACATTGGCGGCTTCCCGGTGGGGATCACCCCTTATGGCGACTACCGTGAGGGCTGGACAGGAATGGATCCGGGTGACACCCTGGCCATTTATTCCGACGGAGTGACGGAGAGCGTCAACGAGGAGGACGAGGAGTTTGGCGAGGCGCGGCTGATCGAGGCCGTTTATCACAACCGCCATCGGACAGCCGCCGGCATCAGGGATCGCATCGAAGAGGCTCTGGCAAAGTTTGTTGGCAGGGCCAAGGCGGTGGATGACCTGACGCTGGTGATCGTCAAGCGGGCAACTTAACGGAAGAGCCGAGGAAGACATGCGCCTGTCGATCATCTTCATTCCGCTGCTCTCCCTGGTGCCCTGCATCATCTGGCTCTGGTACTTTTCGAGCCGCAATCTCTACAAGCGCCCATCGTCGCGGATATTGACGGGCACCTTCGTCCTTGGCGGGCTGGCGACGATTCCGGCACTCTTTTTGAATCTCTTTGGCCAGTCGATGTTGATCGGGATCTTCGGCCCGGGGCAGATGACCCATCTGCTGGCGCTGCTCTTCGTCGTCGGACCGGTGGAAGAGATCTCCAAATTCGCGGTAGTCTTCCTCTTTCCGTACCGCAGTTCCGAGTTTGACGAGCCGCTGGACGGAGTGGTCTACAGTGCAACGGCGGCACTCGGTTTCGCCGCGATCGAGAATTTCGTTTACCTGGCGCAAAACGAGCCAACGCTGGTGCTGCTGCGCGGGCCGCTCTCCAATCCGGGACATGCACTTTTTTCGGCGCTCTGGGGGCTGAGTCTCAGTCGGGCACGGGCAGCGCCCAACCTCTTCCGCGAGCGATTCCCGATTCTGGCTACGGGTATCCTCGCCGCTTCGCTGCTCCACTCCCTCTTCGATATTCTGCTGGTGGCGGCGACACATCTGACGATCTTCTTCTTTGTCCTGCTGCTGATCGCGATGGTCGGACTCTTCATTTTCGTCCGAGCGCAGATTATCTACCATCGTGAGACCTCACCGCACCGCGCGGGGACAATCTTTCTGCCGACGGGTCGCTTCTGCCAGGAGTGCGGAGCTCGCGGAGCCTCGGGGACGAGGTGCATTAAATGTGGGGTCTTTATTCCGGAACCGGAAGAGATGCAGCTCTGTCCGGCCTGCTCGACACCGCAGCGGCCCGGGGCGAAATTCTGCGCACGTTGCGCCACCAGCCTGAAATTGCCGGCCAGGGAGAACCTGCATACCGCGCCGCACTTCTCAACGGTGACTCCTGAGGGAGAGGAACGGATCGCCTTCATTCTCAATCAGAATGAGGTCCACGTCGGGCGTACTCTCAACAACGAGTTTGTCATCCCCCACCCGTCGGTCTCCAAACGCCATGCGCGGCTGGTCTGTGGTGAAGTTGAGGATGGCCAATACTTGATTTACGACCTTGAGAGCAGTAATGGCACCTTCGTCAACGGCCGGCGGGTGAAGGAGATGCCGCTGGTTGATGGTTGCGAGGTGCGCTTCGGACGCGTCAATTTCGTCTATCGTGCGCCGGGTGAGGCGGCAAGAGGAGAGGCGGCAAGAAGAGAGGCAGATGCCGTCTGATCGCTGGTGCGGATCAGACGGCCCGGGTTCGGCAGGTGTGGAGCCGTGACGAGATTCGGGCTCCCGGCTTCAGGCGCGCTTCAGCGACTCCTTCGGTGTTGACCAGTGCGCGCGATAGGATCGGCCGAGAAGCTTCGAGGCTCCGGGATCACGGGCAATCGTCTCGGTCTGCGGATCAAAGCTGAGATTCCGCCCGGTGCGAATGACAATGTTGGCAAGATGGGCGTGAAGCGACGAGGTATGGCCGATAGCGATCGTGGCATTCGGCGATTTCCGCGAGCGCACGGTATCGATGAAATTGCGCAGGTGCCAGCTCTCGGCATTGACCAGTTCTTCCGCAACCAGTTTGTGCTGGCGGTCAAAGATTCGGTAGCCGTATTTGCGGCCGCCCGGGGTTTGCCAGCGACCAAGGTGCATGACGCCATCGGTTCCATAGATGGCGACACCGTTCTCCTGATCCTCCATCCCGTAGGGATTCCAGATGCGCATTTCGAAGATGATCGCCTTCTCACCGTAATCGAAGGTGATGTTGGCAGTATCGGGAGTGATCTGGTCATCATCAAAGAAGATCTTGCGACCGCTGCCAGCCACCCGGATCGGGGCCTCGACGCCGAGCATCCAGCGAGCGATGTCGATCTGGTGCACGCCGTCGTTGCCAACATCACCGGTGCCATAGTTCCAGTTCCAGTGCCATTTGTAATGAAACCGGTTCTCGTTGAAAGGAAGCAGTGGCGCGGATCCGGTCCACGAGTCGAAATCGACTCCGGCCGGGACCGGGCTGTCGGCTTTGCGACCGATATGGTCACGCAGCTGGACATCCCAGGCCTTGGCCATGAGGACGCGACCGATCTTCCCTGCTCTGATCACCGACTCGGCAGCATCGTAGACGGGGAAGCTGCGGTACTGGGTACCGTGCTGAACGATGCGTCCGCGGTGTCGGGCAGCCTCGACCATCCAGCGCCCCTCACGCAGGTTATGGGAGCAGGGCTTCTCGACGTAGACATCCTTGCCGGCATCAATGGCCAGGAGGGTTGCCGGCGCATGCCAGTGATCGGGGGCGGCGATAACGAGTGCATCGACCGACTTGTCCTCGAGAACACGTCGCAGGTCACCGACAAACTTCGGTGACTGGCCTGACCATCCTGCCGCCCGTTTGCCCATCTTTGCCAGAACCTGCTGATCGACATCGCACAGCCAGGCGACATTGACATCACCAAGCGCAACAAAGTCCCCGGCCAGCGCCGCACCACGCCCGTTGAGTCCCATGACGGCGATTGTGACCTTGTCCGCCGCCGAGACTCGCAGACCTGACCCCGCGGCAGCCGCAATCGTGGCCGCCGTCGATTTGATGAAATGGCGTCGCTCCATCGGTTCCACTCCCTTCAGAAACTGATTCCGGCGTTTACCTCCAGGTCGCGCGCGCCGCGTGTCGAAGTAAATAACCCGAAACTGGCGCTGAGAGCAGGGGGATTGCGCCCACAACAAGCTGATAATACCCTCTGGCAAAGCGCAAAATACAGCCGTCAACTGACAAGTGTCAAGCTGCTTTCCAGAGCAACTCTTTACTTCCAAAAACAAGATAACTATGCTCAATCCCCATGAACATCGACACTGAACATGGTGGCCTCAACAGCGATTGAAGAGTTCATCGAGGCATGTCACGGTGACGATGCTGTTCCCCGGTCGGTCAAAAGAGTTGACAGGGGAGTTGCTGGCAGCACCGACTGTCGGCAGCACAACAACTGGAGGACAAGGATGAGAGTGAGGATGAGAGTGAGACTGATGACCTGCGGGTTGATGCTGTGGCTGGGGTGGAGTGCGGTGATGGGGCAGGAGCGTGTCGCCTTCACCGAGGGAAGAGACCGAATCGAAGTGAAGATTGGTGGACGTCCGGCCGCAGTCTACTACTATGGCGGCGACTGGCTGAAGCCATTTCTGCACGAGGTCCGAGCAAGTTCGGGAGCGGTGGTGACGCGGGGCTATCCGGTGACGAAAAACGCCGGAGAGAGCAGTGACCATTTCTGGCACCATGGCATCTGGTATGGGCATGGCGACATCAATGGTGTCGATTTCTGGCGTGAATTTACCGGGGACCCGAAAGAGGATGCCAAGTTCAAGCTGCCGATCGGACGTTTTGTGCCGAAGGGGAGACCGGTTTTGAAGAGTGGAGTGCGAAGTGGCACGATCACGGCGGATTATGATCTGCTGGCGCCTGAGAAAAAGATCCTCGGGACGATCAGGCAGAGCTTTACCTTTCATCGTGAGGGTGGTGAGACGATCATCGACGCCGATATCAGAATCCTCGCCAATCGTGGAATTACCCTGCGGATGGGCGACACCGAAGAGGGATCGTTCGGGTTACGCTTCAATGATGCCTTCAGGCAGGATCGCGGGGCGGTGCTGACCAACTCTTCGGGACTGGTTGGAACTGAGAATGTGTGGGGTAAGCGAGCAACGTGGGTCGACTACTCGACAACCATCAGCGGTGAGAAGGTCGGACTGACGATCTTTGATCATCCGCTCAATCCGAAGCATCCGACCTTCTGGCACGCGAGGGGATACGGTCTCTGCGGGGTCAATCCGTTTGGTGAGCATGACTTTCTCAACGACAAGACGCGTGATGGAAGCCTGACGATCCCGGCGGGTGGGGATCTTCGTTTTCGTTACCGGGTAGTGATTCATCCGGGCAGTGTCGACAGCATCAAAGTCGCGAAGTTTGAGCGTTTCTGACTTTACTACTTTCCACGTTCGATTGCTCTCTCACGCGCAAGGCAGTCTGCAAAAAAGACGATCACCGATCGGCACCTGCTGCCGGGGGAGTAAGTGCGGCTTCGCAAGCAGGGATGGGCCGGTAAGCGGTAAGAGTCGGCCGCCAGGGCACTTCTTTACCGATCCGATGGCTCGATCATCAATACCAAAATATCAAAGGCTGAAATCGACCATCACACCATATCGTTGATCCGTGTCGACAAGTTGGGATGGCCGGCATTGTCGAATCAGCCCCGCCACTTCCCTGTCCTGCAGCTCAAGTTACTGATCAGCTGTCACTTGCGCAGTCTCGACCACC
>CAIKMY010000076.1 GCA_903828635.1 uncultured Acidobacteriota bacterium
AATGACGAGTAGTAACATACTTGTACAAAAGTTTGTTTTTCAGAAAATCCAGTGCTTTTGATGTTACATCAGAATAATCAAATTCATTTTTCATAATTATGGAATCGCCTCTTTTGATGGAGAGGGCCTGTTTTACCCGCCGGATGACCCTCAGCACATTTCGCACACCATCCTTGACAGGCCGTCAACACAAATAAATGCAATAGTGGTACTTTTGAAGAGGCTTGAGACAATAATGAGGGAATTGGGGCACGAGCACATCGATATTCTTAAAATGGATATAGAAGGAGCTGAATATGATGTGATTGATGACATCTACAAATCAGGCATCAGGCCTCGACAATTGCTGGTTGAGTTTCATCATCGATTCCCCGGGTTGGGAGTCAGAAAAACCATAAAAGCTGCAACCTGCCTCAGATCCATGGGATATCGGCTCTTTTCAATCTCGGCGACTAACGAGGAATTCTCTTTTATCCGGGAATAATCAAATTCACCGCTTATGTTGATTTCGGGTAGAGGTGCTGCTCAATCGCCATGAACGATGATTCTTTCTCTCCATCACCACCTTTGCGCCAACTCAGTTTCTTCTCAGACAGCAGGTTGCTCATCTTCCCCGGGATTGCTCTCAGTGCCTGAGGATTTGATGATCGAATTGACCTCGCCACCGACGAGGATGGCAATGCCTGTCAGGTAGAGCCAGAGCATGAGCAGCATTACTCCCCCGATTGTGCCATAAGTGACATCATAGAGCCTGAATTTCGCGACATATAAGCGGAGACCGTAGGAGATGACCAGCCAGAAGAAGAGTGCAAGAATCGTGCCCGGTGAGAATAGTTCCCAGCGCTGGCTGATATTGGGGGCGAAGAAGTATACCAGTTCAAGACCGAGGAGGACGAGGAGAACAACTGCCAGCAGCTTGATGACCGGCCATGAGAGAAGGAAGAGCGGGCCCAGATTGAGTATTGCGGCGAGTTCCCGCCCGAGCAGTTCTCCGAAACTGATCATGATCACCGCCGCGAGAAAAAAGATGCCAAAGCCGATAGTCAGGAGCATGGCCAGAAGTTTCTCCTTCCACCATGCACGGGGCCTCGAGGATTTATAGGCGCGGTTGAGGCAGGTGATCACCGATTCCATTCCTGCCGAGGCGGCCCAGAGCAGAGCCAGCAGCCCAAAACTGAGGAGGCCCTGATGATAGCCGGCGGAGACCTGATGAAAGGTGGTCGTCAGGAATCGATAGGCCTCTCCGGGAAGCATCTTTTCAAACCCAACCAACCAGGGATCGGCTCGGTCGGGCAGGGGCAGCAGCGAAACGAGCGCTGTCAGGAATATCAGAAAAGGGAAGAGAGAAAAGAACCAGAAGAACGCCAGTTGAGCAGCGCGACCGAAAATCTCATCAATCCAGACCCGGTGCCAGACTTCGGCAAGGATGGGTTTAAGCTCTGACACGTGAGGGTAGTCGGAGAAATGCAGATGCTGGCGGATATCGAGGGTGCGGCGTGCTTTGAGCAACAGTAGCTCCTTGATCAAATGACGCCAGCCGGAAAGTGCGACGAGAAGGCTGACTCCCGACATGAGGGTTGGGTCAGCGTTTGAGCCGATCGTCAAGCTCTTCCGAGTCGCGAATGAGGGTCCACTCGATGCCGTTGATTCTTTCAATCAGATTTCGTTGCCGGAGTGCCTCGGCGCCACCGATCCAGACCTTCGTGTTTTGCGGGAGGCCTGTGGCAATCGTTCTCAGCTCCTCCGTCGTGAGGTTGGTGATGGGGTTAACGATGCTCAGGGCAAGGATGCGTGAGCGAACCGACCTCACGGTGCGGACTATTTCAGAGGCAGGCAGGTCTACCCCGAGATAAACGACACGCCAGCCACGCGTTGCCGCGATCAGGGCGGATATCAGGATCCCGAATTCATGTCGTTCTCCAGCCGTAGTCGCGAGGACGATCGTTTCGGCAGCCTCTCCCGGCGGGTAGAGTCGAAATAATGAACTGAGCAGATTACGCAGGAGGTTGGTGGCGATATGCTCCTGCGCGATACCAAAATCGCGGTGTGCCCAGCGCTCGCCGATTTCACGGAGGATGGGGGAGACGATATTGGTGACAATGGTTCTTGGAGGATAGAGAGTCGCCGCGCGACTGATTTCATCATCTGCGGTGGCAATATCAAAGCGATCAACGGCATTGATGAATCGCTCCCGTGTCAGCGCGTATGGATCTGATTCATTGAGCCCGGTAGAGACCATTGCCCGCTGACGGGCTGAGAGTTTATGCAACTCAGCTTCCGGGAGCCTCGCTACCTGGCCGATCGCATGCCCGAGCTCGACGGCCTGCCTCAGTCGACGCAATCTGGTAATATCCTCGTCGGAGTAAAGGCGCGAACCGCCATCGCTGCGCCTTGGCCTGATCGCGCCATATCGTCTTTCCCAGACTCTGACGACGTCTGCTGACAGTCCGGTTAGCCGACTGACGGTGCCAATCCGATACTTGGGGGTCGTCGAATAGGAGTCGGACCCATCTGAATCCAAATCGTCCATATTCGCCATATCGTCCATATTCGCCGGATCGTCCGGATTTGCCGGATCGTCCATATTCGCCGGATCGTCCGGGGGCTCCACATAGTCGGGCAGATAGTTATTACCATTTTGTGCCGAGGCATTGAGTCCCGAGCCACCTGACGTCGAGTAGGCCTGATTGACCTCATTTGATTTTGCGCGTTCAGTCTCCATAATCAGCCATTATGATGACCTCGTCTGGATGCTGTCAAGAAATATCTTGGACATTTCGTTGTCGGCGCTGGTTAATAGTGCCTCAGTGAATTTGGAGCCAACAGACAGTATCAACTATTTTGTGACCAAATACGGACATGGCCGGATGAGAATTCAGGCTTGTTGAATGGGTAATTTTCTGTGTGAGTGCAGGCAGGAGGCCATTGAGACAACGGTTGATGTGGCGACGACGACATTATCGCAGAACAGTAAAAGTCAGGTTGTCACAGAATTTCAATTATTTACTGTCAGTAATCGGGCGCAATCAGTCCGGGACTGTGAGATCGACCATAGAGGGGGGCAGATGAGGGTAATGGTTACCGGGGCAACCGGAGTTATTGGCAGGGCAATCTGCTCATTCCTCAAGGCGCGTGGAGATGAAATTCATTTCCTGACGCGGCGAGCGGGTGCTTTGCCGGTTGTCGAGGGGGCGAGGGCATTTCGGTGGATTCCGGAGTCAGGTCCCCCACCCGTGGAAGCCTGGCACGGAGTTGAGGCCGTCGTCCATCTTGCTGGCGAGCCGGTTGCCGGAGCGCGGTGGACAGAGGAGCAGAAGCGAAAGATACGCGATTCACGCGTCATTGGGACGCGGAATCTCGTTGCCGGAATGCGAGGACTGGCAACACCGCCGGGAGTGCTGGTGAGTGCCTCAGCGGTTGGGTTTTATGGTGATCGCGGGGAGGAGCGGCTTGACGAGAGATCGGCGCCGGGGAAAGGCTATCTGAGTGATGTCTGCACGGCCTGGGAGCGAGAGTCGGTCGCCGCCGAAGAGTTGGGGGCGAGAGTGGTGCTGGTACGCATTGGAGTCGTTCTCAGCAAAACCGGTGGGGCGCTGGAGAAGATGCTGCTGCCATTCAGGTTGGGGCTGGGTGGGAGACTCGGGAGCGGGCGTCAATGGTTTCCGTGGATCCACCTCGACGATATCGTTGGCCTGGTGTTGCGCGGACTGGACGACTCGGCGATCAAGGGGCCGATCAATGGTGTCGCTCCGGGCATCGTCAGCAATGATGAGTTTACCAGGAGTCTTGCCGCGGTTCTTCATCGCCCGGTCTTCCTGCCGGTGCCGGAGTTCG
>CAIKMY010000077.1 GCA_903828635.1 uncultured Acidobacteriota bacterium
GCTCATGAGTTCACTGGCCGGAGCCTTCAACGCCAGCTCGACGCTCTTCACCATGGACCTCTACCAGAAGTTTCGTCCACAGGCGACGCAGCAGCAGCTGGTCTGGGTCGGGCGTCTCGCCACTGTCATCATGGTGCTCATCGGTCTTGCCTGGATCCCTGTCATTCGCGGCTCGCGCGGCCTCTACGACTATCTGCAGGGCGTCCAGGGTTACCTGGCCCCGCCGATCTTCGTCGTCTTCTTCTTCGGTGTCTTTATGAAGAGACTCAACGCGAAGGGCTGTCTCGCCGCCCTGCTGGTCGGCTTTGCCCTCGGGGCTTTTCGCCTGGTCGTCGATACTCCGGTCAGTCTCAAACTGGCCGGCTACGAGGGTGGCTATCCCGAGGGATCCTTCTTCTGGATCGTCAACAATATCTATTTTCAGTACTACAGTCTGCTGATCTTCCTGGTCAGTGTCGTGGTGATGATCGTCGTCAGCTATCTCAGCACGCCTCCACCGGAGTCATCGCTTGCCGGTCTCACCTTTGGCACCGAATCACCTGAGGAGCGGCACCTTTCACGCTCCAGCTGGAACCGTGTCGATGTCGCTTCCTCGGTCATCGTTCTGCTGCTGATCATTGCCGCCTACGTCTACTTCAGCGGTTGATCGATCAGGTGCCTGTGCTGCTCTCTCCACTCCCAGGCGGAGCCGATGATTGTCGCGAGCTCCGCCCGGGAGGGCCTCCAGCCAAGGATCCGCCGGGCCTTCTCCGCGCCGGCGACAAGCTGTGACGGATCGCCCGGTCGCGCCTCTTCATTCCTGATGCTGATTGGCCGACCGGTCACCGCACGAGCAGTCTCGATCACTTCAAGGACAGAGTATCCACGCCCGTTTCCCAAATTGATGAACTCTGAGCTTCCGCCGTCTATGAGGTAGTCAAGTGCCAGGAGATGGGCATTGGCGAGGTCGCTGACGTGGATGTAGTCGCGAATCGCCGTTCCATCGGCTGTCGGATAATCGTGCCCAAAGACCGAAACGGACGGCAGCAGGCCCTCAGCAGCAGCGAGCACATTGGGGATGAGGTGTGTCTCCGGAGTGTGTCGCTCGCCGTGCTTCGGTGTTGCGCCGGCAGCGTTGAAATAGCGGAGAGCAACAAATCGCAACATTCCCGCTCGCTCATATGCTTCGAGTACTCTTTCAAGCATCAGTTTTGACCAGCCATAGGGATTGGTCGGATTCTGCGGGTGTTTCTCATCCAGCGGCAGAACCAGCGGCTCACCGTAAGTTGCACAGGATGAAGAGAAGATGACGCAGCGCACACCGCTCTCGGCCAGTGTTCCGAGAAGGGCTACTCCCTGCTCGACGTTGTTCTCGAAATAGAGCTGCGGGCTGACAACCGATTCCCCGACATAGGCAAACGCGGCAAAGTGAATACAGGCGTCGAGCTGGTGCTCACGCGCAATCATTCTTACCAGTTGACGGTCCCCGATATCGCCCTTGTAAAAGATGATTTGCGGGTTGAGTGCGTCCCGGTGGCCGCGGCTGAGGTTGTCGAGCACGACGATCTCGTGCCCGCTCTCCAGTAGTGCTTCGACGGTAACGCTTCCAATATATCCCGCACCGCCGGTTACCAGTACTGCCATCCTGCCCTCCATTCCCGCCTGTCAGCTTTCATTATTGTCTGAATTCTGTAATATTTTGGTAATACCATCGGGGATCCTGGTTTCTCCGGTTTTCGGCAATTGTCGGAGCATCACCGTTGGCATACGATGAAACCGTCGGTAAATATGTCGCTTTAATTTAAGCTCTGGTCAAGTGCCTGATCAAACGTCTGGTCATTATTTGATCGCTTATCAGTTCAATAAGCGGGTCATCGACCGCCGGGTCGATGGCCCGACAACCTCGGGAGATTCCTGATGAAATACGATTCAACTGTGGTCAAAGCCGTTCCTCCGCCGCGGTGGCAGGATCTTGTCAGACCGTACCAGACATCGGAGACGGTGAAGAGCGTCTGGCAGATGGTCAACACGCTCCTGCCCCTGGCCGCCTGCTACTATGCAATGTACCTGAGCCTTGACCGATACTGGTTGACGCTGCTGCTCGCGCTTCCCACTGCGGGGCTGACGGTGCGCACCTTTATTATTCAACACGATTGCGGACATGGTTCCTTCTTCAAATCGTCACGAGCCAATGATCTGGTAGGGTCGTTCTGTGGTTTTCTGACACTGATCCCCTACCATCAATGGCGGCACGAACACTCGATTCATCACGCCACTTCGGGAGATCTCGATCGCCGTGGCGTCGGTGACGTCAATACGCTCACCGTCAGGGAGTATCTTGCGCTCCCGCGTCGCAAGCGCATCGAGTATGCCATTTATCGCCACCCGCTGATTATGCTCCTCATCGGACCAACATATATCTTTGGCATCTGTTCGAGGTTCGTTGGCATGCACTCCGGTCCACGGGAGAGGCGCAGCGTTTACCTGACAAATTTCATGCTCCTCGCTCAGCTCCTCGGCTGGTCTTACCTGATCGGCTTCACCACCTTCATTTCGCTCTGGTTGCCGGGATTCCTCATCTCCGGCGCTGCCGGTATCTGGCTCTTTTACGTCCAGCACCAATACGAGACAACATACTGGCACCGCTCCGGTGACTGGGATTATGCCACGGCCGCCATTCAGGGAAGCTCACTCTACCATCTGCCGGCAATCCTCCACTGGTTTACCGGCAATATCGCGTTTCATCACGTCCATCACCTCAGTCCGAAGATCCCCAACTATAAATTGCAGCGCTGCCACGAGGAGAATCCATTCTTTCAGTCAGTCAGGTCTCTCACCCTGCGCGAAAGCCTCAGGTCGGCCTCGTTGCGCCTCTGGGACGAGGAGCATGGTTGCATGGTCGGTTTTGGTGATTTGAAAGCGCGATCGGCTGAATGATCACTCTCTCCCACGGCTTCCTACATGCCGCAGCCGTGTGGGAGAAGAAAAGAGAGAAGAGAAGAGAGA
>CAIKMY010000078.1 GCA_903828635.1 uncultured Acidobacteriota bacterium
AAGCGGAGAGACTGCAGGAAAGGCATATCTTTTGCGTTCAGGGTCCGTGGCGAGGGTTATCGCCACGGTTGGCTTGTGAGGTGTGGCGAAATCCGACAGCGATCGTCCTTGATGATGCATTATCTCATTGCCAGTGTGGCGTAAATGTACAGTCTTTTATAGTGCCTGAACCGATCCTGAATATGCTTTTAATGAAACATTCTTTCATCTCACCAGCGGTTCTGGTTGTCGTCGGGGCGATAATGCTCGTACTGCTTCCGGCAGGCGTGCGCTCGCAGTCTCCCGCCACTCCTCTGCTGCGCGTCGTCTCAACCGAGGGAACGGTGGAGTTGCGAAGACCCGGCAGCGGCCAGTCGCTCGGTCAGGCGATTACACGGTCTGTTCTCCTGCAGAAAGGTGATCTGCTTCGCCCCGGAGAGACGGTGGTTACTGGTCGGGACGGTCGCGCCATCCTTGAGCTGCCTGATGGATCACAGGCGATCATCGCGCCAAAGAGCATTGTCGAGATCGAGGACCTCAGCAATAACCCACGTGAGATCATGAACATTCTTAGTGGGAAGGTAAGAATTCGGATCGAGAAGCTGGGTGGTCGGCCCAACCCCTATCGAGTCAATACCCCAACGGCGGTGATTGCTGTCCGCGGAACGATCTTTGATGTTCTGGTCGGGAATGGCAAGTCAGAGGTCTGCCTGCACGAGGGTGAGGTCGAGGTTACGAGTCGGGGTGTGCCCGATGCCATCCTCCGCCTCAATGCCGGGCAGCGAACAAGGATCAGACTGCTTCATCCGCCGGGGTCACCCGCTACCTTTCGTCCCGGCCGGAATGATGGTCTCTTCATCATGCGATCCGATGCCTCTCGTCTGCCCGGCAGCGAGCGACGATCGCCGGGCGCACGGGGACGTGGTAACTCTCCACCCTCGCTGCCCTCTGGAAGCAGAATCCCGAGCCCCAGGCCCGGCAGTCGTCGTCCCTGACAACCAATCCCTGACAACCAATCCCTGACAACCAATCCATGATGCCCTGTTTATGAGCAGTCCCTATAAAATTCTGGTCGTCGATGATGACCGCGCTGCGAGAATGGCTCTTGAGATTCCGCTGCGCCTCGGCGGGTACGAGGTGACGTCAGTCCCGGGTGGTCGCCAGGCGGTCTCACTGAGCGGTGAGAAGGACTTCGATGTCATTCTCACCGATATTTATATGCCCGACCTCAATGGGCTTGAGGTGATCCGCCACTTTCGCCAGGCGCAGCCACGTTCGAGAATCATCGCTGTTACCGCCCAGGGGTCGATCGAGACCGCCATGCAGGCCATTGCCGACGGTGCCTTCGATTTCATTGCCAAGCCATTCAATATTGATGACCTCCTGACACTTGTCGGCCGCGCCTCAGGCTACCCGGCCGTTCCCGCCTCCACCCCGCCAGGTGATCAACCCGACTGGTCACCCTCCGGACTCGTCGGCCACAGTCCGCAGATCGTCAGGGCTTACAAACTGGCAGCTCAGGCGGCCGCGAGCGATGCCACTGTCCTCATCGAGGGCGAGTCCGGCACCGGTAAGGAACTGCTCGCTCGCGCCATTCACCAGCATGGCCAGCGTGCTCACAAACCCTTCACCGCCATCAACTGCTCGGCAATGACCGAAACCCTCCTCGAATCAGAGCTTTTCGGCTACACCCGCGGCAGCTTTACTGGTGCTATCTCCGATCGACCGGGTCTCTTTGAAGCGACCAATGGCGGAACTCT
>CAIKMY010000079.1 GCA_903828635.1 uncultured Acidobacteriota bacterium
ATGAGTTGGACACAAAACTACGACCCGTTCGGGTTCTGGCCGGTTTCGACGCTGGTGGCAGCATTGCCGGTACTGACGCTCTTTTTTGTGTTGGTGGCACTGAAGAAGCGGGTCTGGGTCTCGGCTCTCTGCGGGATGCTGATGGCGGTGGCGCTGGCGCTGCTGGTCTTTCGGATGCCGGTGGTGATGGTCGGAGCGGCGGCGGTACACGGCGTGATCTTCGGAATGCTGCGAATTGCGTGGATCATCGTTGCCTCGATGTTTCTTTACAATGTGGCGGTCGAGACGGGGCAGTTTCAGGTGATGAAGGATTCGATCGCCAATCTTTCATCGGACAAGAGGCTGCAGCTGGTGCTGATCGCCTTCTGTTTCGGCGCTTTTCTGGAGGGGACGGGTGGGGGCGGCGCACCGGTAGCGATTGCCGGAGCCTTTCTGATCGGATTGGGATTCAATCCATTCCAGGCGGCGACTCTCTGTCTGGTAGCCAACACGGCACCGGTGGCCTGGGGTGGCGTCGGCAATCCACTGCGGATTCTGGCAGGGGTGACCGGGCTTGACGAGATGGCGCTGAGTGCGATGACGGGGCGGATACTGCCACCGCTTTCGGCGATCCTGCCGTTGTGGCTGGTGCGGAGCATGGTGGGCTGGCGCGAGACGCGGGAGGTCTGGCCGGCGCTGGCGGTGAGCGGACTCTCATTTGCCGGGATGCAGTATTTCTGGTCGAATCACATGGACAACAGCCTCGTCGATGTCGTCTCGGCGCTCTTTTCGCTGCTGGTGATGGTCGCCTTCCTCAAACTCTGGAAGCCACGCAACGTGTTACGAGTTGACGGTGCTGCTGCGGCAGCCGCGCCGGCTCACTCAACGGCAGTGGTACTCCGGGGCTGGTCTCCCTTCCTGCTGGCCTCGGTCTTCATCTTTGTCGCGGGCTATCCGGCAATCAATAAATATCTGACGATCGCTTCGCTGAAGCAGCCGATGCCGATGCTCCACAACCTTGTGCTGCGAGTGCCGCCGGTGGCCCCGAACCTGCCGGAAGCGGCGATCGTTGACTGGAACTTTCTCTCGCTGCCGGGCACGGCAATATTTATCGCGACGATTCTGGCTTCGCTGCTGCTGGGACTTTCACCGATGCGGACGGCGGGGATCTTTGGGCGTACCTGCCGCGACTTGATCCCATCGCTGGCCGCCATCAGCTTCATGGTTGGACTGGCCTACGTGACAAGGTATGCCGGGATGGACACGGTGATGGGGCTCAGTCTGACGCGAACGGGATGGCTTTACCCGTTCTTCGGGACGCTGCTCGGATGGCTTGGCGTGGCCCTGACCGGGACTGATGCCGGCTCGAACGCGCTCTTTGGCAACCTGCAGAAGGTGACGGCGGAGCAGCTCGGGCTGAGTCCGATCCTCATGGCCTCGGCCAACTCGGCGGGCGGTGTGATGGGCAAGATGATCGACGCCCAGTCGATTGTCGTCTCTTCGGCGGCGACGCAGCAGCACGGCAACGAGGCCGCGATCTTCAAGGCGGTCTTCCGTCACAGTATCGTGCTGGCCGCGCTGGTCGGAATCATCGTCATGTTATACGCATTTGTTTTTACTGGTCTGATCCCTCGCTGAGGCGGGGGGCACTTCAAGGGAGAGTTCTGGTATGCGAATCAGATCAATCGTTCTGATGATGGTGGTGGTGGTTAGCATCGTCTCCGCGGTGCTCTTCAAGCGGGCAGAGTCTCAGGTGCAGGTGCCACCGGGATTACGGGCGCAGCGGGATACGTGGACTCCGCTGATGGATCTGCTCAAGCCGCAGCGGCCGCGCGTGACTGACGCGCAACTGGAGCGGATCAAGGACTATCCGATTGAGGCACTCTGGAACGGGGTGCAGAATCTTGGTTACACCCAGTGCTTCGCCAATCATTTCCGGCTGACGCAGCCGGGGGTGAAGCTGGTCGGGCGGGCATTGACGATGCGTTATCTGCCGGTGCGGCCCGACCTCGATGCCGGCATTCGCCAGATCGCGAAGGAGGGTGACTGGGACTATCAGTACAATGTCCGTGCCGGCGAGGACGCGAAGCCGGGCGATGTGATTGTCGTTGAGCTTGGGGGGGCGGTCGATCGGGCGACCTTCCTCGGTGATGTCACCGGCCTCGGGATGCGTCAGCGCGGGGTGCGCGGCGTAGTGGTCGATGGTGGCATTCGCGATCTCAATGAGTTTCTGGTGATGAAGGATTTTCCGCTCTACTATGTTGGCGCGCATGCCTCGGCGATGGCCGACCAGGTGGGCGTTGAATGGAACGCTCCGGTAAGGATTGGCAGCGTCTCGGTCCTGCCGGGTGATGTCGTCGTCGGTGACGAGGAGGGGGTGCTTTTCTTCCCGCCGCAGATCGTCGAGGATGTCCTCAAATCGGCTGAACTGACCGTCAATACCGAAACTTTCAAGCGCGAGATGATGCGCAGCGGCAAGTATCGCTCGCGCGACATCTACCCGAAACTGAGTCCGGAGCTGGAGAAGATCTACGCCGAATGGGTCAGGACCCATCCGCTGCGCAACCAGTAACTTTGCCGCTAAATTTGTGGAGCCCGAATGACTGCGCTGCCTCTCCTCTGCCTGCTGCTCTTCTCCGTAGTCGATGGCGCGGAGTATGTGCCGCGACTGGAGAAAAATCTTCGCGAGAATATCATGCCCTTCTGGCTGAAGAAGAGCATCGATCGGGAGAATGGCGGCTACACGATCAATCATGATCAGCAGGGCCGATTGAAGGGGCCGGGCGTGAAGATGATCGTCACTCAGGCACGGACTGTCTGGCTCTTCGCACGGCTGGCGCGCGCCGGCTACTGCCGCAGGGAGTGCCTTGAGGCGGCCGATCACGGCTATCGTTTCCTGCGCCGTTGGATGTGGGATGAGCGCAACGGCGGCTTTTACTGGGAGGTCGATGCGACCGGCCGGCAGAAACTCAAGCCGAACAAGCACCTCTACGGGCAGTCATTTGCGCTCTATGCCCTTGCCGAGTTCGCCATGGCCAGCGGCCGGCGCGACGTGCGCGATTTTGCCATCGACTATTTCAGGCTGCTCGATGCGCGGGCGCACGATGCCGAATATGGCGGTTATCGCGAATATTTCCTGCCTGACTGGACCCCGGGTGATCGCGAGTCCTCTTCGTATATGAGTGGCGAAGTCTCAGGCAAGCTGATGAATACTCACCTTCATCTGCTGGAGTCGCTGACCACCTTTTACCGGGCAACGAAGCTGCCGCTGGCGCGTGAGCGGCTGATCGAGCTGATCAATATCCAGAGCAACACGGTGGTGCGCAAATCACTGGGAGCCTGTACCGATAAGTACGCGCGTGACTGGACGCCACGGATCGACGGCGACAATGCGCGCGTCTCCTACGGTCACGACCTCGAAAACATCTGGCTGCTGGTCGATGCCTGCGAGGCTGCGGGCATCTCGTCACGACCGTTCATGGATCTTTTCCGCGCGCTCTTCTCCTACTCGCTGAAATACGGCTACGATCGGAAGGAGGGCGGTTTTTATGACAGCGGGCGATTCAACCAGCCGGCCGATCGCCTGACCAAGGTCTGGTGGACGGAGGCGGAGGCGATCGTCAGTGCGCTTTATATGTATCGTCTGACCGGTGAGAAGGACTATTTCGAGGTCTTTGCCCGGACTTATGACCTGATCGAGAAGCACTTTGTCGACTGGGAGAATGGTGAATGGCACGCGACGATCCTGCCCGACGGCACCGTCAGCGGCGACAAGGCCCAGCCCTGGAAGGCGGGATACCACAATGGCAGGGCGATGATCGAGTGTTTGCGACTGCTCAGGGGGCAGGTGAGCCGCTGATTCCGACATTGTTCGCGGAAATAAATCCGGCTATTGCCGAAAGAGCAATGGCGGCATACTCTCACATCCGGTTATTCGTCAAACTTATTCAGCACATTATGTGGCTCGATCCGCCATTGCGGATCCGGGTCAATTAAACTCATCGAAAGGAAATGAGATGTACACAAGAAGAGATTTCAACAAGCTGATGCTGGCTGGCATGCCCCTCTCGCTCGGGCTTGGCGGGCTGACGGGGATGGCTGTGCCGGGCTCGAAGATCAATGGCGTGCGCGTCGGTATCCAGTCATACAGTTTCAGGACGATGTCGCTTGATGATGCGATCAAAGGGATGAAAGAGATCGGGATCGGCGAGTGTGAACTCTTCTCGGGCCACGTCGAGCCGCGCCCCTCGGCACCGCCACAGATGGGGCAGGGTGGGCGACCGTCGGGACCCAATCCGGCAGCGCGTGAGGAGATTCGTAAGTGGCGCCTGACGACTCCGCTCGATTACTTCGCCGGCGTGCGCAAAAAATTTGACGCTGCCGGGATCAGGCTCCAGGCGTATAACTACAGTTTCAATGACAGCTTCACCGATGAGGAGATCGAGCGTGGCTTCCAGATGGTTCAGGCGATGGGGATCAAGCTGATCACCGCCTCGGCAACCGTCAGTGTCAGCTCACGCGTCGCTCCCTTTGCCGACAAGTACAAGATCACGGTCGCGATGCACAATCACGATAACCTCAAGGATCCGAACCAGTTTGCCAAGCCGGAGAGCTTCGCCGCGGCGATGTCCCATTCAAAGAATATCGGAATCAACCTCGACATCGGCCACTTCACGGCGGCGGGTTACGACGCCATCGATTACATCGAGAAGAACCACGCGCGGATTGCCTCCCTCCACATCAAGGACCGCAAGAAGGATCACGGCGCCAACGTTCCCTGGGGTGAGGGGGATACGCCGATCAAGCCGGTGCTGCAGCTGCTCAAGCGCAAGAAGTATGACATCCCGGCCAACATCGAATACGAGTATCGCGGCGATGATGCCGTGGCCGAGGTGAGAAAGTGCTTCCAGTTTATCAAGGACGCGCTGGCTTGAAGCATAATCGGGCAACCGCGAAACAGAGGAGAACCAATGTCGAAAGAAATGTCGAAAGATAGGATATCGAGAAGAAAGTTCGTGGCGGGGACAACAGGGGCAGCGCTGAGCGCGATGATCGTTCCACGCCATGTCCTTGGTGGTGTTGGCTACCAGCCACCAAGTGACACGGTCAACATTGCCGTCGTCGGCTGTGGCGGACAGGGAGCGACTGATGCCTCAGAGCTATTGGCCAACGGGCAGAAGATCGTCGCTCTCGCCGATGTCGACTTCGATTATGTCGACAAGGCGGCGGCCGGACGTACCAAAGGGCGCGACGGCAAGCCGAACGAAAACGCCATCCGCTTGCAGGAGGCATATCTCAAGGCCAATCGTTACGCCGATTTCCGCAAGCTGATCGAGGCGGAGAAAGGGATCGACGGGGTGATTGTGGCCACTCCCGATCATACTCACGCCATTGTCGCCAAGACAGTCATGGAAGCGGGCAAGGCGGTCTACGTCGAGAAGCCACTGACCTGGTCGGTGCAAGAGTCGCGCGTGCTGCGTGAGACGGCCGCGCGGACGAAGGTGGCAACGCAGATGGGCAATCACGGCCATTCGAGCGATGCCGCGGCCCGCGTCAACGAATGGATCCAGGCGGGTGTAATCGGGGCAGTACGCGAAGTTCACATCTGGACCAATCGTCCCATCTGGCCGCAGGGCGTGCCGCGTCCGGCCAAATCGGCTCCGTGGCAGGGCGGTGGCGGCTATGGCAACGAATGGACCGCGCGACGACTCAATCGCGTCATCTCCCAGACGGTCGTCGGCGACTACTCCGTTCCCTCAACCCTCAACTGGGACCTCTATCTCGGCCCGGCACCACAGGTCGATTATCATCCGATCTACCATCCATTCAACTGGCGCGGCTGGGTCGACTGGGGAACCGGCGCCCTCGGAGATATGGCTGCTCACCTCATGGATGCCCCCTATTGGTCTCTCGGGCTGACCTACCCGACGAGCGTCGAGGCAACCTCGACTCCGTGGGGACTCGACCTCAGGAACCAGCCGGCAAGCTATCCGCTCTCAACCAGGGTGACCTACCATTATCCGGCGCGTGGCAAACAGCCAGCGGTCAAGCTGACCTGGCTCGATGGCGGCCTGATGCCCGATCGGCCGGCACTGATGCCCGATAACGTTCAGCTCGATCCGGGTGGTGGCACCATCTTCATCGGTGAGAAGGGGGTTCTCATGCACGAGACTTATGCCTATCATCCGAAGCTCTACCCCGAGTCGCTGGTCGAGGTCGCCAACAAGGTGCCGCGCACCTATCCGCGAGTCGAGATGAACGATGATGCCGATAAGACCGCCAAGCATCGTCTCAACTGGGCGCGCGCGATCATGGGCAAGGAGAAGGCGACCTGCCCGATCGAGTACGCCAGCCGCCTCACCGAGAACATGCTGCTCGGCGTGGTCGCCTTGCGCACCGGCCAGGGCCGCAAGATTGCCTATGATGGCGAGACCGGCCGCATCACCAATATCGCCGAGGCCAATCAGTACCTCCACCGCGAATATCGCGAGGGATGGAAACTGTAGCTCACGGCCAACAACAAGGGGAGGCTGGCTGATCACGAATCGGTCAGCCTCCCGGTTTATCACCGGAAAGTGCAGGGCCACTCATATGTTCAATTTCGACCCGACCCGTCGTGATCTTCTCCTTGCCGGCGCTGCCGCCATTACCTTTGAGAGACTGAAGCCGGCACCCGCGCGGGCAATCCCTGCCGCGCGCATCAGATTTGGCGTGATCGGCCTCAACCACGGCCATATCTACGGGCAGACCCGGGCGGTCATCCGCGGTGGTGGCGAGCTTGCCAGCTTTTACGCGAAGGAGCCCGAGCTGGCTGCAGCCTTCCTCAAGGAGTTTCCCCAGGCAAGACAGGCACGCTCCGAGGCCGAGATTCTCGAAGACAAATCGCTCCACCTCGTCGTCAGCGCCTCCATCCCCAGCGAACGCGCCCCGCTCGGGATTCGCGTCATGCAGCACGGCAAGGACTTTATGGTCGACAAGCCGGGCATTACCTCGCTCGAACAGCTGGCCGAAGTCCGTCGTGTCCAGCGACAGACGAAGCGTATTTACTCGATCCTTTACAGCGAACGGCTGGAAAATCCGGCGACGATCCGCGCCGCTGAAATGGTCAGGGCCGGGGCCATCGGCAAGGTAGTCCAGACCATCGGCGTCGGTCCTCACCGCATCAATCCCGCTACCCGCCCCTCGTGGTTCTGGGATCGTAAATACTTCGGCGGGATCCTCTGCGATATCGGCTCTCACCAGTTCGATCAGTTTCTCTATTTCACCAGCTCGACCAGTGCCGAAGTGATCGCCTCTCAGGTCAGAAATGTCAACCACCCGCAATATCCCCTCTATGAGGATTTTGGCGATGCCATGCTCCGCGGCAATGGCGGTTCCGGCTATATGCGCGTCGACTGGTTCACTCCCAACGGCCTCAATACCTGGGGAGACGGGCGCCTGACGGTCATTGGCACCGAGGGCTTCATGGAGCTCCGCAAATATACTGATCTTGCACGCGGCGCCAAAGGCAATCACCTCTTCATCGTCGATCAGAAGGAGACCCGCTACATCGACTGCAGTGACGGGCCAATGCCCTATGGTGAACAACTCATTGACGATATCCTCAATCGCACCGAGACGGCCATGTCCCAGGAACACTGCTTCCTCGCTACGGAGCTT
Source organism: uncultured Acidobacteriota bacterium (assembly GCA_903828635.1). Taxonomy (GTDB): domain Bacteria; phylum Acidobacteriota; class Blastocatellia; order RBC074; family RBC074; genus CAIOZW01. Next base: position 7,639 of record CAIKMY010000079.1, read on the forward strand.
GCCCTCCGCGCCCAGAAACAGGCTCGTGCTTCAATTGGTTAGTCCTGAAAGGCCGGGGGACTGTCGACATATTCTGCTTTCAGGTTGTCAATCGCGAACACTTGCCGGAGCAGGCAAGGTGTTAAGGACCTCATAATGGCTGGCAGTCTCGCTCATAGGCTGCTGTCCTTGTAATTTGAATAATGGATAATTTCTCTGTCTAATGTTTTCAGATCATCTGTCGTAATGCTGGGAAGTAGTATAATTTCATTTATTCGCGAGTGTCGGGAGAGAAGTGATCCGGGAGTGAAGTGATCATGGACAATATTAACGGCAATGAACCCGGGCTCGACAAGAGTGCTTTCTCAGTAGTTTCATTGTTTGATGAATCGGCGGATAAGTCCTGCTGGCATTCTCAGACTCCTCAGGCGCGAATTGATCAGATTCAAATACTGAGAAAGTTAAATTATGGCGATGAAGCTTCCAGCAGACTTCAAAGAGTTCTTGAGGTTATTAAATGCGAATGGAGTTGAGTATCTTCTCACAGGAGGATACGCCGTAAGAAAGCGAGTGGGCGTTACAAGCTATAAGCCATCTGTGGTGAGTCAATCGATCTCGTTTCAGCCCTATCCCGGAAAGGTGAAAAGGGGTTGATCGATCATCAGGATCTGATGTACAAACCAAATGTCCGCATTACACTCTTCGAGATCGACGAGAGCCGGTGTTGATATTCAGCCGAATATGAAACTGAACCGCGATCGTCTCCGGTTGCTGTCAGCAAAGTCGGCACAATTACCAGCCTGAGTTGTACTGACTCGCATTATGGCGGTGGCGGGTGGCAGAGCAGAGGATTCCCGCAGAACATTATTTTGGAGTATGACGAACCTCGTATGAGCAATAACATTCAGAGGCGAAAACGGAGCTGGGCGCTGGTATTGTTCATTGCCGGCGCGGCAATTGTCGCCACCTATCCATCGGTTCAGTCATCGGGGGCGCGATCCTCGGCCGGTGCGGAGGAAGACCTTGCCACCGCGTTCGCGCAGTTTGCCCAGCCGTTCCTTAAGCAGAACTGCATGCGCTGCCACGAGGGTGACAACAGCATGGGGGGAGTTCGCGTCGATCAGCTTGACGCGAGATTCGATGACCGGCACATCCCCGTCTGGGAGGCGGTTCGCGAGCGGATCGATGCCGGAACCATGCCGCCAAAGAATGCCAGGCCACAGCCCAGCGACGCCGATCGCGAGCGGATGACCAAATGGATCGATGAAGGACTGGCCGCGGCACGGACGCGGCGGGTTTCAAGGAACGGGCTGATTCGGCGTTTGACAGTCGCGCAGTACCGCAACACCTTGCGTGAGCTGCTGATGCTCGAAGACGAAGTTGCCGATATTCTGCCGGCTGATGCGGTCTCCAAAGACGGCTTTCTCAACAACCACGAGAGGCTGGAACTGTCACCGCTGCTGACGGAGACCTATTTTGAGATTGCCGAGAAGGCGCTCAATCGGGTGATCATTGATCCGAAGACCAGGGCGGCCGGGCCGTCCATCCAGAACTTCCGGCTCGATTTTGGCAGTGAGATCAATCCGACACCCGTCAGCGAGCGGCTGGTGCTGGGAGCGGGCAGCACTCTGCTGGCTCCGGAAGACTTCACCGTGACGCAGTTGACCGCCAGGAAGCCCTTTCCATTTCAGCCGTTTTTCATGCGGACGAAGTATCGGTTCATCGAGGGCTATCAGGGGAATGATACCGTGCGCGGGTGGCGGGATTTCGACAGCATCTATCATGCGGTTTTTGCCGATTTTCGCGGCAGTTCGGGCTATCCGAAAGGGAAGGCTTACGGGACGGTTCCTGAAGGTTTACTGTTGCGTCCGGCGATTCCAAATGATGAACTCTTTACGGGCGACGGAACCTACGGGCCCAAGGCAAACTTCAAAATTGCGGTGCGGGAACTGCCCGATCACGGGCGCTTCCGCGTGACGGTAACGGCGGCGAAATATGACGACGGGTTGCTGCTTGACAAGGGCGCGGCCTCAGCCGAGGCGGCGGGGATCGTCGTCGAGGGTGGCTCGGCGGTGATCCGGACTCCGGGCATCTATCAGGTTGAGGTTCACCCCGCGCCAGCTGCCGCTTTGCCGGAGGCCGATGTTGCAAAGCTCGGCGAGGGGTTGGCAGGATCATGGCCACTCGATGGCGAGCAGGGAAAGGAACAACTGGCGGGCAGGGCGCAGTCTGTTGAGTCACCATTCGGTAAAGCGATTGCGCTCAACTCGCACACTGACGCGCTGACGCTCCCCGGCGAGAGCGTGAGAAACATCGGGACCGGTGATTTCACGGTCTCGGCATGGATCAAACCGCGAGGGACGGGGGCGGTCATCAGCGCGGGCGGGCATGGCTCACAGGGCTGGTCACTCCACTTCGAAGAGCGCAACACGCTCCAGTTCGTCTCCGCCGGTCTGCAGGGCGCATTCAACGGCAGAGTCTTGTCGCAGCCGGAAGCAATACGCCGCGAAGCGTGGCAGCATCTTGCGGTGGTGGTCAAACGCGGAAAGAACGAGACACGGATCTATGTCAATGGCCTCCTTGTCGGGCGCGGAACAACGGGATCGGCCAATCTCGATCCGCAGGGTGACCTCATTTTGGGGAGTGCGGCCGGTGTCGAGTCGTTCAAAGGTCTGATCGATGAAGTGCGCATTTATCGGCGTGCCCTCGCGCCGGCGGAGCTCCAGGGACTGCTCCTGCCGGGAAAGTCAATTGTCGCCGCCACTCAGGAGCGAACTCGCCCGCAGGGGCGAAACAACACACCAAAATTGCCGGACGTCGCCCTGAAAATCGGTGACCGACAGTTTGCCGGAGAATTGCAGCAGGCTGCATTCCTCGTCGTCCGCCTTGGTGCCGGGACGATCCCGGTCAGCGCCGTCATCAATGGTGTCTTTGACGCGGGAAAAATCGTGCTGACGCCGCTGGCCGAGACGCACGAAGCGGCGCGCCGTTTCCTCGCCTTTGAGAAGCGTCTGCCGAAAGTTGGTGTCTATCTCGGATTCCGGCGGGATTGCGGCAGTTCACTTGTACCCGTGGGCGAGTCTCAATCCGTCGTCGGGAGCAGGCTCGGCCGCTACGTCTTTGAAGGCGCGATACGCAACTTTCCCAACGCCGAGGTGGAGAAGGACAATGTCAACTACCTTGCAGGGGTACGTGAAATCGGAGTGCGCAGCGATTATACCGACGGGCGCGACATGCCGCGACTGCTCATTCGCTCGGTCGAGTTCGAAGGGCCACTGCACGAATCGTGGCCGACACCGGCATACCGGAACATCTTCGGCGATTATGAGCAGAAGGCCGATCGCCCGGCATACGCCCGCAGGATTCTCCGCAACTTCGCGCAGCGAGCCTACCGACGCCCGATCAACGCAGCCGAAGAGGAGGCACTGTTTGCCGTTTATCGACATTCGACAGCATCCGGCCGCAGCTTTGAAGAGAGCATCAGGGATGCGCTGCTGGTCGTGCTGACCTCGCCGCAGTTTCTCTTTCTGATCGAAAGCAGCGCGACGCCGGAGCCGGAGCCGCTTGACAACTATGAGCTGGCGTCAAAACTATCCTATTTTCTCTGGAACAGCCCGCCGGATGCGAGGACATTGCGGCTTGCTGCCGCCGGCACGCTGCGGAAAAATCTTGACGCCGAGACGGAGCGGCTGGTCGCCGACCCGAAATTCTCACGATTCATCAGTGAGTTTGCTTCACAGTGGCTCAGTCTCGACAAGTTTCAGGTGCTGGAGCCCGATCGCACACGGTTTCCAAAACTCACCCGGGACGCTCGGGCGCAACTCCGACAGGAACCCGTCGAGTTTCTCCGCTACCTGATC
>CAIKMY010000080.1 GCA_903828635.1 uncultured Acidobacteriota bacterium
GCTATTGGCTGATAATCCGAGCCTGAAGGCCACGTTGCAGGAGACCGTCGCCGAGGGGTACGGGGACGCGGTGATCGAGGCGGCGGCTGAAACCGGGTTGCCGGAAGTGTCGTTTCCGGTTGCGTGTCCGTGGTCGTTTGAGCAGTTCATGGACGAGGCGTTCTGGCCGAGCGCGTCGGAGTAGGGACGGCGGAAGCGGATAGTTGAGGGCGGAGCGTCGGGAGCATTGCGGCTTCCCCTCCACTCGTACGCCACTGATTGGGCGAGATTTTTCTATGCTTCCATGCGCGCAATCCGATTGGGTTTTGCTGGAGGATTTTGGTCGCTTGGGCTACAATGTGGCTCGCAGGAGATTCCAGCCATGACCGAGAATGCCGTTGTCCGCGCCCGCATTGACGAGGCGACCAAGGCCGAGGCCGCCGCGGTGTTGTCCACCATGGGTCTTTCCCTGTCCGACGCCTTCCGCCTACTGCTGAAGCGGATCGCTGCCGAAAAGGCATTGCCATTCGAGCCGCTGGTACCGAACGATGAAACCGTCGCCGCCATGCGAGAGGCCAGAAAGGGCCGCCTGCCCCGCTTCAAGACCGTCGATGATTTGATGAAAGACCTGAATGCGGGAGATTGAGCGTACCAGTCGCTTCAAGCGTGACTACAAGCGGGAAGCGAAAGGACGGCACCGGGCGACCTTGGATGAAAGCCTGATGTCTGTGCTGCGAGCGCTTGTGGCGGATGTGCCATTGGCCGAGCGATATCGGGATCACGCGCTGTCGGGCGAATGGTCGGGTTATCGTGATTGCCACATCAAGCCCGACCTTGTTCTGATCTATGAAAAGCCGGACGACCTTACGTTGCGGTTGATCCGTATGGGATCCCACAGCGAGCTTGGGTTATGATCTGCGATTATGCCAGGGTGTCGATGGATGGGCGGAGTCTCGTGATGGAGATGGCGGCACTGAACGCGGGGCGACCAATGTGTCTCGCGACACGGGGAACGGGGCGCAGAACGACTTCGCACAGCTTCACTGGGTGCTGGTCACTCGTTACGAGGGTGACGCGGCTTGATCGGCTGGCGCGATACACCCACGATCTGCTGAACATCTTCGCCGCTAGCGCCGACCGCACGTCGGGTGTCCAATTCCTCGGCGACATATGGGCGGCCACGACCCCCCGCATGGCCGACAGGTGCTGACCGTGCTACGAAGCTTGGTCGAATTCGAGCGCATCCTGATCCTCACCCGCACCTTCAAAGGCCGCGCTCGCCCCGAGGTGCCGGGCAAGCGCCTTGGCGGACCGTTCACACTGACCGAGCCGCAGCGCAGAGTGGCCGTAGCGCGACCGGGGCACAGCGGGCCGGTAGTTGATATCGCCGACATTAACTATTCCATTAATGCAACTGTTGGAGGTGACGACATGAGCCGGTTCTCGCAGCGAGCTGTACATCGCTCGGATTGTTGTGGCAACGTTGGATTGAAAGGCATTGTTCATGTAATACAGACCATCGGGCAGGACCGATGATGCCCGGATTGTTCGTGAACGAGCGGCTGCTGTCGCGCTTTGACCAACTCATTCAAGAAGGTGAGCGGCTCTGGGAAGATTTCCAGAGCGATAACACGGGCATGCTCAGGGATATCGTAACCTTTTCACAATGGTCTACCAGTTGCCTCAATCTTCTTGATAAACTTTCGATTTCAACCAATCGCTTCGTCACTCAGTTCGAGCCTTGGGTTAGAGGCGGAGAACGAAGCGTTAATATCGGAGCGGCGCTAGGAGTACTTAAATCTGCGAGGCATGAATATTCATGTGGTCTCGCGATTGAATTTGAACTATCAGTGTCTGCAGCTGTGTTCAGCGGTATACTGGATGAGGCGAAATATTTGCTTGAAAGGGGCTATCCGCGTGCAGCGGCTGTCCTTCTTGGTGCTGCGCTCGAAGAGGGGCTTAAGGCTCGAGCTCGTGCCATACCAATCGAGCTAACGGCTCGTGACACGCTTTCTCCCGTAATCGACAAACTA
>CAIKMY010000081.1 GCA_903828635.1 uncultured Acidobacteriota bacterium
CAGTCGCGCCATCGTCTGCCTCAATGCCGCCTCTGCCTGCTCGATCCGCAGCTTTGCATCTCGCTGATCGATCTCCGCAATCACCTGCCCTGCCATGACGTAACTCCCGAAATCAACCGTCAGCCGCGCCAGCTCCCCGGGTGCCTGCGCCGCGACGATCACCTCCTCATCCGCCGCCAGCGAGCCCACCGCCTCCAGACTGCGGTCGAGCTGCCGCGTAATCACCGCCGCCGTCGTCACCTCCACGATCCCCGCTGCCGCCTCCGCTGCCGCAGCCACTCCCGTTGTGCCTGACTTCACTCCAGCCCCTGCTGCTCCCGATGCCCCAGTCGGTACCTCTTTCCGCGGCCTGAGGTAGGCCACCAACGCCACTACCAGCACCAGGGCCAGCCCCCCAACCACCAGCCACGTCCCCCTTCTCCCCTCACGATTCTGCTCCATTATCCCTCCTGCTCCTTCCTGCTTTGATTGTCGCTCCCGCCACGCCATTCCCGACACAACATCGAGGCCAGAAAAATCTCCGTATAACGCCGCGCCGCCTCCCGATTGTCGATATCCAGCAGCTCCTGCGATAATCGCGGATACATCTTCTTTGTCAGAGCGTGATAATTGACCATCCCGACAAAGGCCCTCACTGCCGTCATCGGATCGACTCTCCGGTATACCCCCGCCTCTACTCTGCGCCCGATAAACTCCGCCACCATCCGTATCACCGGTGATATCTGGCACCTGAAGAAAATCTCCGATAACTCATGCCCCTCCAGCGCGCTGTACATCAACAGCCGCAATGCCTGATCATCCTCCTCGTGAAATTCCAGAATCCGCCACGCAATCTCCTCGAAGAGCTCATCATCGCGGTCCTCCCCCTCCGCCTTCTCCAAGGCCCGCTCCAGCGCCGCCCAATCCTCCGATAAGGACTTCCAGTCGATGATCGCCCGGTATAACTCACCCTTCGTCGCAAAATGACGGAAAATGATCGCCTCGTTAACTCCCGCTGCAAGCGCGATCTCCTTCGTCGTCGTTCCACGAAAACCCTTCGTCGAAAAGAGCTTCGCCGCGACCTCGAGGATCTGCTGCCGCCGATCCACCCCGGCCATTCGCGTCTGTACCCTTGCCTCGCGCTCACGCTGCTCGCTGTCGTCCACGCTTGCCTGCCTCCTTGTAAGCAATTACTTACTAACATATCGCTGAGGATTAAAGCAAACGGGGAGAGAGGATGGAGTGAGAAGTGGGAAGACTTTGCGTTTTGAAAAACGTGCATGCTATTCTGAGCGACCGTAATGAGGAGTTTAACTTTAAAGACAGACAGGTCCGGGGCTGAAGGGTTCCGGTGATGGAGGAGGCAAGTTGAGCGTACTGGTGGATCGGGAGACGAGGCTGATAGTCCAGGGTCTGACAGGCAAAGAGGGGACATTTCATGCGCTGCAGATGCGGGATTACGGGACGAACATTGTTGGGGGAGTGACGCCCGGCAAGGGAGGCACGACGCACGAGGGTTTTGCGGTCTTCAACACGGTTGATGAAGCGGTGAGGGAGGCTGGAGCGAATGCGACAGTGATCTATGTCCCGCCACCGTTTGCGGCGGATGCAATCATGGAAGCGGCGGATGCGGGGATCGGGCTGATCGTCTGCATCACGGAGGGGATCCCGGCGCTCGACATGGTCAAAGCGTTTGGCTTCGTCAAGGATCGCGGAGTGCGACTGATCGGGCCGAACTGCCCCGGAGTTATTTCACCTGGCAAGTGCAAGGTTGGGATCATGCCGGCGAGAATACACCTTGAGGGGCGTGTCGGGGTGGTCTCGCGCAGCGGAACACTGACCTATGAGGCGGTAGGGCAGTTGACCTCGCTGGGGATCGGGCAGTCGACCTGCATCGGGATTGGCGGTGATCCGATAATTGGCACGACGCAGCGGGACGCGGTCGAACTCTTCAACAACGACCCTGACACCGACGCAATTGTCATGATTGGCGAAATTGGTGGTTCAGCAGAGGAGGAAGCGGCTGAGTATATCAAGGCCAATGTCCGGAAGCCGGTGGTCGGCTTCATCTGTGGCCAGACGGCACCTCCGGGCCGGCGCATGGGCCATGCCGGAGCGATCATCTCGGGTGGCAAGGGTACGGCGGCGGAGAAGATGGCGGCGATGACGGCGGCCGGCATCCACGTCGTTCAGAGCCCGGCCGATATCGGTGCCAGGGTCAAAGAGGTGCTGGGCTAGGCGGCCCTTACCCGGCTCTCACTCCGATCGCCACAGAATTGGTCATCACGACAATCACGGCCAGGGAGAATGCCTGATCAGGCGTTCTCCCTGGCCTTAATGATTACCGGGCAGAATGTATGTAAAACGGGCTATCCGTTTTACCGGATCGGATAAAACCGGAGTGCCCCCGATCCGGGAGTCACTGCCCCACAGGAGGTCAGCAATGTCACAACCCGTTTATGCGCTCAACCTCTTCGACGTCTCCAACCGGGAGGAGTACCTCGCCTACTCGCGAAGATCGGCACGGGAGGTCGAGGCTCACGGCGGGAGAGTGGTTGCTCTGGGCAGGTTTCGTGCCGCTGCGATCGACTCGATCGAACCACGATCAGTGATGATCCTGGTCGAGTGGGAGTCGATCGAGGCCTTCGAGAGCTACCGTAACGACCCGGCCCTTGCCGATCTCCATCCCCACCGCATCGACGGAACCAGCAACTACATCTGGCACCTCTTCGACAAACTTGAAGACCTGAGGCCGATCCTCAGGCAGGTCTGCTGAAGAGAGTAGTCCCCTCTGGGCTCTCAACCCTTAATCTCAACCCTTAATGAGGTCTTCAGCCTGCTGCTGAATCCTGACGATGGCCGCCGCGATCTGCTCCATATCCTGGCGTGTGCCGAGCAGCATGGTCTGAGTGAACCAGACAGCCTCGGAGCAGAGGCGGTCATTCTCGGGACACTGGAGACGCTCGCGGTAATCGGCGAGCTGCCGCGCGGTGTAGACATATTTGTAGGCGCGGGAATTGAGTGTGTTTTCGAGAAAAGGCTCACGATAGAGGGGCGAATAGCCACCACCGCAGGGGATCCCCTCGGCCTTGAGGGCCTGCAGGAAGCGCGCCCGGGGAAGCCCCTTGAAGCGGGTGGGATCATAGCGAAACATGTAGAGATGCCAGGCGTTGCGGGTGCAGCCATCATACATCTTTGCCGGGGTGATACCGGGGATCTGACGCAGAAGTGAGGTCAGGTGGGCGGCATTGGCGTCGCGCAGCCGGGCCTGTTCGTCAAGGCGCGTCAGTTGGGCCATGAGGATTGCCCCCTGAAACTCGGTCATACGGCGATTGTCACCATTGCGCACGTAGGCAAAGCTGGTGTCAGCCTGGCCGCGCCCCTGATTGTGAAAGCTGCGGCAGATGTCGATCAGCTTCTGGTCGTTGCCAACGACAACCCCGCCCTCGCCGGAGTTGAGATTCTTCGAGGCCTGAAGGCTGAAGCAGCCGAGATCACCATAGGTGCCGACCGGTCGGCCGCGCCACTCGGCGAGATGCGACTGACAGGCATCCTCGATCACCGGCACCCGTTTTCTGCGGGAGATTTCGAGAATCGTGTCGAGGTCAGCGGCTGAGCCGCCAAGGTGCACCGGCAGGATGGCGCGGGTGCGCGGAGTGATGGCCGCCTCGATCTTCTTCGCATCAATCTGCATCGTCTCGCGATCGGTGTCGACGAAGACCGGCAGCGCATGCTGCATGAGCACGGCGTTGATCGTCGCCACAAACGTATAGGGCGGAACAATCACCTCATCACCGGGCCCGATCTCAAGGGCATTGACCGAGCAGGCCAGCGCGCTGGTGCCACTCGACGTCGCGAGGCAGTCCCTCACGCCCAGCTTCTCCGCCCAGACCTTCTCGAAACGGGCGACGATCCCGCCCTCCATCCGATTCCAGCGGCGACTGCGCAGCGCCTCAAGCAGATTCTTCTCCTCGACATCACCAAGCAGCGGCCACGAGGGGAAGGGCGCCGTCCGCGTCGGCGACCCGCCGAGCACCGCCAGTTTCCCACTCTCTGCCGCCACGACGCCTCCGCCGGTGGCAGCCGCCCCCGCGGACTCGGTGGCTGCTTCTCCCAGGCCCCCCGCGGCTCCCGCTGTCACCATGCCGGCCATCGTTGTCTGCAGAAAACCACGCCTGCTGATCTGATCGCTCATTCAGTCTGCCTTCCTCACAAAAATAATGTTGGTTCAATTGCAGGGCTTACGCCAACAGAATACCGTCTCCGTCAATCGACCCATGTTGCCACCAGCGACCGCCACTCCTCATCGAGGCTGACACCGGAGGGATATTGCCGACCGGCACGACGATACCAGTAACCGGCATTCGACTCATCACCCTCGCGGCGATGAAGGTAGGCGTGAACCAGCGACGCCTCCGCTGTCTCGATATCCTGGACAATCGAGTGGGCCCGATCCCAATCACCTGAACGCTCATGCCAGAGTGAGAGCAGGTATGGTGACAGCCCCTCGGGAGGCTGACCGCCGCCAATGCTCTCTGCAAACTGATCGTAGGTCATTTATCGTCTTCCGCTCCTTATTCGTCCCTGGTCCCTCTGTCTCCCTCTCTCTGTCTGATTGACCGGAAAGCCCGGCCGGGGTCAGATAAAGACGACCGTCTGTGAATTGGGGATCTCGAAACGCCCCCGACAGCGTGGATTGGGACAGTTGAGCATATCGTCAACTCTCACCATATAGTCGCGCGCCTTGGCAAATTTCGCCCGGTCGAGCTCGCTCGCGCCCCGCGGCAGCTCACGCTTCCTCGTCCGCCGCAGCCAGCGAATGCTGAATTCCGAACTCTGTCGGCATTTCGGGCAGGTGAAGGTCGCCTTCTTCAATTCCTGCTTCTCCAGATAGTAGTCCCGCTCGTCCATAAAGCCTGCCTCTCTCCGCTCTTCTTCTCCCCGATGTCCGACCGCCGGATGACGGTCTCGCTGGTCACCGAACCGAGCCGGGATACGTGGCCCCCGTGACGGCGGTGACATATTGATAATGCGGACGTCAGTTTACCCCGAAGACGGGCAGGGTGGGAAGAAAATTTCGGCGGGTGCCAAAAGTCTCCCGTGTCAGTCGCAACTTGTGCTAGTCTGGCGGCCGGTCAACAACCAATTTACGGGAGCAGACAATATGCCAGGGACGATCGAAAAGAGCGCGATGGACAGGAGTGGCATCGGCGGCCACCCGCGCGGGTTGACGACGCTCTTCTTTACCGAGATGTGGGAGCGCTTCAGCTACTATGGGATGCGTGGGCTGCTGGTGTTGTATATGACGACGGCAGTGGCCTCCGGTGGTCTTGGATTCTCTGACAGGATGGCAGCGGAGATCTATGGAGTCTACACCGGTTCGGTCTACCTCATGTCGATCCCCGGAGGCTGGATCGCCGACAACGTGCTGGGAACGCGGAGGTCGGTTCTTTTCGGTGGAGCAATCATCGCACTCGGCCATTATTCGATGGCCTATCCCAGTATCTACACTTTTTATGCCGGTCTGGTTCTGATCGTCCTTGGCACCGGCCTGCTCAAGCCGAACGTCAGTGCGCTGGTCGGCAACCTCTACACTGCCGAGGATGAGCGGCGCGATGCCGGATTCTCGATATTTTATATGGGCATCAACCTCGGGGCCTTCATCGCCCCGCTGGTCTGCAGTTATCTTGGTGAGAAGGTCGATTGGCATCTCGGCTTCGGCGCAGCAGGCATCGGCATGACCTTCGGGCTGATACAGTACCGGCTCGGGCAGGGCCGGCTTGGGGATATCGGCAAACCGCCGGCTCTCGAACGGACGGTGATCACGCGCAACGCGATCCGTGGAGCGGCCATGATGCTGCTCTGCTGCGGGGTGGTGGCGCTGCTCTGGTTTGGGCCGGAGCCGTTGCGCCGCAACAAAATGACGATCATTGGCACGCTGGTCGCGATCTTCCTCGTCTGGATGTTCACCTCCTACCTCAGACCGGAGGAGAAGAAGCCGGTCGGGGTGATCGTCATCCTCTTCTTCTTCTCGATCATCTTCTGGGCAGCCTTCGAGCAGGCCGGCTCAAGCTTCAACCTCTTCGCGCAGCGGTTCACCGATCGGAGCCTCCCGGCGGGGCTCGTCACGCTGCTGCCAGAGGCGCTGCAAAGGCAGGTGGCCGATGGCTTCCCTGCCGGCTGGTACCAGTCTGTCAACTCGATCTTCCTGATCTGCCTTGCCCCGGTCTTCTCCTGGTTCTGGCTGCGGATGGGAAAGCGGCAGCCATCGAGTCCGGCAAAGTTCTCGATCGGACTGCTCTTTGTCGGTCTGGGCGCAGTGCTGCTGGCGGTTGCCTCCGCCAGCCTTGGATCGGGCATTGGAGCGGGCAGCGGAGTGGTTGGCCCGTGGTGGCTGGTTGGAGTCTACCTCCTGCAGACGATCGGGGAGCTCTGTCTCAGCCCCGTCGGATTGAGCACGACAACGAGGCTCGCACCGGAACGTCTCACCGGGCTGATGATGGGAGTCTGGTTCCTCTCGATCTCCTTCGGTAACTTTCTTGCCGGTGAGGCTGCCGGCGATTTCGGCTCCGGCGAGGCACTGATCCGCCTCTTTACCAGGGTCGCCGCCTTTCCGATCGGCGCCGCACTCCTGCTGCTGCTGCTGATCCCGTTCATTAAAAAACTGACCAGATAACGACGTTGGTTCGGTGATGTTTCTCCGGACTGACGATTTCAAACCACTTGTTTGAATTTTCATGGGTTAATTTGCTACATTCACTGTTTGAGTTGTACCTGTTTGCAACAACTGAAAGCGGTGAACCGGCATGAAACCACGCGATCTGATATTCATTCTCATTCTGGCAACAGTAGTCGGGGGGCTCTACTACCTCTCGACCAAAAACAAGGCCAGGCCGCTGCCCGCCAACCCGCCAGAGCACCTGACCTCGACCACACGCGGCCAATGCCTCTCCTGCCACCTGCCGGAGAAGATGGCCGCACTCGAAATTGAGCACAAGCATCCGGGCAAATGGAGGGACGAGCGGGTGAGCTGTCTCCTCTGCCACACGCAGCCGAAGACGGCCGCCCGTGGCAACTGATCTGTCCGGCATCGAGACGCTATCAGAACGGAGATCCTCATGCCAGCAAAAAAACCTGCAAAAAAGGCCGGCAGAAACCTGCCCGAGAAGTATAAAAACTACATTGGTGGTCGCTGGGTGAAACCGGCAAGCGGTGAATACCTGGAAAATCGCAACCCGGCCGATACTCGCGAACTGATCGGGCTCTTCCCTGCCTCGTCGGCACGGGATGTCGAGACGGCAGTCGAGGCCGCAGCCGCGGCGCTGCCAAAGTGGCGGGCAACCCCGGCACCCAAGCGTGCCGAGATTCTCTACCGCCTTGGACAACTGCTGATGGAGCGCAAGGAGGAGTATTCTCGTGCAATGACGCGTGAAATGGGCAAGGTGCTCAAGGAGGCCCGTGGCGACGTGCAGGAGGCGATCGATATGACCTTCTACACGGCCGGCGAGGGGCGACGCCTGCAGGGCTATACCACCCCTTCAGAGCTGCCAAACAAGATGGCAATGTGCGTGCGGCAGCCGATCGGTGTCTGCTCTCTGATCACACCGTGGAACTTCCCGATGGCCATCCCCTCCTGGAAGATGATGCCGGCGCTGATCTGTGGCAACACCCTGGTGATCAAACCTGCCGAGGACACACCGCTCTCGACGATCCATCTGGTGCAGGCGGCCGAGGAGGCTGGCATCCCCCGGGGAGTGATCAACATCGTCATGGGTGCCGGAGAAGACGCCGGCGCGCCGCTCACGACCCATCCCGGAGTGCGGCTCGTCTCGTTCACCGGATCGACCGAGACCGGGCGCCTGGTGGCGATCGAGGCTGCGCGCAACGACAAGATCTGCTCACTCGAAATGGGCGGCAAGAACGTCATCATGGTCATGGACGACGCCGATCTCGACCTTGCGGTCGAGGGTACTGTCTGGGGAGCCTTTGGAACCTCGGGGCAGCGGTGCACCGCCTCGTCACGAATCGTCGTCCATCAATCGGTCTATCGCCAATTCGTTGACAAGCTGACAGAAAAGACCCGCGGGCTGCGCGTTGGCAATGGCCTGCGCTCCAATGTCGATGTCGGTCCGGTGATCAATCAGCAGGCCCTCGACAAGATTCTCTCCTATATTGAAATTGGTCAAAACGAAGACGGCGCCAAGCTCCACCTTGGAGGCTCACGGCTGACCGACGGCGAGCTCCGCCATGGCTACTTCGTTGAGCCGACCATCTTCACCGATGTCCGGCCGAACATGCGCATCGCTCAGGAGGAGATCTTCGGACCGGTGGTCAGTATCATCCCCTGCCGCGACCTCGACGAGGCCATCGAAATCGGTAATGGCGTCAAATACGGCCTCTCTTCTTCCATTTTTACCCGCGACGTCAACCGCGCGATGACGGCCATGGAGCGGATGGAGACCGGCATCTTCTACGTCAACTCCTCAACCATCGGCGCCGAGGTTCACCTCCCATTCGGTGGAACCAAGGCCACCGGCAACGGCCACCGCGAGGGAGCAATGATCTCCTCGCTCGACATCTTCTCGGAATGGAAGTCGATCTATATCGATTACAGTGGTACGCTGCAGAAGGCGCAGATTGACAACCAGTGAATGGACCCTGTTCCATCACCAACGATCCGGCATCAATGATCCGGCATCAATGATCCGGCATCAATGATCCGG
>CAIKMY010000082.1 GCA_903828635.1 uncultured Acidobacteriota bacterium
GCGCGGCTGATCGAGAAGGGAGATATTGCGCGATCGGTTTACGATCAGTCGCGGATCAATCAGGGGATGGCCCAGGCGCGTTATCAGGCGGCGATCGATGCCGTCAATCAGCAGTTGGCGGTCGTTGAGCAGCAGCGAGCGGCGCTGGCACAGGCACGCAAGGCGCTGACCGACACGGTGGTACGGGCTCCGATGACGGGTGCGGTGAAGGAGAAGTTCGCGACGCGTGGGTCGTATCTTTCAGTGGGTGGGCGCATATTGTCGCTGGTGAAGATCAATCCACTGCGGTTGCGGGCGGAGATTCCGGAGTATGCAGCCTCATCGGTGCGGACCGGACAGACGATCACCTTGCGGGTCGAGGCCTTTGCCGGGCAGACATTCAATGGCCGGGTGGTGCGGATCGGGCCATCGCTGAGTGAGCAGACGAGGGCGCTGACAGTTGAGGCGGAGGTGGCCAACCCGCGGACGCTGCTGCGGCCGGGAATGTTTGCACGCGCGCAGCTGGTGCTGGCCAGGAACGCGCCGGCGCTGATGGTGCCGCGTCGGGCGCTGGTCAATATCGCGGGGCTCGACAAGCTCTTTGTCATTGATAATGGCCGTGCGGTTGAGCGGATCGTGCGGACAGGCAGTGTTGATGGCGATCTGATCGAGATTGCCGAGGGCGTGAGTGAGGGAGAGATCGTGGCTACCAGCAACACCGACAAGCTTCAGCAGTCGGCGACGGTGCGCACGACTAAATGAAAGGCCCGGGTCGCCCTGATTGGAACGCGCCGATCGACGCGCCTGCGGCGAAGGAGCGGAAGGCGAAGGAGCGGAGGGCGAAGGAGCGGAGGGCGAAGGAGCGGAGAAGGATATGCAGAAATTGGCGGAGATATGCGTGCGTCGACCGGTATTTGCAACGATGCTGGTCATGACGCTGGTGGTGCTCGGACTCTTTTCATACAACCGTCTGGTGATCGAGAGATTCCCCCGGGTCGAGTTTCCGACGATCGTCATCTCGACGATCCTGCCCGGTGCCGGACCGCAGGAGATCGAGACGGAGATCACCGACAAGATCGAGGAATCGGTCAATACAATCAGTGGAATCGAGGAGTTGCGATCGACCTCATCGGAAGGTGTCTCGCTGGTGATCATCAGCTTCGACCTCGAACGGGATCTCGATTCGGCGGCGCAGGATGTCCGTGACAAGCTGAACACGGCGCTGCCGCTGCTGCCGAGGACGATCGAGCAGCCCGTAGTCCAGAAGTTCGATCCCGATGCCGCGCCGATCATGACGATTTCGCTGATTTCTAATCGGTCGATACGCGAGGCCACCGAGTATGCCGACAAGGTACTGCGCCGGCAGATCGAGTCGATCAGCGGAGTTGGCCAGGTGCAAATCATTGGTGGCCGCAAGCGGCAGGTCAACGTCAAGCTCGATGGCGACAAGCTGCGGGCCTACAATCTGACGGTAGCCAATGTAACGCAGGCGTTGCAGGCCCAGAACCTTGAGGTGCCGGGAGGGCGCATCGACCAGCCGGATCGATTCCTGACGCTGAGGACGCTCGGGCGGTTGCCGGATGTTCCCTCGTTCAACAATATCGTGGTTGCCAATCGCCAGGGCTACCCGATCAAAATCTCCGACATTGGTTACACCGAGGATGGTGTTGAGGATGAACTGAGCGCCGGGCGCTTCAACGATACGCCGGCGCTGCTGTTGCAGGTTCGCCGCCAGTCGGGAACCAACACTGTCGATGTCGTCAACGCGATCATGGCAAGGCTTGACGAGCTGAAGGGATCGATCCCGGCGGGGCTTGAGACCAAAATCGTCCGCGACCAATCGATCTTCATTCTCGCTTCATTTAATACGATCCGCGAGCATCTGATACTGGGATCACTGCTGGCAGCGCTGGTAGTGCTGCTCTTCATGCAGAATCTGCGGGCGACGATCATTTCGGCGGTGGCGATTCCGACGTCACTGATCTCAACCTTTGCGGCGATGGAGTGGGCGGACATTACGCTCAACGGGCCGTCGATGCTCGGGCTGACACTGGCGGTCGGCATTGTCATCGACGATGCGATCGTCGTGCTTGAGAACATCTTCCGTTACATCGAGGAGAAAGGCTACGGGCCATTCGAAGCCGCGATCGAGGCCACGCGTGAGATCGGGCTGGCGGTCATGGCGACGACGCTCTCGCTGGTGGTCATCTTTCTGCCGGTGGCCTTCATGTCGAGTGTCGCCGGACGCTTTTTCAAGAGCATTGCGCTGACGATGGCCTTCTCGATCATGGTCTCGCTGCTGGTCAGCTTCACGCTGACGCCGATGATGAGTGCACGATTGTTGAAGCGATTGCGGCGCAAGGAGGCTGAAGAGCCAGCGCACGAGGCTGGTGCCGAGTCGACAGAGAAGCAGAGCCTGTTGATGCGGGTGCTCGACCGCGGCTACACGCGAATGCTGAAATTTTCACTGAGCCATCGCTGGGTGATTGTCACGCTGGCGCTGCTGGTCTTCCTGAGCACGATTCCGCTCTTCATCGGGGTCGGCAAGGACTTCTTTCCCGAGGATGATCAGGACGAGTTTGAGGTCTCGATCAGGGCAGCGGAGGGCACCTCGCTGTCGGCGACAATGGGGCTGGCCCAGCGAGTGGCAGCCGATATCCGCAAGCTGCCGCACATCGATTACACGCTGACGACAATCGGTGACGATCCGCAGCAGACGCCGAATGAGGCGAAGATTTACGTGCGGATGACGCCGCTCAAGGGGCGATCCGAATCCCAGTTCGAGGTCATGGGCATGGTGCGCGAGCGGGTGTTGCCGGCATACGCGGGCTACAACCTGCGACCGGTGGTTTCGACAGTGGCGGCGATTGGCGGCAGCAGTCGCCAGAATGCGGCGATCGCCTTCACGCTGCAGGGGCCGGATCTCGACAAGCTGAATATCTATTCGCAGGCGCTGCTGGCAAAGCTGAAGGCCATGCCGGGCGTAGTCGATACTGACACCTCGCTGATCTTTGGCAAGCCGGAGTTACGTGCGCGGATCGACCGGCTGAAGGCCTCAGATCTGGGTGTCAGCGTCGGGGATATCGCGCAGAGCCTGCGGCTGCTGGTGGGTGGCGATCAGATCTCGACCTACAACGAGAAGGGCGAGCAGTACGAAGTGCACGTTCGCGCGATAGAGGATTATCGTTCAAACGCCGGCGGGATCGGGAAGCTCAATGTGCCATCGATCAAGCTTGGCAGTGTCGGGCTCGATAATGTTGTCAGGTTTGAGGAGGCGACGGGACCGACGCAGATCGAGCGAGTCTCGCGGCAGCGTCAGGTGATGCTGACAGCTAATCTCGAGCCGGGCTACTCACAGAGCGAAATCATCGACCAGCTCAACCGCGAGGTGAAGCTGATGAACCTGCCGCCGGAGTATGTCACCGGCCTCTCGGGGAGGACCAAGGAACTGGCGCGGACGATGCGGGGCTTCATCCTCGCTTTTCTGCTCTCGTTCATTTTTATGTACATCGTGCTGGCGGCCCAGTTCGAGTCATTCATTCATCCGGTAACGGTACTCATGGCACTGCCACTGAGCATGCCGTTCGCGCTGGTCTCGCTGGTGCTTGCGGGGCAGAGCTTCAACATGTTCACCGCGCTCGGGCTGCTGGTGCTCTTCGGAATGGTCAAGAAGAACTCGATTCTGCAGATCGATCACACCAACGGGCTGCGTGCGAAGGGCATGGAGCGACACGAGGCGCTGATTCAGGCCAGTCGTGACCGGTTACGACCAATTCTGATGACGACGATCGCCTTCGTCGCCGGTATGGCGCCATTGGCGGTGAGCAATGGACCAGGTGCGGGCATCAACCGTTCGACCTCGGTAGTGGTCATTGGCGGGCAGACGCTCTGCCTGCTGCTGACGCTGCTGGCAACGCCGGTTGCCTATTCACTCTTCGACGATGCGATCAACTCGACTATCTGGCGACGGATTGCAGAGGTGTGGCAGGAGGCGGGACGGCGCGTTGCTGCCGCAGCCTCATCGCTCTTTGGCATCTTTCGTTAGGCTGGGTGCTTCAGGCAGATGATTGAGGGGAGGGAGTCGATGGCGCTCTATCTGACGGAAGAGGATGTCACCGGATTGCTGACGATGGAGATGGCGCTGGCAGCCGTCGAGGGAGTCTTTCGACGACAGGCAGCGGGTGAGGCAACCAATGAGTCGCGACGACGGGTTCGCGCACGTGGAACGACGCTCCACGTCATGTCCGGTGCCGATGAGGGCTGGCTCGGTCTGAAGTCGTACACGGTATCACGCCACGGGGCAAGGTTCTTCATCAACCTCTATGATGCGGCAAGTGGGGAACTGGTCGCCCTGATCGAGGCGGACAAGCTGGGGCAGATGCGTACCGGCGCGGCCTCGGGGGTGGCGACGAAATATCTGGCGCGCACGGATGCACGAACAGTTGGCGTTTATGGCAGCGGCTGGCAGGCGTGCAGTCAGCTTGCCGCAGTCTGTGCCGTGCGCTCGATTGAGCAGGTGCGTGTCTGGAGCCGTTCACCGGAGAAGCGCGAGCAATTCTGCCGGCAGATGAAAGCGGAACTTGGACTTGAGGATATCACTCCTGCCGGGCAGCCGGAAGAGGTGGCCGAAGCCGATATCGTCATCACCATTACCAGCGCCCGCGAGCCGGTTCTCTCCGGATCGTCGCTCCGGCCGGGGGCTCATCTCAATGCTGCTGGTGGAAACTCGCTCCTCCGGCGCGAGTTCGATGACGAGGTCCTGCGGCGCGCATCGGTCATCGCCGTCGATTCGCTTGATCAGGCAAGGATCGAAGCAGGGGAGCTGGTCTCGGCCGTCGAGAAGGGAGTCATCAACTGGGAGCGCGTCGTCGAGCTGCGCCACCTTGTGGGTGGCGGCCTCAGCGGGCGGGGTGATGCCTCGCAGATCACGGTCTTCAAATCACTGGGACTCGCGATCGAAGATATCGCGACGGCAGCAGCGGTCGTTCGTGCTGCCAAAGAAGAGGGTAGAGGGAGGGAGTTCTGAAATGTTCAGATCAGGATTACTGATGATGGCAATACTGGTGTCGCTCTCAATTTCTGCCATCGGAGACCCGATGGCGACAGTGCTGGCCCAGGGAGCGACCGTCGAGCGGCGAGTGGGCATCGACCCGTCGCGCACGGTGCGGATGACATTGCGGGAGGCCATCCTCCTTGCACTTGAGAACAATCGCGACATCGAGGTCGAGCGGCTCAACGTGCAGATGACCGGTCTCGATCTTGAGGCCTCGAAGGGAATTTACGATCCGACGATGACCGCCAGCCTTTTCTATGATCGTCGCAACACGCCGGTCGCCAACCCGCTCATTGGCGGGGCAAATGCCGGGCTGCTGACCGATAACCTCACCGGGACGGCAAGCATTGCCCAGCGACTGCAGGGGCAGGGAGGAACCCTCCAGGCCTCTTATTCAAATGATCGCGGAACGACACAGAACGTATTTAATACGCTCAACCCGCAGTTTACCTCGACCTTCAACCTCTCATTCATTCAGCCGCTCTGGAAGAACCGACAGACCGATCCGGCGCGTCGTCAGATCAGGCTGGCAAGGAAGCGGCTCGATATCTCTGACAGTCAGTTTCGACAGCGGGCAATCGAGATCATCTCGCAGGTGCAGCGTGCCTACTGGGATCTTGTTTTTGCGCGACGCGACCGCGAAATCAAGCGCGAGTCGGTCGAGCTTGCCCGGACGCAACTGGCTCATAACGAGCGGCTGGTCGAGGTTGGTACCCTTGCGCCGGCCGATATCATCTCGGCCCGTGTCGAGCTTGAACGCCGCAACGATGAGGCTGCCGCGGCGATCGATGCCATTCAGCGGACCGAGAACGCGCTCAAGTCGCTCATGCTCCAACCTGACAGCAGTGCCCTCTGGCAGTCGGAGGTGGTGCCGGTCGAGATGCCCGAGGTTGAAACCGGCAACTCCCTGCCGCTCGCCGATGCCCTCAGCCTTGCCATGCGTAATCGCCCTGAGCTGGAGCAGTTTCGCCTTCGCGGTGAACTCAACCAGATCGATGCCGAATATTATCGCAATCAGTCAAAGCCGCAGGTCGACTTTGTCGTCAACTACGGGATTATCGGTCTCGCCGGCAGGGTGCGCACCGAGGAGAATTTCTTCCAGACATCAAACGCCCTGCTGACCAAACGGGTCAATGACCTCTCGGTGCTGGCCGGGCTTCAGCCTCTGCCGAGCAATGATGGCGGCTTCAGCCTGCCGGCGAGCCTGCTTGGCGGATCGGGCCAGTCGCTCTGGAACATGCTGCAGAATGATTTCCGCGTCTGGCGTGTCGGCCTCAATGTCACCCTGCCGTTGCGTAACCGCACGGCGCTGGCCCAGCTTGGCCGTGCAGTCGCTGAGGGCAAACAGATCGAGATCCAGCGCCAGCGGCTTGTTCAGGGGATCGAGATCGAGGTTCGCAACGCCCTGCAGAGCCTCGAAACGGCACGGAGCCGGGTTGAGTCGGCGCGCAATTCACGTCTCAATGCCGAGCTTCAGCATCAGAGCGAGCAACGCAAGTTTGATGCCGGCCAGTCGACCAGTTTCTTCGTCCTCGATCGCCAGAACGCACTCTCTGCCTCGCGTGGCCGCGAACTGCGCGCTCTTACCGACTACACCAAAGCCGTTGCCGAGCTTCAGCGAGTCATGTCGACGACGCTCAGCAGCAACAATGTCGAGGTAAAGTGACATCCGGGACTGACCTGCGCTTTCGGCTGAATCGGAACGCAGCATCACCACGAATCATCGCCACGAATCATCGCCACGAATCATCGCCACGAATCATGGACGTGTCCCAATCCTGAGTGTTTCAATATGGCGGTTTCTGTTTAGTCTTCAAGTGATGTTAAAATCCCGGTTTTGATTGTGGCGATGATGATGGCAATAATCGAAGGGAAGGAGAAGACAATCTTCTATGGCTGATGATAATCAGGGTGGCTTCAAAATCACCGATCGACGAATCTTCAATGCCGACGGCACGCTGCGTGAGGATGCCGTTATTGAGGAGGCACCGGTGGTCGAGCCGGCACCCGCTCCGGCCACTCCGCCTGCGCCGCCGATCGAGAGCGAGTCGACGGTGGCTGAAGCCTATGTCGAGGCCTATTATCCGGAGGATGAGGGGCCTGCGGCTGAGGTGGAAGATGACGCCGGTGGCATGCCGGAACGAACACTCTTCACTGAATTTCTGATGCAGATTGCCTCTTCGGCATTCATCTATCTCGGGCTGGTTGAGCATCCGGCAACCGGGCGCCTTCAGGTCGACCTCGAGGCGGCGCGCGAGTCGATTGACATCCTTGATATGTTGCGTGAGAAGACGCAAGGCAACCTGACGCGCGGCGAAGAGAAGTTCTTTGATGAGATTCTCTCCGATCTGAAGATGCAGTTTGTTGCCCGCCAGCGGTAAGTTGCTTCGAAGATCAGCAATAAGAGATGCGAGTGACGTTTCTCGGAACAGGGACCTCGGTCGGCGTGCCGATGATTGGCTGCGTGTGTCAGGTCTGCACCTCGGATGATCCGC
>CAIKMY010000083.1 GCA_903828635.1 uncultured Acidobacteriota bacterium
GGGACTCTTCGACGTCAAAGGTGACGAGGTGGCCGTCCGGCATCGGGAGCGAAATCTCCGGCAGGCCGGTGCGTGCTGCTCGTCCGGCAATCTCACGCGGTGCCTGCCTCATCTTCCGCAGAAGCCTTGTCTCATCAAGACGAAATCGTCTGGCGGTACGGGGATGCGCGACCTCGCGTACTGTACGCTGTCCTGCTACTGCAGCACGTAACGGAGAAGAAACGACCCTCCCCTGCTGCGCACTCGACCGATCGGGGCCCGGCGTTAACATCATGACCGCAATCGGCAACGCTGTAATAAATACCCGCCGCATAACCTGCTTCATCGAAATGCCGGAATTTGACAAGATAATCATGAGCCGCGCTTCTCTCCCCGGGGATCAATTCATTTGAGTGAACCAATACGATAGAGCGAGACCGCCTTTTATACAATATCCGTTGATCATTGCTCCTGTAACAACTTATGGCGTTGAGAACAACTGACGCCTCACGGCTGAAGAATTGCCGCGACAATGCGCCTGACATGCACTGCCCCTCCAACCCACCCGGCCGGCCGCAGGGATTGAGCCTGATCATCAAACAACTGGCGCGGGATGAGGCTGTCGTCAAAGGTGACAGTTACCTCTTCTCCGCCGCTCCGTGGCACAAAGCGCAGCCTTACCAGCGACCAGCTCCCGGGGGCATAGCGCTCACCCGGAGACCGCGCGACGATAATCGCGATCAGCCCCTCGGCCTCGCGCGAGCGGTTGACGAGCAGGTGCCTGCCGAGATCGACTACCCCGGCGACATCGGTGATTGTCGAGACTCGCGGATCAAAGCGCAGCGTGAAGCCGGCGGCATTCTCGATCCCCCGTGCATCAAGGACGATATCGACCGTACCCGGCTGGTCAATCGCCACTGCACGAATCGTGCCTCCCGGCAGCCCCCGCTCATCTCGCGGAGCCGTCATTGCTGTCAATTGTGTCGGTCCGCCGGCGACCGTCAGTGGATTGAGCCCAACCGCATAGCGCCCCGCCTGTACCCAGTCACCAACATCGATCACTCCATTGCCGAGTCCGCCAATGGGCGCACTGTCGGCCCGCTGGAACTCGCTGCCTGTCGCCGCCGTGTCGAGCCCGACGGCAAAGCGCCCCGTCTGCACCCAGTCACTGACATCGATGGCGCCATTGCCATTCGGCCGCGTCGCGACATCAGACTCATAGGCAGTAACAGGCGTGCTGACGATTGTCAGATTGAACGATCGCTCACCGGTGCAGCCGACGCTGTCACTGGCACGCACAGTGAATAACGAGACCCCGGTTGCGGTTGGGGTGCCGGTGAGGAGCCCGCTTGATGTATTGAGGCTCAACCCGGGTGGCAGCGTCCCCGAGGCAATGCTCCAGGCAACGCTCCCGATGCCTCCGGTCTGAGTGTAGGTCAGACTGAACTGTTGATTGATTGCCGCAGTCGAGAGTGATGCTGGAAAGACAGTTATCGCCGGGCAGCCGATGGCGAGGGTCAAAGTCCGGCTGCCAGCGCATCCGTTGGGATCGCTGGCCGTCACCGTGAAATTGAAACTGCCGGTGACTGTTGGTGTTCCCGAAAGCAGGCCGCTGCTTGACAGAGTGAGCCCTGCCGGCAGGGCCCCGGCGCTGAGACTGAAACTAAGCGGCGTCGCTCCACCAGTCGCGGTTAGTGTTTGCGAATAGGTAGTACCAGCCGTGCCGACGGGAAGCTGCGTCTGGTCGATCGTCATCGCACATCCACTGCTCTGGGTGATATTGATGAACTGCCCGGCAACCTGAATCGTTCCCGTTCGCGACGATCCCGTCGAGTTGGCCGCCACGGTGAAGCTGGTCGTCCCGCCACCCGCTCCGGAGGCACCACTGCCAATCGTGATCCAGTTGTTATAGCTTACCGACTGCCACCCACAACTGCTCCCGGCAGTAATTGTCGCCGTCCCCTGGCCACCACTGACAGTGAAACTCTGTGTTGTCGATGAAGCTGCATAGGTGCAAAAATTGCAACTGTTCGGCGCTGAATGGTACTGGGCACGAATCACCAGATTACCGGGGGCATTGAATCCTGAAATGAGAAAGAAAGTGTAACCATTGCCGTAGTAACTCCGATTTACCTGCGTGGGGCCCAGATCCAACATTACCGGGTAGAGGCCCTCGGTAACCTGATACCTGAGGCCAACAACAAAGTCACCGGAGGTAATCGTCAGCGGAGGTACCGGATAGAGAGCCAGGGCATTGCTGGCCGTCACGGTCGCCGGGGTCGCCTGTGTCAATGACCCATCAATGTCGCTGTCTCCATCGGTATTCGCCCCTGTGACGATGGAAATGACTGTTCCCACGGGCAAATCAAGGCTGAGCATGACTCCGGTGAGGGTTGCCGGGTAGCTCAATGGCGTCAGCCGGGTGACATAATGATCACTGCTTGCAATGCCCCATCCGAAATCAGAACTGCCATCATCGACCAATGCCGTTGCCGGAGACCCGGAGCAGACCGTGAAGACCGGGGAGAAGGTGTCGGCAAAGCCGCTCTTTGAGAGGCTGATCGGTCCGGTCAGCGCCCCGGCTGGTACCGTCGCCGTAATCTGAGTGCCTGAATTGACC
>CAIKMY010000084.1 GCA_903828635.1 uncultured Acidobacteriota bacterium
CCTGCTCTCCAATCATCCGGTCGACTGTCCGGTCTGTGATCGGGCAGGGGAGTGCGAGCTCCAGGATCAGACCTACGGGTTTGGCGAGGATCGGACGCGCTCGCAGTACGAGGACAAGGAGAACTTCCTTGAGCGGCAGATTTCGCCCTTTATCTACAATGATCCGCAGCGCTGTGTCACCTGCAAGCGGTGCACGAGGGTCTGCGAGGAGTGGATGGACGAGTTCGCGATCACGACGATCAACCGCGGGGCGGCGACGGTCATCAGTTCATTTGGCGGGTGGGTCGAGTGTTCCGACTGCGGCAATTGTGTCGATGTCTGTCCGACGGGGACGCTCCTGCACGTGCCGTACAAGTATGTCGCACGACCGTGGGATTTGAAGCAGACACCGACAGTCTGCAACTTCTGTTCGGACGGGTGTTCGATGCTTGCCGGATCCCGCAGCGAGAAGCTGGTGCGGACGGTGGCGCGTGACGGGCGCGGCCGGACGGCTGGCGGCATTAATCACGATTTCCTCTGTTCGCTGGGGCGCTACACGATCGACTTCGTTCACAGTCGCGAGCGCATCGACCGGCCGATGATCCGTCGGGGTGAGCATCTGATTCCGGCAACCTGGGACGAGGCGCTTTCGCTGGTGGCGAAGCGACTTGGCGAGATTCGTGACGAGTCGGGTGGCAAGTCACTCGGCGTCATGTCTGCCGGCCGGCTGATGAACGAGGACCAGTTTACCCTGCGTCGTTTTGCGACCGAGGTGCTGGGAACGAAGAATGCGGATATGTATCGTGACCGCGACGAAATCGACCTCGCGACCTTCTTCCGCGCGGGGACACCGACGATTGCCACTCAGGAGCATCTGCAGAACGCCGACACGGTATTGCTCATCGGTTCGGATCCGAACGAGGAGAACCCGCTGACGGCCTTCTCGATTCGCTGGGCGGTGAGGCAGAAGGCGGCGAAGCTCTTTATCGTCAATTCGACAGCCTCGCGCCTTGAGCGACAGGCATCGTTGGCCGTCCGTGTTCGTGAGGGGAGTGAGGGCGCGATTGTCCACGCTCTGGTTGGCGGCGAGGATTCGCTTGCCGGCACGGCAGAGTCGATGGGAGCGAAGGTCGAGGATCTGCGTGCGATTCGTGAGGCAGTTGCTGGCAGCGCCAACGTTGTCGTCGTCTTTGGCGACGAGGTTCGTGGTGCGGCGCTTGAGGCGCTCGCTCAGCTTGACAGCCTGCTGGCTGCGCCGAGTGCCGAAGCGGTCGAGGCGGCGCGCCGTGCCTGGGTCGAAGGGCTTCAGCGCCAGGTGCGGTCGACCAACTCAACCAGCAAGCCCTCGATCAACGAAAACCCTTTCACCTACATTGTCGAGCATCCGACGCTTGAGGTCGGTGAAGATCCGGCGCGTCCGGCGACCCGCTTCTCCTTCATTCCGCTGGTGCGCTACTCCAATTCGATGGGGGCGTGGCAGATGGGGATGGACAGCTCGACCAACGGCGGGATGAGCGCGCAGGCGATGCTCAACTCGGCTGGCGGCGGTATTCGTGCTCTCTTCATCGCCGGCGAGGATGTGATTGTCAAGGCCAATGGTGACGGCCCGATCGTCAGGGCACAGCTTGAAAAGCTCGATCTGCTGGTGGTTCAGGATATGTTCCTCAGTGAGACGGCGAAGCTCGCCGACGTTGTCTTCCCGGTAACCAGTTTTGCCGAATCGCAGGGGACGCAGGTCAACAACGGCTCGCAGGTGCAGTTCGTGCGCCGCTCGATTCCACCGGTTGGCCAGGCGCGCCCTGACTGGATGGTTGTCAGTCAGATTGCGAAGCTGATGGGGGCCGACCTCGGCTACCAGGGGCAGTTAAAGAATGTCTTCAAGGCGATCGCTGAAAGTGTTGCTGGTTACGGCGGTCTCTCGCACAACCTGCTCGCCAACGAGGGAGCAACGCCGATCGTGCCGGCTGCCTTGGCCGCCGGAGCCGGGGCCGCCGCTGATGCCGCTGACCTCCTCGCCCGGCTTGCCAGCGAGGTCTCCCGCATCAATCACCAGATTCCGGTCGATCGCTCCGAGCTGACCGGCAAGGCCGGAACCCGGCTGCGCCAGCGTTACACGACGATCACCCGCTACTCACGAATGATCGATCCGCAACTGCCTGAAACGGCTGAGGCGGAGAAACCCGCGCCGACCATCTTCCCGGCGTAACGCTCCGACCAAGTGGCTTTCGGAGAGACGGACGATTAAAGCATATGTCATCAGTGCTCAATTCGATCGATATTCAGTACGTTCTCGGCTCGCTGATCAAGATTGCCCTCTTCTGGGTCTTCATTATGATCACGGTGGCCTACATGGTCTACGCCGAGCGGCGCGTGCTCGCAGTCATGCAGAATCGGCTCGGGCCGAATCGTGTCGGCTGGCAGGGGCTGTTGCAGCCGTTTGCTGATCTGATCAAGTTCATCTTCAAGGAAGATATCATCCCGCTCTCGGTCAACAAGGTGCTCTACATTGTCGCACCGGTGGTCGTGCTGGTTCCGGCGATGATGGTGCTGATCGTCTACCCGTTCGGGCCGCGCTCGGCACCGCTTCCGGGTGGCGAGATGCTCAGCAACATGCTTAACAACCTTGGCAACTCGCTCGGGTATGACTGGGCGCTCGACCTGCGGCACGTCAACCTCTTCGTCACCAATTTCAACGTCGGGCTGCTCTACATCTTTGCCCTGACCAGCCTCGGGGTGTATGGCATCGTCATTGCCGGCTGGGCTTCAAATTCAAAGTACAGCCTGCTGGGCGGGCTGCGCTCATCGGCGCAAATGATTAGCTACGAGCTGGCGCTCTCACTCTCGGTGGTGGCGATTCTGATTCCGGCGGGAACGCTCGACCTCGTCAAGATCGTCGAGGGGCAGGGCGGTACCTGGTTTGGCTTCATTCCGAAATGGAATGTGCTGGCGCTCTTCCCGGCGGGGATCATCGCCTTTATCGTCTACCTGATCAGTGCGATCGCCGAAACCAATCGCGTGCCATTCGACCTGCCCGAGGCCGAAACAGAGCTGGTGGCCGGCTTTCATACCGAGTACAGTGCCCTCAAATTCGCGCTCTTTTTCATGGCTGAGTACGTCAACATGACGACGGTCTCGGTGCTTGCGGCCGCGGTTTTTCTTGGTGGCTGGCAGGGCCCGCTGGTCGGTTCCTACCCGTGGCTCGGCTTCGTCTGGTTTATCGCCAAGGTCTTCTTCTTCCTTTTCCTCTACATCTGGTTGCGAGGGACTCTGCCGCGATTCCGTTACGATCAGTTGATGAACTTCGGCTGGAAGATTCTGCTCCCGGCGGCGCTGGTCAATATTGTGCTCGCCGCAGTGCTCGGAGTGATCTTCCTCTGATCCCTTATTCTTCTTTTTGAGGAGAAAGCTGACCGAACGATATGGAAATCATCCATCTGCTCTTCCTGGCATTTGCCGCGCTGGCGGTGGTCGCGGCCTTCAACGTGATCCTCCAGCGCAACCCGATCTACAGCGCCATTGGCCTGATTGTCGTTCTTTGCAGCCTTGCCGCGCTCTTTCTGACGCTCAATGCGCAATTCATCGCGGCGATTCAGATCATCGTCTACGCCGGCGCGATCATGGTACTCTTCGTCTTCGTGATCATGCTGCTCAATGTCCGCGAGGAAGAGGCACGTACCGATCGGCAGAAATATCTCAAGCTGCTGGCGGTGCCGCTCTTTGTCGCGCTGCTCGCCGAGGTGGTGGTGGTGATCCGTTATGTCAACGCGACGCCACCGGCGATCCCCAATCCCAACACCGTCAGTGATCCGGCGACATCACTCGGCACGGTCGAGTCGCTCGCTCGCGGCATGTTCACCGACTATGTGCTGCCCTTTGAGGCGACGTCGGTTCTGATTCTGATGGCGATCGTCGGGGCAATGTATCTGGCGCGTCGTGAGAGCCCCGCCGAGGTCGAGCGGATCGAGCAGGCGCTGGCGGCTGACAGCGCCGCGGAGACTGGTGCCGACGGCTCGCCGCACGCCTGAGTCGAAGATTGAGTCGGGTCGCGACTCCGTCATCGGTATCACACACTATCGAGCATTATACCGACCATTCATCTCGGTAAGCAGGTTCAAGAGAGGCAGGTTCAAGAGAGGCATATGGTTCCATTATCCTGGTATCTGGCGCTGAGTGCGGTGCTCTTTACGATCGGTGTTGTTGGTGTGATCGTGCAGCGCAACGTGATCGTCCTCTTCATGTGCATCGAACTGATGCTCAACGCGGTCAATCTGACACTGGTCGCCTTCTCCCGATTTCTTGGCAATGCGACCGGACAGCTTTTCGTCTTTATTGTGATGGCGGTCGCGGCGGCAGAGGCCGCGGTCGGCCTGGCGATCATCATCTCGCTCTTCCGCAATCGCGAAACCCTTAACGTTGACGAAGCGGATCTTCTGAAATTGTAACGAGTGGTGAACGCTCAGGGTTCACTCCACCCCCAACGACCGGACCATTATGTTGAAATGGATTGTCCTTGCGCCACTGGTTGGCGCCATCATTAACGGGTTCTTCGGCAAGCGGCTGAACGAGCGACTGATCGGGCTGGTGGCTTGCGGCTCAGTGGCAGTCTCGGCGATTCTCGCCTTCACCGCCTTCTTCACGAAGTTGTTGCCATTGCCGGCGGACCAGCGGCTGATCACCGAGCATTTCTTCACCTGGATCAAGGTGGGTAATTTCCAGGCCGACTTCGGATACATGCTCGATCCGCTCTCGGGGATCTACATCCTCTTCATTACCGGGGTTGGGCTGCTGATCCATATCTATGCGACGGGGTACATGCACGGAGATCCGGGATTTTACCGGTTCTTCACCTACCTCAACCTCTTCATGTTCATGATGCTGACGCTGGTGCTGGAGATC
>CAIKMY010000085.1 GCA_903828635.1 uncultured Acidobacteriota bacterium
GAATCAGAGCAAAAAAAAGGCGGCAACGCCATAACAATGCCTGCCGCACGCGAAACTCACACGTTCCGGAAGCGCTCGCTTCCACCGGTATAGACGCTGCCACCGCCGGGGTTTTGTCATTGCCTGAAAATTATCCTGCGCGTTCTGCTGATTGACTATCGTGGCTGTGATTGTCACAATTCCACCCGCTGTAATTCCAATACTTGTCGATATGGAGAAAAGAGACTGCGATGAAAAGCAACAGATGGCGATTGATTAGTCTGATATCTGCCGTGGCAGTGATGGTGATGCTCACAGGTGTGGCCTCCGCACAGACCGCGCCACCGGCACCGGTCGAGGCTCCGAGTCCCTCGCTGGTCAGTGATGGACAGTGTTATGAGATCCGCACCTACTATGCAATGCCGGGCAAGCTTGAGGATCTCCACGCGCGTTTCCGCAACAACACCATGCGCATCTTCAAGAAACACGGCATGGGTGTCGTTGGATTCTGGGGGCCGACCGACAAGGATAAGGGATCAGAGAACACCCTTGTTTATGTCATGTCATTTCCCAGCCGTGAGGCTCGCAACAAGGCCTGGGCCGCCTTTGCCGCCGATCCCGAATGGCGTGCTGTCGCCAAAGAGAGCGAAAAGAACGGCAAACTGGTCGAGAAGGTTGAGTCGGTTATTCTCAAAGCGACCGACTATTCGCCAATCAAGTAACGGTTGGTTCTGCCCATTCGCCGAGGAGGTGCCTGATGGATCGACTGGAGCGTGAGTCGCTGATTGAACAGTATGCCGCGGGATATGATGAAGTGATCGCCGCCCTTGCCGGCATGACCTCTGAGCAGTTGACGAGTCATCCACTCGCGGGTAAATGGAGCGCCGCCGAGATTGTTCATCATCTTGCCGATAGCGAGATGAACAGCGCAATCCGGCTGCGCCGCCTCCTCTGCGAGACCGATCCCCTGATTGAAGCCTATGATGAGGCCTTCTATGCCCGCCACCTCGGGTACAACCGGCGAGAGATCGAGCCGGCGCTCGATGCCCTGCGAGGTGCACGAGCGACTACTCTCCAGATTATTCGTCAAATGACCGAGCAGGACTGGCAGCGAGTCGGCAGGCACACTACCCACGGACGCTATGGTGCTGAGGACTGGCTGCGCATCTATGCTGTCCATGCGCACAATCATGCCCAACAGATTCGTCGTCTGCGGGAGTCCATGGCATGAGCCGTCCCCGTCCCGGCGACTATCCTGCATATTTTGAGCGCTACCTTTCGCTTGTTCCCGATGGTGATATCGAAACCACCCTCGAAGCCCGGATTGTGGTGACCGTTGATCTCTTCAGCCGGGTTGCTCCTGAGCGGGAAGGATACCGCTACGCTGCCGGCAAGTGGTCAGTGCGGGAGTCGCTCGGCCACATCATCGACACCGAGCGCATATTTTCCTGTCGTGCGCTGCGTGTTGCCCGCGGAGACCAGACGCCACTCACCTCGTTCGATCAGGATCTCTTCGTCGCTGGCGCTGATTTCGACCATTATCCACTCGCCGACCTGATCGCAGAGATGGCCATCGTGCGCCGCTCGACCATTGCCCTCTTCCGCCACCTTGCACCGCAGTCCCTCGACCGCCACGCACCTTTCGCTGACAGCCGACTCACCGCCAGAGCCGCTGCCTGGATCATTGCCGGTCATGAAATTTATCACCAGGCGATTCTTCGTGATCGCTACTCGGCTGCCTTGACCTGAATTTATAGGCTGACGGTGGATGCGAATTTAAGGGTAGGAATTGGAGCCGGCGATCGGAATCGAACCGATGAATAAAGGTTTTGCAGACCTCTGCCTTACCACTTGGCTACGCCGGCCCTGTAGCTCAATGAACAGTTATAGTCACACAACTCTTAACTTTCGTCAAGAGCCAGCGGTTGCGCAGCGGCTCTCTGACGTTGACTCTTAAATGTCTCTGACAAAGATCCGGTTTACGGATGTGATGAAAGGTGTTGGAGGGGTGAAGAATGGTAGCGACGATACTGGTCATGCTGACGATGATGGCGCCGGTGAAAGCGCCGCACGTGGTCTTCGTGGCGGGGGATCACGAGTACAGTTCCGAGGAGACAATGCCATTGATGGCGGCGGAGCTGGAGCGAAGTTACGGGATGCGGGTGACGGTATTGAAATCAGCGCCGGACGAGAACAGCGAGGAGAACATCCCGGGACTGGAGGCGCTGGAGAAGGCGGATCTGGTAGTGCTCTTTCTGCGCTGGCGGAGGTTGCCGCGTGAGCAGTTGGAGCATCTGCAGCGGTACCTCGACTCAGGGCGGCCGGTGGTGGCCTTTCGGACGACGACGCATGCGTTCAACTATCCGGCAGGGCATGAGCTGGAGAAATGGAACCGCTTCGCGGTCGAGTACCTTGGCGGGCCGCCGGGGTGGGGAAGGGGACATTATCACTACGGTCATCGCTCAACGACCGAGGTGACGGTAAGAGCCGGTGAGGAGAAGCACCCGATACTGCGCGGGGTCGAGCCGCGCTTTGGGGTAGTTTCGTGGCTCTATCACGTGTTGCCAGACTATCCGCCGAAGGAGGCACGAGTCCTGCTGATGGGCAGGGCGATCAATGCGGAAAAGGCCGGAGCGGTCGATAACCCGGTGGCCTGGACGTGGACTAATCGTGCCGGCGCGCGAGTCTTCCTGACGACGTTGGGTCATCCGGGCGACTTTGCGATCGCCTCAGTGCAGCGTCTGGTGATTAACGGGATACATTGGGCGCTGGGGAAGAGCGTGCCGATGCGATGGAAGGGGCCGATTAAAATCGACGTCGTCTATCACGGGATCAGGAAATGAGGAGGGGAGTGATGCGGGGGGTGCTGCTGCTGGCGGGTCTGCTGATGGTGCTGGGGATCGGCTTTGTAGTTGGGGCGGGGCAGAAGTCTGCCGGGATGGACATGTCGCGTCTGGGAGAGATCCCGGAACGAATGGAGTCATTCATCAGGAATGGGCGAGTGGCGGGGATGGTGACGCTGGTGGCCCGTCACGGCCAGGTGGTGCAACATCGGGCGTATGGCAATCTCACCCTGGGGGAAAGTCAGCCCATGCGCCGCGACAGTCTTTTTCACATCGCCTCGATGACCAAACCGGTGACGGCGGTGGCGGTGATGACGCTCGTCGAGGATGGTCGTCTTGCGCTGACAGATCCGGTCAGTCGCCACCTTCCGGCGTTTGGTGGTCTGATGCTCAAGGGCGAGCCGCAGCGCCAGCCGGCGCGGGCGATCACGGTCAGGGATCTGCTGACACACACCTCGGGGATGGCCGGGCGCTACCCGGAGCGCATGAAAGACCTCTTCATGACGCGGGATCTGACCCTGGCAGAGGCTGTTGAGGCCTTCGCGCACGAGCCGCTCGAATTTGAGCCGGGCTTGCGCTGGGGATATAGCAATATGGGGATCGCGACGCTTGGCCGCCTTGTCGAGGTCATCTCTGGTGAGCCCTTCGAGCGCTACGTCGAGCGACGCATCTTTGGCCCGCTCGGTATGCGCGACAGCCACTTCTTCGTGCCAGGCGACAAACTCGCGCGCGTCGCGGGAATCTGCAGGCTGGAGGGCGGGCGACTGGTGCGCGACAATCGCTACGATGTGCGGCCGAATGCCCGCTATGCCATGCCGGAGGGTGGATTATACTCGACGGCCGGCGACCTCTTCAGATTCTATCAGGCGATGCTGGATGGCGGCAGCTTCGCAGGGCGGAGGGTGCTCTCACCGGCGGCGGTCGAGGTCATGACCAGGGTTCACACCGGCGAGATGGCCGCGGGCTTTTCCCCGGGGATTGGCTTCGGGCTTGGCTGGGCAGTGGTGCGCAATACCGAGGGTATGTTCCGCCTCAACTCGGTCGGGACCTTTGGCCATGGCGGCCTCTTCAAGACCTATGGCTTTATCGACCCATCAAAGGATCTGGTCGGCATCATTTTGATGCAGCGGCTGAGCGATGATGGTGATCTCGCTCCCGAGTTCAATGCCTTCATGGCGATGACTTCATCCTCAGTCATCGGGTCGCGAGCGGCCGTGACTCGATAACCAGACCTGACCTGATCGCCGCGATGGCTGGATAGAAACAGCCGACATCAGAACAGGCAACATTGGCACACGTCCCTGATTCGCGGCGATTCCAGCGTGCAGTGTCCCAATGTTGCCTGTTCTGATTCAGGGTGCCAGCGGCAGCACAACGAAGGCGTTGAACTCCGGGCCGGTTGGCGTTCCGGTCATCGGCAGCTTGATCGGCTGGCCGCTGTAGGTGCCGGAGAAGACCGGTGTCCCAAAGTAATCCTGGGCATTACGCACCTCAAATCGATCACCCTGCCTCAGCAGACCTGAGAGGTCGACTCGGACGCTCTCCTGGCGGCTCCAGTTATAAACAGCAAGATTGGCGCGACCGCGTTCATAGCCATTGGCGCGGATGAAGATGCGCACGCCGGAGGTGCGTAATGCCTGATCATCAGCGCCGGTCATCCAGAGGCTGTTGCGGTCGAGCCCGGTGATCGTCTTCCATTCGGAGAGGTTACGGTAACCGCCGCGGATCTTCTCGTCACTGTAAATAAAGGGCCAGGCATTGGTGCGCGAATAATACGAGTTGTTGTCCCACTCGCTGTAGGCCGTCGAGGCGAGCCCCGCTGGCATCTCCAGCACCAGCAGATCGCGGATCCCGATCAGCGTGTTGCCGGTCATTGTCACCTGCTGCCAGCGTGTCAGATAGGTGTGGTTGGTCGATCCACCAACGAAGTAGTTATCGCGAAGGACGATATCGCGATTAGTCGCCGCCGCGTAGCCGAGGAAGATCGAGGTTCCGATGCTCCCCGGCAGGTGGTAGGTGCAGTTGCCGATCAGTCGGCTACCCTCGACGGGATTGGCCCCGGTGCCGACGAGGATGTTTTCGACCCGGTTGTAGGCCGGCTGCGGCCGTGCCGGCGATCCGTTGTTGAAGGAGATGTTGCCCTCAAAGGTGATGTTGTTGGCATATCCCGCCTCGGCATAGGCCTTCATTCCGCTCGAATAGTTATCGAAGGAGATGACGTTGACGATCGATTTGACGCCATTCCGGTTCTGGGCATAGATGCCGTGCCCATGGCCGCGGTAGTCATTGGTCTCCTCCCACCCGTTACGGTAGATGATGGCTCCGTGGATCTCCGAGTTTTCAGCCGATTGCCAGAATCCGATGCCATTACCGTTATCGTGAATAATGAGGTTGATGAACCTCGTGTCAGGGCCGAAGACATTGAGCCCCATCGGCCGCTTCTGGGTGCGATCCGGGGAACTGTTGGTGATTTCGAAGTCGCGGTAGTCGGTCCACGATCCCTCGACGCGCAAGCCTCCATCAATGGTTGCCCGCTCGCCGGGATATTGGCGAACGACGATTCTGGCATTGGCTGTGCCGTTGAGCAGGCTCCGCAGGGTTGGCTCCTCGGTACCGGTAAGCTGGGCATTGGGTGCTCGATGGACACCCCCGCGCAGCCAGATGGTGTCTCCCGGGCGTGCCGGACTGAGGGCCGAGAGCACGGTGACGATGTCAAGCGGCTGCTCGATCGTTCCCGGATTGCCTGGTTGCCCGAGGGGCAGCGGCGCAACATAGATATTGCGCCCATTGATTGGCTGCGTTTCGGCTGGTGTACTGACTGGTGGTCGGGTTGGTCGTGGTGAGGGGGCCGGTTGCGGCGTTGGTCTCGGTGCCTGAGGCGAATCTCCGCCGGCGGCATCTCTCGCCAGACCGGGATGGCAAAAAAGCAGAAGGGCAAGCAGCGCTATCATCTGACCTCCATATTGTCCGTCTGTTGGTTGTCCGTGCATGAGGTTGACTGTGTATGAGCGATGCACCAGATCGCTTAACGTGAAAGACCGGTGAAGGCCGGTGATGAAGTTCGACGCGGCAGCAGCAGATCGACCATGCCACAAAGAAAGCCGATTCCATATCCAAGATGGTGAAGCAGGAAGAGAAACGGCAGCAATGGAGCATATGGCCATTGCCGTGGCAAGGCACAGGCGGCCAGGGCGGCGATCATCGATGCGCCACAATAAAGCCCAAGCTCGGCGGCCAGCAGTCCCTGCGCCACCGGGGAGACCACGGCCAGCGGAATCAGCAGCAGCAGGCTGAGAATCCACACTGCTGGCACCAGATGGCGCCACGAGGCCGGCAGCCGATGCTTGCGAATGACCCGCACCTTCCAGTATCCATATTGCAGATGCTGACGAAAGAGCCCGCTCAGGGAGGCCCGCGGGCGATACCACGAGACAATCGCCGGTGACTGCCAGACTCGGTAACCGGCACGCGTCAGTCGCAGGTTGAGTTCATCATCCTGGTTGCGAACCAGTTCTTCGTCAAAGAGCCCGATCGCCAGCAATGTCTCCCGGCGCCAGCAGCCGTAGGCGACACTGTCCGCCGGTCCCTCATAATCGATGCAATGAGAGCGTGCGCCGCCGGCGGCAAATCGCGAGTGAAAGGCAAGGCTGATCGCCGTCTGGAGAGCGCCCTCGCTCCGCGTTCTGATCGGTCCTCCAACATTGGCGGCACCGGTCGCCGTCAGTACCCTCACGCACTGGCTGACATAATCCCGGGCATATTCTGTATGGGCATCCATGCGAATGATGATTTCACCGCGGGCTTCATTGATCGCACGGTTAAGACCATGGGAGACAAACTTCTCCGGATTGTCGATGACGCGGACCTGCGGTGACCGCGGATGGAGGTCAGCATAATGTTGAAGGATTTCACGTGTACCATCGCTACTGCAACCGTCAGCGATGACGACTTCAAGTCGATCCGCCTCGTAGTCACTGGCGATGATCGAGTCGAGGCAGCGGCCGATGAAGCCGACCTCGTTACGGCAGGGGATGATGACTGTGACCATCGGCAGCAGGGTCATGCGCCACCTCCGTCACTCCGGTCAGGTTGCCCATTGATCTTATTGATGACCGGGCGAAACTTGCCATTGGGACCACGCGGAATCGAGGCGACATGCTCGATGATGACGTGCACGTCTCCGATTCGTTGCCGCAGTCGTTCGATCAGCCGGGCCTCCTCGTTCAGCCCGAAACCGGCTGCCGGAACACAGCGAATCCGCAACCGGTCAGGTGACTCCTGAATCACCTGAGCTTCGTGCAGCGGCAGCCCGCGGAATATCGGGTTGATCCAATAGATGTGCCGACCATCCCTTGTACGCAGCATATCGCTTGCCCGCCCCTCGATGGCACTGAGGAGCGGCAGCAGGCGGCCACAGGTGCAGCGAGAATTGCTACTCTCAAAGCGGGTGCGATCGCCGACGGAGTAGCGTATCAGCGGCATGTCCTGGTTGATCATTCCGGTGCAGACAAGCTGACCCGACTCACCCTCAGGAGTTGGCTCACCGGTCAGGTCATCGAGGATCTCGATTGCTCCGACCTCAGGCCAGAGATGGAGTCGCCCATCGGCGCACTCACTGGCGGCGGCTACTGCTTCGGCCATTCCATAAGTCTCTCGCGCCGGCGCGCCGAGCCCGCCGGCAATCGCCTCACGTTGCCACTGGTATAGCGGCTCAGCGTTGGTAATCACCACTCTCAGGCTCCCGATCCGGATGTCGCGACCGTCCGCCTCCCTGACCATGGCCGCCGCCGCCGAGCTGTAGGTGATCAGATGGGTTACCCCGTGCCGGTTCATTGCCTCGATCATTGGCAGCAGGTTGTTGCGCGAGATGTGATTGGCCGAGAGATAGAGCTGCCTCGTTGGATGGCTCCAGATCCAGAATGGAGGGCGTTGGCGAGTCGCCGGGACGATGGGCTGTCCTCCGAGGATTGCCCACGGCTGAAAGCGGTTGACTCCGTGCCAGCGACGACAGCGCAGCTCGTTGAGGGCGAACCATTCGCGCAGGTCGTCACGGCTCCACCAGAGATCAATCGGAGTGCCAGTCGTTCCACTCGTCTGCTCGTGGTACATCCGCCGCCGATCGACATCATCGGCGACGAGGTGCCGTGCTGCTTCGCGCACCGTCTCCTTGCCAAGGACCGGCCAGTTTTCGAGCCTCTCCACCGACGACCAATCACCCCGTCGCCGCCGCTCCTCCCATTGGGCCCGATAAAAGGGAACCCTCGTCGCCGCTCGATGGAGAATCCTCGCCAATCGCTCTTCCCGCCATGCGCTCCACCTTGCCACCCCCCACGACTCACGCTCAGCCGCTGCCGCGATCAGATCCTCTGTTTCCGGCCCATAGCGCCACGACGCGAGCATCGCTCCGCGCAGGTTGGCGGTCAGTGCCCGCGCCGGATGCGGCAGCCGCGAATATATTTTCAGTAGCAGGTCATTCATCACCGTTATCAATCAGTCCGGGACCGATGCTGAGACCGACGCCGCGACTCGCCGGCTGTCGATAAAACGGCAGATTCCGGCAATCTGTTGAAGCCGCGGATTGCCAGGGCGGGCAGCTATCAGCAGCCCCAGCAGCCACCGC
The DNA here is from genome assembly GCA_903828635.1 of uncultured Acidobacteriota bacterium. GTDB lineage: Bacteria > Acidobacteriota > Blastocatellia > RBC074 > RBC074 > CAIOZW01. Next base: position 8,443 of record CAIKMY010000085.1, read on the forward strand.
AGGGGGCGCGAGACCGGATTCCAGAGAGGACGCAGCCGCGGTGCAATGACTATGCGTTGCTCGACCGGCTCGCGCGTGAAGCCCATGCCGGATTTGAACTGCTCCAGTGATTCGTTGCGCGTCAGCGACTCCCAGCCGTAGCTGACTGCCTCGACGCCCTCTCCGGCCAGTGATTCCTCGATGATCCGGAAGATCAGCGCGTTGTTCGGGTAGTGCTTGAGCAGCGAGGTCGTCGAACGATTGACCTGGATATGTACCCAGCCCTCGACCGTGAGGGTGATGGCAAAAGCAGCGAGCTCGCTGCCGACGAAGGCTCCCCACGCACGATAAGCCCGGCTCCGGCGCATCCCCTCGCTGATGCCAAATGATGATTCTGACTTGCCAAGTCGGCGCATGGTGTCGCTCTGGGCATGGCGGCCACACTCGTCAAGCTCGTTGAAGGTCAGCGGCCGAACCTCGCACTGCCTCAGGCCGCGGCGGACTTTGCTGCGATGATTCGCGCTCAGCGACTCGATCGAGTAGGGCCTCCTGACGACCCAGAGGTAGCTGTTGGCCGATGCTGCAGTTGCGGTGGCAAGATGACGCAGCACCATTGCGCTCGGCACTTGCCGGAAGATCTCCCTGATCTCTGTTTCATTCGGGTTTACCTGTCGCTGTGGCGGGAAGGCGAAGAGCATTCGCTGCTGGCCGTATGCGTTGTACCACCAGCATCCGGACGCTTCGACCACCTTGCGCCCCTGCGATTTAAGGAGCGCGACGACCTCCGCCGCGTCAGCCCCCTGATCAGCCTGATCAATTCGCTCTTCTGCAGACATAAATAACCTTGGGGGCAACGCTGAGGTGGCCGCGGCTCAGCCGGTTGAGTGCCGATCCCAGACTGAACCAGGCGCGGTTGAGAGCGCGCAGCGCCGCTGATCCACGCGCTGGAGCTGATTCCGGCAGGATCTGCTCGATCCGCATTCCGGCCCTGGCGAGCATCTTCCCAAGGCTCGCCGCTGAAAAGATGAAGAGATGGGGCGAGCGGTGATCGAAGTTGGTCCAGCGCCGGTTGATCAGCCAGCAGATTGGCCCGAGATTGCGCACCAGCCGGTAATGATATCCCGGCAGGTCGATCAGCAGCACCCCGTCTGGTCGCAGCAACTCGCGCATCCTTTGCAGATCGGCTTGCGGTGTCATCGACAAGCAGAGCGTATCGAGGCAGGTGATCGCGTCGAATTCAACCCCCCTGGGAATCTGTGCCTCGCTGAGCAGTCCCCGATAAACGCGGACTCCGCGTCGTGATGCCTCTTCACCCGCCAGTGACGAGGGCTCAACACCGTGCTTCTCCCAGACCCCTGCCGGCAAGTGATCGAGAAAGGCCCCGCCAGCACAGCCGATGTCGAGAATCCGGCCCGACGGCTTGAGCCGCTGCAGCAGTGCGGCCTCACGCCTGAGGCTCTCCGCCCTGTACGACCCGAGTTCGCGTTCGAGCCGCGCCGCATTCAGAATATAATGACTCGCAAAGAAGCGGCTGATCTGCTCACTCTCGGCACGCGGGCTGGTGTAGACCAGTCCGCATCCACGGCACTGTTTGAGATGTGCCGGGGCGAAAATGAGGAATCTTTGCGCGAGATCACGCTCGCAGTGAGGACATTCGACAGGTTGATTGGTCATAATCAAAAGCCGGAAAACCCGGGATTGGCTGAACTTCTGATCAGTTGCTCCCAGAACTCGATGATTTGTTCCCAGTCATACTTTTCAGCCTCGCGTCGGGCTTCACGTGAAAGGTTGAGCGCGAGCTCCGGATCATTCAGCAATCGACGAATTGCCGCGGCCATCGCTGGCGCATCTCCGGGGGGCACCAGCAGGGCCGTCCGTTCGTCTTCCAGCAGCCAGGGGATTCCGCCGACCGCAGTGCTGACAATGCAGAGCCCGCTGGCCATTGCCTCGATCACGCTCACCGGATTGTTGTCGACGCTGGTCGTGTTGAGGAAAATATCGGCACGATCGAGCATCGGCGGGAGCTCCGCCTTGGCCACTCTCCCCGGCAACCTGACTCGACTGCTGATATCGAGCCTTGCCGCCGTCCGCCTCGTCATTTCAAGACTTCCGTCGAGCTTGTCCGGGCCGATCATCGTCAGCGAGATCTCCGGATACTCGGCGGCCAGCATCGCTGTCACCTCGACTGCCAGCGCCGGATTGTAGATATGATCGAAAGCGCGCAGCCAGATCAGCTTCGGAGCCAGTCGGCTTCGCTGACGATGGCGATAGCCGCGAGGATCGATGGCGTTGGGCACCGTGATGATCTCACGGGCATAATTCTTCATCCGCTCGCTGAGGTAACCCGACGGAGCAGTAACGATCGCTGCACCACCCAGCAGTCTGCAGACTCTTCGTGGTGCATGCCTCGCAAAATCGGGGAGGTTGCCGCCGTGCAGCGTCAGCAGATAGGGCTTGCCGAGGCGCCGCAGCAGCCAGCCGACGGCCTCCGCCCAGCCAAAGGCCAGACCACTGTAGACCTCGATGTGGGCGACCTCATACTCTTTACGCCTTCTCATGGTTGTCAGCAGCATATCAATCGCCCGTCTGACACGTCCGCGATGCGTCGAGGCGGTGATCAGCCGCCATCCGCGCTGGCGCAGCCGGACCGCGAGGTCTTCGCTGACGTGCCGGGTTCCAATGCTCTCCGTCAGGAAGTTGCCAATCAGCAGCAGTGGAGGTTGCACCCCACCTGAGATCTTTTCACCAGTCATGCTTCACGACTCCGCGCCGGCAGACTGCCCTGCTCGGGCATCCCTTGATGAGCCTGCTCCGGCAGCAGGCTCATTGCCGAGAATCCGAAGGCGAAGGCCGGTGCTACCAGCCGCATCGCTGAAACTGCCATAAACAGGAAGCTCCAGCAGATCATTGCTGCCGCCACCCCCCGCCCCTTGGGACTGTGCTGCTGAAGAATGTGCTGCGCCCCCATCCAGAGCAGTATCATAATCGCCAAGATCCCGAAGAGGCCGTGTTCGGCGAGGAGTCGCGAAAATTCAGTATGCGCCGCCGAGGCGTCAAAGACGCGACGACGATACTCGCGAGCCTGTCCCGGGCCGACGCCGAGGACCGGATTCTCGGCGAAGGCCGTCAGGTCTGCCTCGATCAGCCGCTCACGCCCGGTCAGTCGCGTGTTGCTGAAGCGACTCGCCATCAACCCTCCTGTGACCCTCTCCAGCCGTGGCAGCAGGAAGAGGCTGACCGCCAGCAGCAGGGCGATGACTCCGATCGCCAGCTGCATGAACATTCGCCGATCCCGGGCGAGAAAAAACGCTGCCGCAACCATGCCTCCACCCGCAAGGTAGAGGCCCGTTCGCGAGAAGGTCAGTGCACATTGCGAGATCAGAAAGAGAGTGACGATCATCAGACCCGCCTTGAGCAGCGGATTGAGCCCGCGCCGCTGCCAGGCGAGGAAGGCGAAGAGCACCCCCAATCCCAACGCCGCCGAGACCTGGTTGGGACCGAAGCCGCCACTGGCCAGCATGTTCGAATTGTTCGAGAAGCGCACCTTCTCCTGCGAGATGATGGAGACGAGCGTCACCGTTCCCAGTGAGACCGTCGGGCCGATCATCGCGTAAAGGATCTGTTGCAGCTCTTCCTCTCGCAACCTCGTTCGCGAGAAGAACCAGGTGGCGATCATCAATGCCAGCGGCCCTGAAAGATAGAAGCTGAGGTTATCACGCAGCTCTGCGTTTGAGACATTGGCCATTGGCAGCACGATCGACGGCAGCAGGCATCCGAAGAAGAGCAGCGCCGGCGCCGGGCCTCTCAGGCGTCCGGTCCGCAGCAGAAAGAGGCCAAACAACAGGATCAGCGAGTACTTGCCAAACTCCCAGAAAGGGCCGGCACGCATCATTCGCCAGATTACCTCTCCGCCGGCAATATAAGCGGCAACCATCGCCAGCCGCTCAAGGCGCGGGGAGACGAGACTCCACCACAAGCCGCAGAGCAACGCCGCCAGCATCTGCACCGTCGCGACGTGCACCGACCAGGTTATCAGCCATCCGAGCAGCACGTGGGCAAGGATGTATGCTCCGATGATTATCTCCGGCGCTATTCGTTCAAACCTGGTCATCAGTGAGCTTCCTCCGTCGTCCACTCAGATTCATGTCGGCGATAAATTTTCGCGACTCTCGTGTGATAGCCGGCCAGCGAGAATTCTTCAGCAATCGTCCGCCGTGCCTGCTGGCCGATGTCGCGTGCGCGTGCGGGATTGGCAATCAGCCCGAGGATCGCCTCGGCAGCTGATTCTTCGAGCTGTTGGTCGCGGGGGAAGCAGAATCCATTACGTCCGTGATCGATCACTGCCGGCAGGTCGCCAACAGCGGTCGTGACCACCGGTCGACCGGCAGCCATTGCTTCAAGGATGACATTGGGCATCCCTTCCCAGTCGGAGAGGAGCACAAAGATATCGCTCTCTCGCTGGATGGTGAGCGGGTCGTCGACGCTCCCGGAAAGGCGGAGAATTGCGTTGCCGGTCGGCCCATCGAGTCTGAGATTCGCGGCCTCGCACCGGAGATTGGCCTGCTCCGGGCCGGTACCGATAATTGCCCCCTCACAAGTGACGGGGCTGCTTGAGGCCACACGCGCAAAGACCCGCAGAAAGCGATCCATTCGCTTCTGGGTGACGAGACGTCCGGCAGTGACGATCCTGATTGGTGTGGCCATTGCCGGTACCGGAAGCGCGGCAAACGGGGTAACATCAATGGAGTTGCGCAGCAGTCCAAGCCTCCCGGGCGCGACGCCGAGCCTGATGGCCGTGTCGATTGCCGCCTTCGAGTTGGCGATGAGCATTGTCGGCAGCGAAAGGCAGAGTCGACCGCCAATCGGACCACTGTCCCTGATCTCACTCACAACGTCATTGCGGAGCGCTCCGAAAGAGGGTATCCCCATAATCCGACCGTCGAAAAACCA
>CAIKMY010000086.1 GCA_903828635.1 uncultured Acidobacteriota bacterium
ATTCAATAGGTGTGTGCAATTGATGGTTGGGGTGGATATTTGCCTCAGATATTTTGTCTGGATGCAAAATGTCTTCCCAACTCTGTAAGTGCGGAGGTGCCGCCGGTACCCGGAGATGTGAACATCTCCCGGTACTCAGGTAAATATTGTGGCGTAACGGTTCACGTGATTGTCAATCGTTTGAAAAAGCGGTTAGACATCCCTCCGAACTGCAGGTCAATCAGTCATCGTTGTCATCTGTGAGTAATCAAGCAGATGATTCAGCCGGATAATTTATGATAATTTATTCGGCTAATTTATCCGGCTAATTTATCCGGATGATTTATCCGGATGATTTATCCGGATGATTTATTCAATGATTTATTGAACCTGTCTCTTCTGAATTCTGAATAAAGATAACGCCATAGAAAAACCAGGCGATCCGGGACGCCATATCCGCACATCTCTCGCAATAATCCCGGGGACATTGGTCGCAGATCAAATTTGTGTGCAGACTGTCGGGAAGGATCACTCCTTACTCGGCCGGGGATGCCCTCTGAAAATGAGGGTCGAGCAGCCGTCTCTATCCCGAATCATCCATTGTCGCATGCCCTGCTGCAGGCAGCAGGGCATGCAGATCGATGGGGTAGTCGTTTCGTGATAGCCGGTTTTAGATCGCTCAGAGTTGTAATTCTGTCAGGTAGAGATTATGCCGACGATTAATCAGTTAGTTCGTAAAGGGCGAAAGCAGGTAAAATACAAGACTTCCAGCCCGGCATTGCAGTCTTGTCCGCAGCGCCGGGGAGTTTGCGTCCAGGTTAAGACTCAGACTCCGAAGAAGCCAAATTCAGCGCTGCGCAAGATTGCACGCGTCAGGCTGACCAACGGGATTGAGGTCACTTCCTATATCCCGGGCATTGGCCACAACCTGCAGGAACACTCGATCGTTCTTGTCCGCGGAGGCCGCGTCAAGGATCTCCCGGGTGTTCGCTATCATATTGTTCGCGGTACCCTCGATTCAGTCGGTGTCGCCAACCGCAAGCAGGGCCGCTCCAAGTATGGAGCCAAGCGACCCAAGGAGGGGGCGCCCGGTGCGAAGGGCGCTGTCAAGGGCGCTCCTGGCAAGAAGAAATAGCCCGTACCCGATGCCGGGCCGACTTTCTCTCGGGCTCAATTTGCCGAGAGTCCGGATATCTGGTCTGACTACGGGGCTGGTCTGTTGACTACGGGGCTTGTCTGCTGAATTAATGATTCAGAGGTAGAGATTATGCCGAGAAGAAGAGAGATTCCAAAACGCGAAGTGCTGCCGGATCCAATATATAACAGCACCCTGCTGGCCAAGTTCATTAACGCGATGATGTGGGACGGTAAGCGATCGGTGGCCGAAGGAATTTTGTATAAGTCCCTTGACAAGATCAGGGAAAAGACCGGAGAGGATGCTCTCAAGGTCTTCAAGAAAGCGATTGAGAACCTGCAGCCGAAGGTGGAGGTCAAGTCAAAGCGAGTCGGCGGTGCCAACTATCAGGTACCCGTCGAAGTCAACGCCTCCCGCCGCACGGCGCTCGCTATGAGATGGCTGGTCGGCTATGCCCGCAGCCGTGGAGAGAAGACCATGATCGATCGCCTGGCGGGCGAGATTCTCGATGCCGCCTCAGGTAAAGGCAATGCGGTCAAGAAACGCGAGGATGTACATCGTATGGCAGAGGCCAACAAGGCCTTCGCTCATTATCGATGGTAGCATTTGAATTATGGCAAGACAGGCACCACTCAACAGGTTCCGTAATATCGGAATCATGGCTCATATCGATGCCGGGAAGACGACCACCTCGGAGCGTATTCTCTTTTACACCGGCGTCTCCTACAAGATTGGTGAAGTGCACGAGGGCACGGCCACCATGGATTGGATGGAGCAGGAGCAGGAGCGCGGAATCACCATCACCTCCGCCGCGACCACCTGCTTCTGGAAGCGTAATGGTCAGGAGTACCGAATCAATATCATCGACACTCCGGGCCACGTCGACTTCACCATTGAAGTCGAGCGCAGTCTGCGTGTTCTTGACGGCGCAGTTGCAGTCTTTGATGCTGTCGCCGGTGTCCAGCCTCAATCCGAGACCGTCTGGCGGCAGGCCGACAAGTACAATGTTCCGCGCATCGCCTTCATCAACAAGATGGATCGCCCCGGTGCCGATTTCGATCACGCTGTCGAGACCATCCGTACACGCCTCTCGGCCAATCCCGTCTGCATTCAGATGCCGATCGGCGCCGAGGATCAGTTCAAAGGCGTCGTCGATCTGATCTCGATGAAATCCCTCCTCTGGAAGGATGAGACCAAGGGTGCCGAGTATGTCGTCGAAGATGTCACTGGAGATCTCAAGGTCCAGGCTGAAATCGCTCGCGAGAAGATGATTGAGGCGATTGCCGACGCTGACGACGAAGTTGCCACGAAGTACCTCGAGGGCGAGGCGCTGACCGAAGACGAGATTCGTGCGGCATTGCGCCGTGGCTGCATTGCGATCAAGCTCGTTCCCGTAGTCTGTGGTACCGCCTTCAAGAACAAGGGTGTCCAGACGCTGCTCGACACCGTGATCGATTACCTTCCCTCGCCGGTCGATATCCCGGCGGTTCAGGGAATCGATGACAATGGTGAAACCGTCGAGCGGCCAGCCGATGACAAGACTCCGTTCTCGGCGCTTGTCTTCAAGATCATGGCTGACAAGCACGTCGGTCAGCTCTCCTTCACCCGCATCTATTCGGGGACGCTCAAGTCAGGCTCCTACGTCTATAATTCGACCAAGGAGAACAAGGAGCGTGTCGGCCGCATCATGAAGATGCACGCCAACAAGCGTGAGGATCTTGAAGAGGCCTATGCCGGTGAGATTGTCGCTATCGCCGGTCTCAAAAATGTGACTACCGGTGATACGATCTGCGCTGATTCTCATCCGGTCATTCTTGAGGCAATGGAGTTTCCCAATCCCGTCATCTCGCTGGCGATTGAGCCCAAGACCCGTCAGGATCAGGAGAAGCTCGGTGTCGGCCTTGGCAAACTGGCGCAGGAGGATCCCTCCTTCCGCGTCACCACTGACAAGGAGACCAACCAGACGATCATCTCCGGTATGGGTGAGCTCCACCTTGAGATCATCGTCGATCGTCTGAAGAGGGAATACGGCGTCGAGGCCAATGTTGGCAAGCCGCAGGTCGCTTACCGCGAGACGATTCGCCGGCCGGCCAAGGGCGAAGAGAAGTATGCCCGCCAGACTGGTGGCCGTGGTCAGTATGGCCACGTAGTCCTTGAGATCGAGCCGAACGAGCCAGGCGCCGGTTTTGTCTTCAACAACAAAATCGTCGGTGGCGTCATCCCTCGTGAGTACATCCCGGCAGTCGAAAAGGGGATCGTCGAAGCGATGGAAGGTGGTATCCTTGCCGGCTATGAGATGGTCGATGTTACCGTCAATCTGGTCTTCGGCAGCTACCACGAAGTCGACTCCTCCGAAATGGCCTTCAAGATTGCCGGATCGATCGCCTTCAAGACGGCAGCGAAGGCTGCCAGCCCGGTTCTGCTCGAACCGGTGATGAAGGTTGAAGTAGTGACTCCGGAGGATTACATGGGGTCGGTCACTGGTGACCTCAGTTCACGCCGCGGACGTATCGAGGGTATGAACTCACGCACCGGCACGCAGATCATCACCTCTATGGTTCCTCTCGCGGAGATGTTTGGCTATGAGACGGATTTGCGTTCGATGACGCAGGGACGTGCTGCATCAACGATGCATTTTGCCCGTTATGAGGAGGCTCCCAAGGGCATCAGCGAGGAAGTGATCGCGAAGGTTCAGGGGGCAAATAAGTAGATCTCCGCTGGGAGATTCAACGCTGAAAACCGTTTGGAGAATTCGAGGAGAGATTACCTGTTATGTCCAAAGAGAAATTTGATCGGAGTAAACCCCACGTCAACGTTGGCACGATCGGCCACGTCGACCACGGGAAGACGACCCTGACGGCGGCGATCACCCGTGTTCTTGCCAAGAACAATCCGAAGATTCAGTTTCGCAGCTTCGATTCGATCGATAATGCGCCTGAGGAGAAGGCTCGTGGAATCACAATCTCCACCGCCCACGTCGAGTACGAGACGAAGAATCGTCACTATGCTCACGTCGATTGCCCGGGTCACGCTGACTACGTCAAGAACATGATCACCGGTGCGGCGCAGATGGATGGCGCGATCCTCGTGGTTGCGGCAACCGACGGTCCGATGCCCCAGACTCGCGAGCATATTCTTCTTGCCCGTCAGGTCGGTGTGCCGGCGATGGTCGTCTTCATGAATAAGGTCGATGCTGTCGATGACCCGGAACTGCTTGATCTTGTCGAGCTCGAAGTTCGTGAGCTCCTTTCGAAGTATGAGTTCCCTGGCGATGACATTCCGATCATCCGTGGTTCGGCGCTCAATGCTCTCAATGGTGATCCCGCCTGGGAGGCCAAGATCGATGAGCTGATGGCCGCCGTCGACACATACATCCCGACTCCGGCCCGCGCCATCGACCAGGCATTCCTGATGCCGGTCGAGGATATCTTCTCGATCTCCGGTCGTGGCACGGTCGCCACCGGTCGTATCGAGCGTGGCATCATTAATGTTGGCGATGAGATTGAGGTTGTTGGTATCCGTGATACCATCAAGACGACCGTTACCGGCGTCGAGATGTTTAAGAAGCTGCTTGATCAGGGCCAGGCCGGTGACAACGTCGGTCTGCTGCTCCGCGGCGTCAAGCGTGAGGATATCGAGCGCGGCCAGGTTCTCGCCAAGCCGAAGTCAATCACTCCGCATACCAAGTTCAAAGCTGAAGCCTACGTCCTTACCAAGGAGGAGGGCGGTCGTCATACACCGTTCTTTACCGGCTACCGTCCGCAGTTCTATTTCCGGACGACCGATGTGACCGGCG
>CAIKMY010000087.1 GCA_903828635.1 uncultured Acidobacteriota bacterium
AGTATTTATCGACGTGTTTGTCGAAAGTGTTTTTGACATTGTGATCAGGTTGTCAAGGTCTTCCATCGAATGAGAGTACGATAATGCGGGAAGACGAGAGGAGAAGCAAAATCGATGTTTTTGAAGCAGGCGATCAATCTTGGCGGGCGTGAGTTTACGATTGAAACTGGCCGTGTGGCCAAGCAGGCAGACGGGGCGGTACTGGTGACGCAGGGAGAGACGGTGGTGCTGGTGACGGCAGTATCGGCAAGGACACCGAAGCCGGGGGCGGGATTCTTTCCCCTGACGGTCGACTATCGTGAGTACGGGTATGCAGCGGGTCGCATCCCTGGCGGGTACTTCAAGCGAGAGGGGCGGCCGACAGAGAAGGAGATTCTGACATCACGCCTGACCGACCGGCCGATACGGCCTCTCTTCCCCGAAGGTTATCAGCATGAGACGCAGGTGATTTCAATGGTCATCAGCGCGGATGACGAGCATGACCCGGATGTTCTTTCGATTACCGGGGCATCAGCGGCGCTCTATCTGTCGGATATCCCTTTTCACAATCCGATTGCCGGAGTGCGAGTTGGCCTGATCGAGGGCAGATATGTGGTCAATCCGACCTACGATCAGCTGCGCAATTCGGTGCTGAACCTGATCGTGGCCGGCAGTGAAGAGGCGATCGTCATGGTCGAAGCCGGGGCGAAAGAGGTCAGCGAGAGCATCATGGTCGAGGCGCTGATGTTCGCCCACGGGGAGATTCGCAAGCTTTGCCAGTTGCAGCGGTCGATGTTCGAAACGCTGGGGATAAAGAAACGTGAATACGTGCCGAAGTCGGTCAACGAGGAGATGCTCAGAGAGATCGAGGAGAAGTATGCCGGCGAGTTGCGTGCGGCGCTTGACGTCTCGACGCAGTCGAAGCTGGAGAGCTACAGCGCGATTGACAGTCTGAAGAAGAGGGTGATCGAGGGGTATCCGGAGGAGGAGGCGGAGAAGCGTGGCGAGGCGGCGGTCCTCTTCGATCAGCTGAAGGAGCGGATCTTCCGTGACGACATTCTCAACAACCGGCGGCGTCCGGATGGGCGAAGGTTTTCGGAGATCAGGCCGATTTCGATTGAGGTTGGCTGGCTGCCGCGGACGCACGGTTCGGCGCTCTTCACGCGTGGGGAGACGCAGGCAATGGTCTCGGCGACGCTGGGAACCTCGCAGGATGTGCAATATATCGACAGTCTGGAGACGGGTGAGTACAAGCGTCGATTCATGCTCAACTACAATTTCCCACCCTTCTCGGTGGGAGAGACGGGGCGCACGGGCAGCCCGGGCCGACGAGAGATCGGACACGGGGCGCTGGCCCAGCGCTCGCTCGATGCGATGATGCCGGAAGAGAGTGAGTGGCCCTACACGGTACGGATCGTCTCGGACATTACCGAGTCGAACGGATCGTCATCAATGGCCACGGTCTGTGGCGGCTCACTGGCGCTGATGGATGCGGGAGTGCCGATCAAGGCGGCAGTTGCCGGGGTGGCGATGGGGCTGGTGATGGAGGAGAAGAAGTACGCGATCCTCACCGATATCGCTGGTGCGGAGGACCACTACGGCGACATGGACTTCAAGGTGGCCGGAACACGTGAGGGGATCACCGGGCTGCAGATGGACATCAAGGTGGCCGGGCTCAATCACCTGATTCTCGCGGAGGCGCTGGAGCAGGCGCGCAAGGGGCGGCTCTTCATTCTTGACCGGATGGAC
>CAIKMY010000088.1 GCA_903828635.1 uncultured Acidobacteriota bacterium
ACCGCCACCCCCGCCACCCCTGCCACCCCTGCGAAACTCGAATCATCGGGTAATGACAAAGTTCAGGGATCCGATTTCAGATAGCGACTCGACCGGTGTAGCTGCCCGGCGACGTCCGGGGTAAGACGAGAGATGAAGAAGATTGAGGCGGAAGAGGATGCTTCGCGGGCAAAGTACGAGATCGAGATCTACCTGTTGCGTGCGGGAGACTGGGTCTTGTATCACGCGGGGAGAGTACTGGCGCGATCACCACTGGCAGAGATCGAGACGACTGTCAGTCGCGGACGGTTGATTCTGGCCTGGTGGGATGATGACCGTTCGGAGAGTGTGCGTGTCACCGGCTGGAAGCACGACAGCGGGAAGATTGCCCTGAGGGTAACGCGCGGACTTGGAGGAGAGACGACGACACTGACACTTGGTCACGGGGGGATCACAGATGAAGCGGCAGGAGATCGAGCTCCGGCGGCACTTCCCGAGCGACGGCGATGGTATGCACAGAGGCTTGCCGGGGCATTTCGCGAGCAGGTACCGGGCATCACAATCCGCCGGATAACGACTGGTGCCGATCGACAGCACGGCGTGCCGGGAAGGTATGCCCGGCTGGTGCTCTCACGTTGTGGTGAGACAATTCTGGTTCTCGGAGCTGGCGAGGTGGAATCGACAGCAACGATTGACGGGATGCTCACCGCCGGATTGATCTGGCTCGGCGAATATAATCTTCGCCGTCGTCCCGGGCAGCGGGCGGGAAGGCTTCGGCTCTGCCTGCCGCCAGGCCGATTACTGACAACGATTGAGCGAATGGCGCTGCTCGACACAGCCCACTATGGCGGATCGCTCGAATGCTACGGGTTTGATGAAGCAAGCTGCGCGTTGACGCCGATACGGCCGTTCACGCAAACTGAGTTGCTCAGTGCCCATCCGCGAGAGATCGTCTGGCCTCTCTCGCCGCCGGAATTGGCGCGACTGGGAGGCGACTGGATGAGGCGAATTGTCGCGCTGGCTCCCGAAGTGATCGAGGTTGCTCATCGTGCCGGTCGGGACGAAATCAGTTATTCGATTCACGGTATCGAATTCGCCAGACAATCGCTCGGTGATGGCCGTGGCGAGATCCGGTTTGGCATTGCCGGTGAAGGTGACCGTACGATTCTCGATGAGATCAGATTCCTGAAACTGAGCCGTCTCGTTGGCGAATTGATCAGACGGCGCCATGCCCGTGCGGATGATCATCGCCATGCATGGTTTCGACTGCGAACGGAGGGGTGGCTCGAATCACTGCTGCGACGGGATATTCATGCGCTCGACCCGGCGCTCGATCAGCGATTCGTCTACTCGCAGGTTCCCGCGTGGCAGGCAGAGGAACGATCAGTGATCGACCTGCTCTCTCTGCGTCGCGAAAGTGATGGCAGCGGACGGCTGGTGGTGATCGAGGTCAAGGCTGCCGAAGACATTCAACTGCCGCTGCAGGGGCTCGACTACTGGCTGCGCGTCGAACAAGCGCGTGCCCGCGGTGAGTTTGCCCATCGCGGCCTCTTTGCCGGCGCGAGGATCTCGGCACGCTCGCCGCTGCTCTATCTCGTCGCGCCGCGCCTGCGATTTCACCGCTCATTCACCACCGTCGCCGACTGCCTCCATCCGGAGGTCGAGGCCTGGCGCTTTGGCATCAATGCAGACTGGCGCGGCGGCGTCAGGGTTCACGAAATCGAGCGGCTCGGCGCTGGCGCCAGCCGTCCGACACCAAGCCGGCTTCCCGGAAGAGATGAGGAGAGATAATGGCCAATTCAAGGATCGCGTCATTTGATGCCGATGCCATTCTGATGATCGATAAACCTGCCGACTGGACGTCACACGATGTCGTTGCCAAACTGCGCGGCCTGCTCAGAACCCGCAGAATCGGGCATACCGGAACACTTGACCCATTCGCCACCGGCCTGCTTGTTGTCTGCGTCAATCGCTCAACGCGACTGGTTCAATTCCTCTCGGGCCACGAAAAGGAGTACATTGCCACCATAAGGTTCGGAATTGCC
>CAIKMY010000089.1 GCA_903828635.1 uncultured Acidobacteriota bacterium
AGTCGCTGGAAGAGCAGGCCATAGATCTGCCGCATCTGCTCGCCGGCAAGGCCCGAGGGGAACCTCGCGACATCCGGCCAGAGCCAGCCATCAACACCATCGACCTCATCAACCTTGTAACCCGAGACACCGATCGCCAGATGCCTCTCCTTGAAATGACGGCTGTAACTCCTTCGTGGCTGCGGCAGGAGCAGATCCGGCACCAGTCCGTTCCAGACGGTGTGCGTTCCAACGTATGGCTTCACCTCGCCATAGATCGGCGAATCGGGCGAAATATATGGGTTGAGCCAGAGGTTGAGCCGTACTCTGCGACGCTTCATCTCGCTGGCAAACTGCCCGGGATCCGGGAATCGCGACCGATCCCACTCGAAGCTGCAAGGGTAGGACTTTGTCTGCCAGCCCGGCTCCAGCCCGATGAAGTCGAGTGGAAAGCCGTGCTCATCAAACTGCTCGACCTCGCGTAACACATCACGATCGCTGAAGAGTGTTGGCACCCGCTGGGTAAAACCCAGCCCCCATTTGGGCGGCATTGCTCCACCGCCATTGTACAGATTGTAGCGCTGCACCACCTCCATCGGTGTCGGCCCGGCAAAGAGCAGAACCTCGACACCATCCGCTGCCACCATTGCTTCGACGACGTCGGATGGAGGTTGTGCCTCCCACGTCTTGTCAGTGTTGCGATCCTTGATCTTCGGCGGGCGCTTGCTCTCACGCCGCAGACCGGTTCCGGCATAGACGGTGACGTAACGCGCTGCATTGATCAGTACCCCATAGCCCGCGCTCGATACGTAAAATGGTACCGGCGCGTGCGTTCTTCCATTGTCGCTCGAACCATAGTGATCGACATGCAGATTGAAGATCCGCTGCCGCTGCTGCACCCGCTTGAAGTTGAGACCTAACCCGTAGATCTGCTCCTTCTCGCCCAGCGGAAATCGCAGCGCCGTCCGCCCTCCGCCCGTCCACGCCGCACTTTGCTGCATCTCTGCTGGAAATCGCGGCGATCCCAGCTTCATCAGAGCCGACATCTCCGGTTTGACCCCGGCGGCCTTCAGAAGGTCAATCCCGTCAGGACGCCCGACACGCGCTCGCCATACACCGGGCGCGATCCGCGTCCAGCCCAATGGCCTCTCCTGCGCCTTGAGGCTTGACGCCAGCACTGGCCACGCCAGCAGCAAAAGCATCACCCTTGCCATCCTTGCCATCCTTGCCGATTCTGGTTTCATTGATTTAGTATCCTTAATGCAAATGGAACATGCGGTGCAGACTGGCTTGACGGAGCCTCTGAATTAAAATTGTCTGTACCATATCGCCTGTTTTGCCCTTTTTGCCAACTTTCCTTTTTCAGGAGGCACGATGCAATCATTTGATGTGATCATTGTCGGTGCGGGACTTTCAGGCATCGGTGCCGGCGTCCATTTGCAGCAACACTGTCCCGGCAAAACCTTGGCCATTCTTGAAGGGCGTGACGCGATTGGCGGTACCTGGGATCTCTTTCGTTACCCCGGGATTCGCTCTGACAGCGACATGCACACCCTTGGCTATAACTTCAAACCGTGGCGCAACCCACGAGCCATTGCTGATGGGCCCGCTATCCTCTCCTATGTGCGCGAGGCAGCGCAAGAGCACAATCTGCTGCCCCACATTCACTTTCGCCATGCGGTGAGGGGAGCCTCCTGGTCCTCCGAGACCGCACTCTGGACGGTCGAGGCCGAACACGATGGCGCAATCGTTACCTTCACCGCCCGCTTTCTGCTCATGTGTGCTGGTTACTATCGCTATGAGGCGGGCTATACCCCCGACTTTGCGGGCATTGACCGCTACCGCGGCCGGATCATCCACCCCCAGCGCTGGCCCGAGGATCTCGACTACACTGGCCGCCGAGTGCTGGTCATCGGCAGTGGTGCCACCGCAGTGACCCTCGTTCCGGCAATGGCCGACAAGGC
>CAIKMY010000090.1 GCA_903828635.1 uncultured Acidobacteriota bacterium
CCCGTCGAGTTTCTCCGCTACCTGATCAGGGAGAATCTGCCGGCAACCAACCTCATACAGTCAGATTTCATCGTCGCCAATGAGACGGTCGCCGGCTACTATGACCTTGGAGAGAAGACGGAGAGCGGCTTCCGCTTCGTGCCGATCAGGCACGGCCGCGCGGAACTGGGAGGCCTGCTGACGCAGGCGGCCATTATGGCCGGTCTTTCCGATGGACGGGAATCGAACCCGGTGAAGCGCGGCGCGTGGCTCGCGCGCAAGATCATCGCCGAGCCGCCCGCTGATCCACCGCCGAATGTCCCCGCACTCAAAGAGGCGACGGCTGATCTGACGCTTCGCCAGCGGCTTGAACAGCATCGGGATGTTGCCGCCTGCCGTTCCTGCCACGCCAAAATTGACCCCTGGGGCATCGCGCTCGAAGAGTTCAACGCCGGTGGCCGGCTGAAGAACAGGCCTGCGGATGCACGCAGCGTTCTGCCCGACCGCACTGAAGTCAGCGGGGCCAACGATCTGAAACGCTATCTCGCCAATGATCGGATCGATCAGGTAGCCTTCAGCTTCCTGAAACATCTGGCGTCCTATGCTTCCGGTCGCAGCCTCACTTATAGCGAGCGCAGTCAGTTAAAGCAGGATGGCCTGAAGTTGAAGGCCGATGGCTACAGGATGAAAAATATGATCCGCTATGTTGTCAACAGCCCGATGTTTCTGGAAAAATAGTCTTTCTGGAAAAACAGTAAAGACAACGCAGCTTTTGGAGGAGATATGACCAACACTTTCCGGATTGATCGCCGTGCTTTCCTGAAAGGTCTCGGTGGTGCAACGCTGGCCCTGCCGATCCTTGACGTCATGGGTGCCGAGGTCACTGATCGCCTCCCGCGGCGATTCTGCGCAATCTACACCGCCAACGGGATGTCGCTGCCATTGAAAGACCATGGCATCTCCGAATGGAGCTGGTTTCCCCAGGTTGCCGGAAACGGCGAGGTTGCCTACAGCAAATCAACCGAGCCTCTGCTGCCATTCCGCAAGCAGATCAGCTTTCTTGGCGGGCTCTATCATCCGAATGGTCCGAAGGCAGATCCCCACACCTGCTCCGATATGTGGCTGACTGGCGCGCCACTGCAAAATCCCAAGCCCGGCACCTACAACACCGCCGGGCTTGATCAGGTGATCGCGCTGCACACCAAGCAGCACTGCCGCCAGCCCTCATTGACATTGTCGATCGACGCCGGCACCGGCTTTCTCTCGCGCACGGGCACGATCTCTTACAGCATTGAAGGCAATGCCATCCCGGCAGAAAACAAGCCGCGCCGCGTTTTTGAGCGCCTCTTCAGTGCCGACCGCACATCGCTGACGGCCGAGCACGAGAGGTTGCAGCGCCGCATCAAACTGGTTGATGCCGTTGCCGAGAGCGCACGTGCGCTCGACAAAAAGCTTGGCAAGACAGATCGACAGCGGATGGAGCAGTATCTCACCTCGCTCAACGAGGTCGAGTCACGCCTCGCTGCCTCGGAAAAATGGATCGATATCCCGCTCAAAAAGCAGGATTACTCCCATCTCAACCTCGATGCGACCAACGAGGGTGACCCGTCCGAGTATTACCGGACGATGTTTGATCTGATCGCCCTCGCCTTCGATGCTGACATTACCCGCTCGGTCGCCTTCATGCTCAATCGCGAGGATGGCATGGGCATCAGCGATACCTTCCCGCTCAAGCTGGGATTATCAAAGACTCACCATAACCTTTCGCACGCCACCGACAAGGAAGGACAGCTCGATTTCGCGAAATATGATCTCTTTCTCAGCCGGCAGCTCGCGCACTTCTTTGCACGGATGAACGAGTATACTGACCGCAGCGGCTCGCTGCTCG
>CAIKMY010000091.1 GCA_903828635.1 uncultured Acidobacteriota bacterium
ACCATGCTGCAGCGCTCGCCCACCTACCTCGTCTCGCTTCCCGGTGTTGACGCCATCGCCAACAAACTGCGCAGCCTGCTTCCACCCCGACTCGCTTACCACGCGACACGCTGGAAGAATATTATCCTTCAGATCATCTTTTTCAACTTTTCCCGGCAATTTCCCGATGTCGCCCGACGCCGCATCGTCGATCTGATTCGCAAGGAGCTCGGTCCCGATCACGACGTCACCGCCAACTTCACCCCGCGCTACAACCCCTGGGACGAGCGGCTCTGCGTCGTGCCCGACAGCGACTTCTTCAGTGCAATGAAGGCCGGCAAGGTCTCGGTCGTCACCGACCAGATCGAGACCTTTACCGAAAACGGAGTACGCCTGCAGTCGGGAAGGGAACTCGAAGCCGAGATCGTCATCACTGCCACCGGGCTCGTCCTGCAGTTTGCCGGCGGCGCGAAGCTGACCGTCGACGGCGAGCCGGTCGATATTGGCCGCAAGGTTCTCTACAAGGGGCTCATGTTCAACGGCGTCCCCAATCTCGCCTCGGTCTTCGGCTACACCAACGCCTCCTGGACGCTGCGCGCCGACCTCCTCTCCGAATACTTCTGCCGGGTAATCAATTTTATGCAGCAGCACGACTACATCGAGGTTCGACCGAAATCGCCCGACCCGTCCATGCCCCTCAGCCCCGCTGCCGATCTCAAATCCGGCTATTTCAAGCGCGCTGATCACATTATGCCCCGGCAGGGAACCATCGGCCCATGGCGTAACCCGCAGAATTACGCCTTTGACATCTGTCGCTTTCGACTCGGAGCGATCGAGGATCCCGATCTCGAATTCAGGCAGGGCTATGCCCGTGTTGCCCGGGCAGATTGATCGTCGCGGCTCATTTCCCTGGCCATCAGGATCGCGCAAACTGCCTGCATCTCATCGATCTCCCCGGCGCGAATCCGCGCCAACGCATCGTCCCACGTCAGCAGGAAGACCTCGCTGACCTCGATACCGTCCGGCCTGATTTCCTCGACCGGCCGCGCTTCGCACCTCACCAGCCACGCACGAGATTGCAGGTAGGCTGGAAACGGGTCGAGCTCACCTATCCGCTGACAGCCTTCCGCCGCATAGCCGGTCTCCTCCCGCAGCTCGCGCACCGCTGCTACCATTGCATCCTCGCCATCGTCGATATACCCCCCGGGCAGCGAGAGGTACTCACGCCTTGTCGCCGGTCGATACTGCCGCACCATCACCAGCCTCCCTTTACAGGTCGCAACCACCATCACAAAGTCGCGCCGCCGCACAATGTAATAGTCGTTGATCAGCGTACCATCCCCGGCAACATAACTGTTACGGTGTACCTCGATCCACGGCGACTCAATCTCTGCCTCAGATCCTACCAGACTCCATTCACTCATTACATACCCTCCCTGTGCCTGGTGAATCTTACACAATTTGTGGAAATTGAACTCCTCATTTGGTGCTATTCCCCACACCTGTTACAGAATGTGGGGAAAAAGCAGCAAAAATAGTCAAGTTTTCGTGGCACACAGCTTGCTGACTATCAGGGCGGGAAGCGAAAAGGGAGACGAACCCGGACAGCTTCCCGGGAATTGAATCAGGCAGGCGATCAGGTTACATCATCACCTGCAGCGGCGCCCCCGGAGGTTACACCCCCAGTGCGCATAAGGAGGGAATTATGTTGCGCAAAATGAGACTGACTACGGTTCTTTTATTTGGTATGGTAATGGCAGTTCTCCTGATCACACCGGTTACCGGTTTCGGTCAGGCCACAGACAAGAATGAGCGCGGTCGCAAGCTCTATGTTCAGTACTGTGCCAGCTGCCACGGTATGGATGCGAAGGGTAACGGCCCGGTCGCCGCCACGATGAAGGTCATGCCGACTGATCTGACGACAATTGCCGCACGCAACGGCAAGTGGAATCCTGTCAGGGTCGAGAATACCATCGCCGGTGACGAGTTCCCGGTGGCGCACGGTACTCGCGAGATGCCGGTCTGGGGAGCCTATTTCAGGAACACGAAAGACCGCAATATCGCCATCCTCAATGTCTATGCGCTGACCAAATACCTTGAGGCAATTCAGCGCTAAATCGGAAGACGCAAAATCGGGCCCCGTCCACGATTCGTGGGCGGGGCCCGATTTTGTGTTTTCCGATGTCGGTTGTTTCTATTTAGCCGATCCAAAGATGCGGGCCAGATCATCACCCGGAAGGTAAGGGGATTGCAGCCGCACCGGATCACCAATACACTTGTAAAGCAGATCGCCTTTTCCGAGCAGGCTTGCCGCGCTGTCATCACTGAGCAGAATACGAGACTCGACGCTTTGCATGCGCAGGACTATTTTGGCAGTGATGACCGCCAGAATCGGGCCGCTGGTTACCTGACGACTTGGTTGTTGAGTCGCCAGAATCAGGTGAATCCCTGCCGCACGAGCTTTGGCACCCAGCCGGCGAACCAGTGACTCAAGCCCAAGGCGGGCTTTTCGCTCACCCATCGTCAGATCGGCAAATTCATCACAGACAAAGAAAATGCGGGGCAGCGAGCGACCCGTAAGACGAATATAGTCGGTCAGCTTGTCTGCTTTCAGTTCACCCATTTGCTGGTAGCGCGACTCCATCTCTTCTACCAGCATTTCCAGCAGTCGGAATGTCTCCTCCTGGCTGTAGGCGAGCTGGTCGTAAAGAAATGGTGATCGTGCCAGTTCCTGAAAAGCATTACGCTTGGGATCGGCGATTGCCAGCCGCAGCGTTTCGGG
>CAIKMY010000092.1 GCA_903828635.1 uncultured Acidobacteriota bacterium
CAGGTTGTTATTGAGCCGGAATTTACAGTCAGGCGAGTAAGGAAAGAGGGAGTGATGGAGAGGAAGGGGAAGATACTGGTAACAGTGGTGGGAGCAGTAATGTCCGTGCTGCTGGCGATGTCTGTCTCTGTAGCCGGGCAGAGCGGGCGCGGTCGTCAGCCTGCGGTACCGCCGCCAAAGCCGACACCGCAGCCGCAGGCACCGGGGGGAGTGGCCACAGTAGCAGAGGGCGGGAAGCTGGCACGGCAGGAGACATCGGGGATCACTTCACGCTATCAGTTGCGCAATGGGCTGACGGTGTTGGTACGTGAGCGGCACGGTGCGCCACTGGTTGCGGTGACAATGGGGGTGAGGGCAGGTTGGGCCAGCGATCCGAAGGGTATGGAGGGGCTGGCAAAACTGACGCAGCAGGTGATTCTCGAAAGTGCAGGAGGATCGACGGAGCGCGAGGTAGCAAGACTGGGAGGCTCGATACTCTCCGGGGTTGAGGCAGGTTTTTCGTGGGTAACAATCGTCGCTCCGGCGGAGAGTTACGCGGGTGTGGTCGGGAAACTGGCGTCGCTGATGCTCAACCCTGACTTCAGCGATGAAGTGGTCAGCAGATCAGGGCGTATTCTGTGTCTGAGGGAGGCAGAGGATGCGGCGAGGCCGGGAAATGCCGGGTTGCGGGGCATGCTGGCGACCGCCTTTGCCGGATCAGCACTCGGCAACGGAGGACTGATCTCCGAGACGATGGCCGTGACGGCCGAACAGGCAGGGGCATTTTACCGCCAATACTATGAACCATCGCGCAGTATCATCGTGGTGACGGGCGACATCTTCTCCCTGCCGGCGCTCAACCGTATCCAGCTCGATTTTGGCGGATATACCAGGATGACTGCGGGGGGTGGAGGCAGCAATGATGGAGTTGCAGCGGAAAAGTTGGCTGAAGGACTGCGTTACGGGAACGGGCGTTCCGGATCCGGGCTGAGCCATGTGGCAATCGGCTACCGTGTAGCGACAAACGCAAGGATACCGTCAAAGGAGCAGGCGACACTGCGGCTGATGGCTGCAATTCTTGGTCTTGGCAAAGGTTCACGCCTCTGGCAGGGATTGCGCGAGGGGGCAGCCTCGCGTGACCGGAAAAGCGTCGCCATCGAGACGAGCGCGGAGTATGCCTCACTGCCGGGCTATGGCCTGCTGCTGGCGCGGCTGGTGGTTGAGCCCGAAAGGATCGATCGGGCTGAAGCCGAATATTTCCGTGAGATCGAGCGATTTCGTCGTGAGATTGTCAGTGCAGGAGAGATTGACCGTGCGCGAGCGATGCTCGAAAAGCGTTACTATGACGCGATGGCCAGCTTCGAGAGTGAGGGGCTGGTGCTGGCGCGTGAGCAGTTGCTGAACGGCGACTATCGGACATTTGATGAATTTCCGGCGCAATTGAGGGAGGTTACGGCAAAGGATGTGCAAGCGGCGGCGGCAAAGTATCTGACCACAGCCGCGATGGTCGTTTATGAGATCGAGCCGCTCCGGGCGGCGCCGCGAACCTTCACGCCGGAGAAGTACGCCGAGCTGGTGGCGACCTTTGCCCCGGGTGCCGGACAAGCGATCAAGCCGGAGGATATCAGACCGGCGACGGTGCTCAAGACCTTTGCGCAGGGGGCAGAGCGCGTCCGCGTTGTCGAGGGGCAGAACGTGATCGTTGCACCGATGCCCCTGCCGGTCAAGGATTTCTCGGTGCTGCGCGGTCCGCGAGCCTATGTTCGCGAGGACAAATCGCACCCGAAGCTGGCACTGACGATCGTCTTTCAGGGGGGCCGTCTCGTCGAGGAGAAGACGACCAGCGGAACAACCGAATTGATGTTGCGGAGCATGCTCAAAAGCACGGCAACACGCAAGGCTGACCTGCTCGCCCTCGAACTTGAAAGTTATGGTGCCGATCTGAGAATAGTCAACGAGCCGGACTTTTATGGTTTTTCGCTGGAGGTTCTATCGCGAAACGCCGAACCGGCAGCCAAACTGCTGCTGGAGATCATCGAGAAGCCCTTCTTCGACAAGGAAGAGGTAGCGAAGGAGCGTGAGCTGCTGCTGGCAGATCAGCAACGAGATGGAGAGAGCCCGGCGTTACTCAGCAGCGAATTGATGCGACTGGCACTCTTCCCGAATCACCCTTACGGGCTGCCGCGACATGGCCTGGCCGAGGTGGTGAAAGCCATCGACGAGACGAAGCTGGAGGCGTGGCACGAAAAGACGGTTCGCCGCCAGTATCCACTGGTGACGCTGGTCGGGGACACGGACGGGTCGTCGATGGTCTCGCGGATCTTCTCGGATGGGCTCAGGCGGGGAGACCTCGACCGAACACTCAAGGTCAATCTGCCGACGCAGTTCCCGCCGGCCCAGGATCGTGTCGCCGAGTCAGGCGCGCCGATCACCTCACAAACGATCGGCTTCCGCATCCTCAGCCAGTCGCTGACGGGTCAGTACGACCTGCAGGCACTGACAATGCTTGAGCATCTGCTGGCCTCAGGACGAATGCCTGATGACCTGCGCGAGAAGGGGCTGCTGACAGCATCGATCAGCACAAGAATGGAGCAACGATTGGCAGCGGGACTATTTCAGACACGGCTGACCACCAGACCGGGTGACGAGACGGGTGCGATCGACACCGTGTTGCGCAGCCTCCAGCAACTGGCCGGAAACGACCCGAGCGACGAAGAGTTCGAATTTGCACGGAATGCGGCAATCGGCCGTTACGCCATCGCCCTGCAGTCACACATCGAACGATCGCTTGAGTATTCACGTGCCGCCTTGTACGGTCGCAAGCCGGCCGATGTCGAGAGCCAGCCTGAGGCCATGGTCTCGGTCAGAAAGACCGACCTGCGACGAGTCGCCGAGGGTACCTTCAGGAACATCCAGATCGGGCGTGGCATTGTGCGAGGCCCGCAAACAGTAAACGTCAAAAGCGGCCAATGAACGGTGAATTCGACTTCATCGAGCATATCCGCCGTCGGGCACAGAGACTGGCGGCTCCGGTCGATCTCATTCGCGGGATTGGCGATGATACGGCCATTCTCGGCCAGCGGACTGGCAAAGAAACACTAATCACGGTTGATCTGCTGGTCGAAGAGGTCGACTTCAGGCTCGACTATGCAATACCGCGCTGGCTGGGCCACAAATCGCTGGCCGTCAGCCTGAGCGATATCGCCGCGATGGGTGGAAGGCCGCGGTTTTCGCTGCTGACGCTCGGGATAACGCCACAACTCACCTTTCGCGAGCAGACGGAGAGCATCGCACATTTCTGGGAGGAGTTCTTCGCCGGCTATTTTGAGCTTGCCGAACGGCACGGCGTCACCCTCGTTGGAGGTGATATCTCTTCGATGCCGGGCAGACTGACAATCGACTCGATCCTGCTTGGAGAATGTCATGCGGGTCAGGCGGTGAAACGAAGCGGGGCACGGCCGGGAGATGGGATCTATGTCACCGGCGAGCTCGGCGCTTCGGCGGTCGGGCTGCGGCTCCTCCTCGAAGGTGCGCGTCCCGGTCAGGAGATGAGCGACTGGCAACGGGCCGCGATTGAGGCTCACCTGCGGCCAATCCCGCGGGTGGAGGCTGGCCGTGATCTTGGCGAGTCACAGCTGGCTGGCGCCATGATTGACATCAGTGATGGACTGGCCCGGGACCTTGGCCATCTCTGCGAGGAGGGCCGCGTCGCCGCAGTCATCACCCGTGACGCGATCCCGGTTTCGCCCTGCCTCTTGCAACTCGATGCCAGCGACGACGAGCGACTCCACCTTGCCATTGCTGGCGGCGAGGATTTTGAGCTGCTCTTCACCGCTCCTCCCGCGAAAGAGGCCGAAATCGGTGCCGTTGCCACCAGCCATGACCTGAAGATTACCCGTATCGGAGAGATCATCGAGCCACGCGATGGTCAGCCGCCATTGCTGCTGCTTGACCGCGGAAAGATGCGCCCGATTGCGCCCCTTGGCTTTGACCATTTCACGATGCCTGATGAGCCTCGCGTGTGTATGACCATGCCCAGGCTATCAGGAGAAACTGCAACGGCATCCGTATCCAGTGAAAGAGCAACGGAAGCTCCGGATAGAGATGGCGGTTGACCAGCATATGAATGTTGGCCGGATAGACTGCCAGCAGCAGGAGAATCACCCCCCATGCTGCCAGCCGGCGATAGCGTGGTAAAAGCAGCAGCAGCCCGAGAATAAATTCGATCGCTCCAGCCATCAGGTGCAATGCCGACGGCCACGGAAGGTATGGCGGCATGATCCGCAAATAGAAATCGGGATTGATGAAGTGATTGACCCCGGCGGTCACATAGAACATGGCCTGAAAATATAGCAGAATCTTTTTGACTGTCGTCATTCCGGGTATCCCCCTGTCTCACGAATTAAAGCGAATCGAAACCCGAATCCGGGTCAGTTGATCAGGCCATTACGAAAAGCAAAGCGCACCAGTTCACCGACGCTGTGGAGATTGAGCTTCTCCATGATGCGGCCGCGATGAGAGTCGACGGTATAGGTGCTGATATCGAGCGTCAGGGCAATCTCCTTGTTGGTTCGCCCCTCGGCGATCATCTGCAACACCTCGCGTTCGCGGGTTGTCAGCATGTCGATGGGATCGGTGACGTGCTTACGATAGTCGCTGAGCACGGCATCAGAAACCTCCGGGCTGAGATATCCTTGTCCGGCAGCGAGGGCACGCACGGCGAAGAGCAGGTCTTTATCTCCAGCCTCTTTCAGCAGATAACCGCTGGCCCCGGCACGCAGAATTTCACGAACATAGACCGAATCGCGATGCATGCTCAGGGCAAGGATGCGGGTGCGCGGCGAGATGGCCAGCAACCGTCGTGTCGCCTCGATACCGTTGAGTTCCGGCATCGAGACATCCATCAGCACGACATCGGGCTGCAACTGCTCGGCGAGGGTAATAACCTCACGGCCATTGGCCGCTTCACCAATGACACTGAGATCGGGCTCGGCGGCAAGAATCATGCGAAATCCCTGACGAACGACCGCATGATCGTCGGCAATCAGAATGGTCGTACTTTTTCGCGACACGGCACTACTCCTCGCCCGGCGGGCTCTCCTCGTGCGGCGGCCTCGCGGGCACGCGAATGGCGACACGGACTCCGCCGGATGCCTGAACGGTTTCAATATTTGAGATGCTGAAAACACCGCCAAGCTGCTCGGCACGAGCCCGCATACCGGTCAGTCCCAATCCGGGAGCACGTCCGGGAACCACGGGCCCCGATTGCTTCCTCGGCAAACCGCTGCCGTTGTCGGTGATCGTCAGCATAATTTCGCCACCAACTTGTTCAAGCTCAAGGCGAATGCGGGTCGCGCCGGCATTCCTCGCCACATTGGTCAGCGCCTCCTGTGTAATCCGGTAGAGATGGGTCTCGACATCATCTTCGAGACGGCCAACGTCCTGAAAATCGGTCTCAACCTGAATTCGTGTCCGCTCTTCGAATCGCTCGGCAAGCCAGCGCAGAGCTGCCGGCAGCCCGAAATCATCAAGAATCACCGGACGCAGCAACTGGGATAATTCACGCACATTGCCGATGGCCTCGTCAAGAAGGCTCAGGCAGGCGCCACGGCGCACCTGAAGTTCGTGTGGCTGCACAATGGAGATCGTGGCCTTGAGTGCTGTCAGTGACTGACCAAGTTCGTCGTGCAGCTCGTGTGAGAAGCGACGTGCTGCCTCTTCCTGCCCCTGAATCAGATGCCACGAGACGCGGTTGATCTCCGTTGCCTGCCAGGCAATTCGACGCATCGACTGGAGGGTGAAGCGGATGGTGACCACCGCACAGGCCAGCGAGATCAAAATTGCGCCAATCAGCAGGCTGCCTGTTTCACTTGCCAACCGGGTCGAGGCCTCTTCAATGCTCACTCCACCGGCAGCGGCACCAAGGGCATCGAGCTTCAGCGCCTCATCGATCAGCCGGATGAAGTCATCGTAACGCTGCTCGACAAGTGTCAGAGCCACTTTCCGACTCATCGCCTGTTTTATCGTCGAAGAATAGGCTGCTCCGGCCTGATTCAACTGATCCCAGATCGGACTGGGCAGAACCCGTCCCCCCTCCCGCGTCAGTTCCGGCAGGATACCCTCAAACTCTCGCAGTCGCTCATCGATGCGGCCAAAATCGGAGCGTGCGACGATCAGCAGCAGCGTGCTGGCACGATGCTGCTCAAGTTCGAGCCTTTCGATCAGCTTGACGGCAAAGAGATGATCACCGACGAGGATGTTTGCCTGGCGGCGAATCTCCTCCGCCTGGCGTAGTCCGAGCCATGCGAGTACCGCGAGGATGACAATCACCAGCGTGAAACCGGCGGTCAGAATCCACAATGAGCGATTGGCAGTTTTATATGGCACCCATCCCCCCCAAATTGGTCAGCAAACATCCCCGATCGGGGGGATATCGTCACCAGCGACGATCGCATAATCTGCAACGCGACTGAGCAACAATGGTGTCAATGATCGCTCGATACTGTCAATGGGGAAATTAACGATGAACGCATCCTCCGCAAAAACATGGAAGACCGACATGGGCTCGGGTTTTCTGGTATTTCTGATTGCTCTTCCACTCTGTCTTGGCATCTCGATGGCGAGTGGATTTCCGCCGGTAGCAGGAATTCTGACGGCGATCGTCGGCGGCATGATCACAAAATTCATTGGAAGCGCACGGCTGACGATCAAAGGGCCGGCAGCAGGGCTGATCGTCATCGCCCTTGGTGCAGTGACGGAGCTGAGCAACGGGGATCCTGTCGGCGGATATCGACGCGCACTGGCGGTCGGGGTGGTTGCCGGGGTGCTGCAGATCCTGCTGGCGCTCGGACGCACGGGGGTGGTTGGTGAGTTGATGCCATCGGCGGTGGTTCACGGCATGCTGGCAGCCATCGGCGTGATCATCATCTCGAAGCAGACCCACACGCTGTTGGGGGTGACGCCAGAGGGCAAGGAACCACTCCACCTGCTGGCGGAGATCCCGCACAGCCTCACCCGACTCAATCCGGAAGTCTTTGTCATCGGGCTGGTATCACTGATTGTTCTCTTCGGGCTGCCTCTGATCAAACAGAAGTGGGCACGCAAGGTGCCGGGGCCGATGATCGTCCTCGCGCTGGCAGTACCGCTCGGGTTTATCTTTGATCTGCGCGACGAGCATAACTATTCGCTGCTCGGCCACATCTATCACCTTGGTCCGAAACTGCTCATCCGCCTGCCGGGATCGCTGCTCGGCGCGCTCTCGTTCCCGGATTTCTCGCAGATACTCAGTCCGGTGTCGATCAAATACATCATTATGTTTACGCTGGTGGGATCGATCGAATCCCTGCTGAGCGTGACCGCGGTCGATTCACTTGATCCCGAGAAGCAGACGAGCGACCTCAATCGTGACCTCCTTGCGGTCGGAGTTGGCAACACGATCGCCGCAGCGATTGGCGGACTGCCAATGATCTCGGAGATCGTCCGCAGCAAAGCCAATATCGACAATGGTGCGAAGAGCGCCTGGTCAAATTTCTTTCACGGTACATTCCTGCTGCTCTCGGTGGCGCTGATCCCCGGGCTGCTGCAACAGATCCCGCTGGCGGCACTGGCGGCGATGCTGATCTACACTGGTCTGCGCCTGGCGTCACCAAGCGAATTCAAACACGTCTACCACGTCGGGCCGGAGCAGTTGCTGATCTTCGTGACGACAATGATGGTAACCCTGATGACCGATCTGCTGGTCGGCGTCGGAATCGGGCTGGTACTCAAAATCGTGCTTCATCTGGTCAATGGTGCTCCGCTGAAGAGCCTCTTCCGCAGCATCATCGAAGAGAAACAGGAGGGCGACACGCTGACACTCGAGGTGCGTGACGCGGCGATCTTCACCAATTTCCTCGGACTGAGCAATCGTCTGAAGTCACTGGATGCCTCGGTTCGCCGGGTGGTGATCGATTTCGAGAATGCGTTGGTCGTCGATCACACAGTGCTCAACAAGCTGTCAGGGTTGTCAGGACGTTGGACGGATCGTGAAATGGTGCTGGTCGGACTCGACAATCACAAGCCATTTTCGAATCACGATCTGGCAGCGCGGAAGCGTTCCCGTCAGGGAGCAGCTTAACAGGAGTCTGTTGAACAATGGCACACTCAAAGCATCAGGAGACGGGCACGACTCCGGCCGAGCGGCTGGGCCAGGTGCTGTCGCACGCAGCACACCTGCTGCCGGCTCAGGGCCCGATCGGTGTCTTTATTCATCACAACACCCTGCACGCCTTCCAGCACCTGCCATTTGAGCAGGCAGTGGTCGAGGCGGGCAGGATCTTTGGGGCCGAGCCATTCCTGACCGAGGCCCGCTATCGTGACGAGATTCGCCGCGGAAGGATCCTGCCTGGTGATATCGACGAGGTGCTCGGCGAAGAGAAGGACCTGACCATCTGGCCACGGACACTCAGCCGACAGGGGCTGCGGCGAACCCTGCTCAGGCAGGGGCTGCGCAGATTTACCGCCGACAACATCGAGTGGATGATTGAAGAAGAGGGATTGCTCGACCGGCTGCGTGACGATCTGGAGCCGGCTGCCCGTGAATCAATACTTGGAGTTGCATCGACAGGCAGCACGGACGCCGGCAACGAACTGACAGCCGGAGAGAGTGAGCGGCAGGCAGCACGGGCGCTCTTTGCGGCCTGCTATCGCCGGCTTCCACTCTCGGAGTCGCCGGAGGCGCCGCGGCCGGAGCGACCGCGAGATGCGATTCTGACGGCTGGTGGCGAAGACATTGATGAGGAGATCAATGCCCTGCTCATCCGGCTCTGCGCCGTCTTCCTCGATCAGGGACAGGCCTACTGGCCAATGCCTCAACGCAGGAGTGGTTTTTATCAGGCGGTTCGCAGCCTCTTTGGAACGGCGGGGATCTTTGCGCTCATGCCGGATCGTCGCCATTTCAAAGGGCTTGGTGCGCAGTTCCAGCGTCAGGCCAATGACAGAATGACCGCCAGCGAGGTGGTGCTGTCAATCCTCGACAAGTTTGGAGTTGCGGAAGCGGACTGGGAAAGTTTTCTGACAGCCGAACTGTTATCGCTGCCCGGCTGGGCAGGTCTGATGAGTCAGCTTGAGAGCAATCCGGCGCTCGCGCCTCATGAGCCTCTTCCGGCGTCACTTCTCGACTATCTGGCGGTGCGATTAACGCTGATGGAGACAGCCGCCGCCAATGCCTGGCGCATGAGCGGCCAGACCGGCGAAGTCGCGAGTTCGTGGAGAAGAGTGGTCGCACCAAAGTCGTTACCATCGGAAGCCGCGCACATGGCCGAGGTTGCCCGCCTTTATGATGCCGCACAAATGCTCGGGATCTCAGCGGGTGAGCTCAGTTCACTGAGCGAGGTGGAGTTTCAGCGGCTGATGGCGGAACTGACAATCTTTGACGAAAACGAACGGCGCCGCCTGCTGCATCTCGCCTACGAGCGTCGCCATGAAAAGGAGATCCTCGCGCCAATCAATCATCACCGGCAGGCGATCAATCCGTCGAGGAGCGCGGAGCGACCGCGGGCTCAGGTCTTCTTCTGCATCGACGAACGCGAGGAGTCGATGCGACGGGCACTGGAAGAGTGTGCCCCCGAGGTCGAGACGCTGGGCGCCGCCGGATTCTTCGGGGTAGCGGTCAATTACAAGGGCATCGATGATGCGCACGGCGTGGCGCTCTGCCCGGTAGTGGTCACACCACAGCATGCGATCATCGAGAAGCCGGCTGCGAATGAAGCCCATCTGCATGAAAAACGGCAGCGGCGGCGCCGGCTCTGGGCAGATCTGACTCACGCCAGCTTCATTGGCTCACGCACGCTGATTCGCGGATGGATCGGCACAACCGGGCTGGGCATTGCCTCACTCTTTCCACTGGTCATGCGGGTGCTGGCTCCGCGAAGAGCGGGAGAGATCTACCGCTGGCTCGGGAAGAGGTTCCTGCCTGATCCGCGCACCGAACTGACGCTGATGCGCAACGACCAGTCAGAACAGGCGGCAGTGACCGATCAGTTACTCCTCGGATTCACCATCTGCGAGAAGGCAGAGCGTGTCGCCTCAGTGCTGCGTCCGGCTGGTGCGATTCGCAATCTTGCACGCCTTGTCGTCATTCTCGGACACGGATCGACGAGCCTCAACAATCCGCACGAATCGGCTCACGATTGCGGTGCCTGCGGCGGCAGGCGGGGTGGTCCGAATGCCCGGCTTTTCGCGGCAATGGCCAATAATCCCAATGTTCGTCGGCAATTGCGTGATATGGGGAGCGACATCCCCGAGGATACCTGGTTTCTTGGAGGCTATCACGACACCTGCAATGACGATGTGATCTTCTTCGACGAGCAGCTGGCACCAGCCAGCCACGCCGAAGACCTGAGATTCGCGCGCACGGTCTTGGACGCAGCCCGTGCAGCGAATGCGCTTGAACGCTCACGCCGCTTTGAAGCGGCGTGGGCGGACAAGTCGCCCGCAGCGGCGCTTCGCCACGTGCAGGAGCGTGCCGAGCATCTTGCCGAACCGCGTCCCGAGTATGGCCACGCGACCAACGCCGTAACGATCGTCGGTCGTCGCCAGATGACAACCGGACTCTTTCTTGACCGGCGAGCATTTCTCATCTCCTACGACCCGACAACCGACGCTGACGGGCGGTCACTGGCAGCACTGCTTGGAGCCGCAGGTCCGGTCTGTGCCGGGATCAACCTTGAGTATTATTTCTCCTACGTCGACAACGAACGCTACGGATGTGGAACCAAGCTGCCCCACAACGTCACCGGACTGGTTGGCGTCATGAATGGTCACGCCAGCGATCTGCGCACCGGGCTGCCCTGGCAAATGGTCGAGGTCCACGAGCCGGTACGGCTCCTGCTGATCGTTGAAAACACCCCGGAAAAGACTCTCGCCGCCGCCTTCCAGAGCCCGGTTGTCCGTGAATTGATCGAGAAGCGCTGGATTCGCCTGGTCACGATCGATCCTGTGGATGGCACAATTCACGTTTACAGGTCTGGCAAGAATGGCGAAGACGCCCGGTTTGAGCCCTTTACCGAAACGGTTGAGAGGCTGCCGGAGTTTAACAGCTCGCCGGAATGGTACCTCGGTAAGCTTGAACACCTGCCGATCGTGCGTATCCGGCAGTCATAGAAGTGAGAACTTAGTCATGGAGAAGATTTCAGCCCTTATCGTATTTCTGCCTGGTCTGGTTGCAGCAACGCTCGGATTGGGATGGCTGCTTGGCTGGAAACCAGGGGAGCGCACCGTCGCACGAATGACCAGCTCCTGTTACCTGCTGGCAGGCGTGGCCGTAGTGGCACTGCTCGGCTGGATGCTGCAGACAGGTCAACACGAAGTCCGCCTCTCACTCGGTTACTGGTTTGAGCTTGAGGAGTATCGTTTTCCCCTGGTGCTGCTGATCGACCGTTTGTCGATGCCGCTGGTGGCCTTGAGCGTGCTGCTCGTCGGGGTGATCGGTGCCTTCTCCGTGAGCTACGTCCATCGTGACGAGGGTTTTCTGCGGTTCTTCGTGCTGCTCAACCTTTTTGGATTCGGGATATTGCTGCTCTTCACGGCAGGATCGTTCGACCTGATGATTGCCGGGTGGGAGTTGGTCGGGCTGACCTCGGTGCTGTTGATCGGCTTCTTCCAATTTCGTAACGATCCGGTGAGAAGCGCGCTGCGCGTCTTCCTGACCTACCGCATCTGTGACATCGGGCTGCTGACGGGCGTGGCGATGCTGCATCATTTCGCCGGAACGGGATCATTCGACCAGCTCTTCACCGGGCCCTGGCCGAACGGCATCTCGCTGCTGACCGGTACCGGAGCAATGATTGTCGGCGCACTCTTCCTGCTGGCGGCAATGGGCAAGGCCGCGCAGGTTCCTTTTTCAGGATGGTTGCCGCGGGCAATGGAAGGACCAACCCCGTCGAGTGCGATCTTTTACGGAGCACTTTCAGTCCATGCGGGTGCCTATCTGCTGCTGCGAGCCCAGCCGCTGATCGCCTCATCGCTGGTAGTCTCGGCGGCGGTGGTGACGATCGGCATCGTGACAGCAATTCACGGAACGATGGTCGGCCGAGCCTGTGCCGATGCCAAAACGGCAATCGGATATGCGGCGATGAGCCAGCTCGGTATCATCTTTGTCGAGATTGGTCTGGGATTGAAATGGATAGCGTTGACCCATATCACCGGTCATGCAGTGGTACGCACGCTGCAGTTTCTGCGTGCCCCGTCGATGCTGCACGATCATCATCGATTGCATGCGGCGGCGGGAGGCCATCTGGGCGAGACAGGAGCCCACTTTGAAATGCTGTTGCCGGCAAGCCTGCGCGTCTGGCTCTACCGCCTGGCAATCGAGCGTGGCCATCATGACACGATGCTCGATCGCTGCATCGTTGCACCGGTGATCAGACTGGCAGGGCAAATGGAGATGATCGAAGAGCGATTAGCCAACTCCATCATCGGACCGGCAAGACCTGAGCACGAACGGCTGGCAATTCGCAACGGGCTGCGCTCAATTGGTAAATCAGGACGGGTAGCTCTCGGCCACAAACTGGAGAATGCGGATGTCTGAAACGCTGATCCTTCCCTGGGTAAGTCTGAGTGTGCTGACGCTGACGACAGCGGCCATCTGGTCGTGGCGCCAGCAGACGGCAGAGTCAGCGCGACGTGGTGGAACAATCGCGCTGGGACTGGCGACAATCCTGCTGATTGCCGTCGGAGCAGAGACTGCATTTGGCGGGCACTCGCTGCACGAACCACTCCCGGTCGCACTGCGCTGGGTGCTGATCGACGCGCTCAACGCCACACCGCTGCCACTCTACGCTGCATTGGCCCTGGGCCTCATGATTCTTGCGCCGCGACGCAAGGTGACACCGCAGTGGGTCTCGGGCATTCTGCTGCTGACGGTTGCCACCATTGTCGCTTATGCGGCCGGGAATCTGGCAATCTTTGCGCTCGGCTGGGTGATTTCGCTGGTGCCGTTTTTTGAGCGACGATTCTTCGCGATCACCGATCAGAATCCGATGCCATTGCCGGCACGTATCGTCCTCGCCTTCAGTGCGGTTCTGGTCATTGCCGGGGTGGCAATGATCGCCCTCGAGACGCCGGGCGACCTGACGACGAAGCTGAGTATCGGATTGCCGCGTACCGGTCTCTCGACAATGCTCTTCCAGGCGTTCGGCTGCCTGATGGCCGCAGTCTTTCTGCGCAAGGGCCTGGTGCCGGCCCACACCTGGGTACTGCCCTCATTTGAACGCGGTCCGCTGATCCCGCTGACCCTGCTCTTCAATGGCCACCTCGGAGCCTTCCTCATCGCGAGGATAACCCTGCCGGCGCTGCCGGATATCTCCTCCCAGGCCCTGCCGCTGCTGGGAAACCTCGGCTTGCTGACGGCCGCCTTCACGGCGGTGCTGGCCATCGTCGAGCGTCAGCCTCGCCGGCTGCTGGCATTGCTCGCCATCAGTCAGGCATCCTTTCTCGTGGTCGGACTCGAAAGCAGAAATCCCGACGCCATCGCCGGTGCGCTGGTTCACTGGCAGGTAGTCGCCATCGCCTCATCGATGCTGACCGCGGTCTACGCCGCGATCGAGGCAAGGCTTGGAGCGGCACCCGACGCCAGACAACATCTCGGGCTGGCCTCCGGAGCCCCGCGCCTTGCGGTCTTCTTTGCCGCTGGCGGACTCGCACTCGTCGGACTGCCGCTGACCCTCGGCTTCTGCGCCGAGGACCTTCTGCTCCACGGCACCATGGAGACACATCCACAAATCGGCATCATCCTGCCGATCGTCACCGCACTCAATGCCTTTAACGTGCTGCGGCTCTTCGCGAGGCTCTTCCTCGGCAAACCATCGCAGTCGGCCATCGAGATCAGGGACGCACTCCCACGCGAGCGCTGGGTGCTGACGGCAGCGCTCCTCTTTCTGCTGATCGGGGGCCTGCGACCAGCATACTTCGTGCACCTCCCCGCAAAGGCAGCGGAGATGATCCGTCCCGGCTTCGGAGCCGGGGCCACTTCTTCGAGGAGCGTCAAGTGAAATCATTGAAACTTGGGACATCGGGAACCTGGCTGCTCTTCGCGGCTCTCTCAATTGGCATCAGCGGTCGGGCGCAGACCCCGGCAACCTCGCAGGCCGGACTGGCGGCGCAAACCTCGACCGAGGCATCACAGGTTACTCCGCCGCGCGAGGACCATCAGTTCTGGAACGAGATCCAGCTCACCAAACATCTCAATTCGAAGCAGGATCTGGTGACGATAGGTGTGGTGCGTATCGGGCGCAACTGGCAGCGACCGGTAGACGAGCGCATCGGCGTCGGACTTGCCTTCAGGATCAATCCTCACCTGATGATCATGCCAACCTATCTCCACGTCGAATACCAGCCATACCCCGGCAGGATCATTCACGAGGAACGCCTGATCCTCAATGCCACCCTCAGGGGAACACTCCGGAAGTTCCTCTTTACCGATCGTAACCTTTACGAGCGCCGCGTCCGCCCGGGCACTGCCGACTTCAATATCTACCGCAACCGCCTGCAGATCGACCATCCCGCCCATCTCGGCAGCTTTAAATTCAAGCCATTTGTTGCCGACGAAGCGTGGTATTCTTCCCAACATCGCGCCAATGGCCAACAATTTGGCTGGTTTCGCAATCGCATCTCGGCAGGGATCATTAAACAACTGAGCGAGCACCTCAGCGGCGAGTTCTTTCTGCTGATGCAGAATGACGGACTCTCGCGTCCGGGCAATATCCCTGTGGTTGGCACTCTCTTCCGATATACGCTCTGAACTGTTTTGGAGGCCCCGCTGCCGACGTTCTTCTCTCTGCCCCCTTCCTGATTGACGAAGTTTCGTCAATGGCCTAATCTTTCACTTTGATCGGATACGATTGAGAAAGAGCAGTGCTGTAAGGAAGGTTTTTCCTGTAAGGAAGTTTGTTCATGGAACGGTCGGAGCAGCTACAGAAGATTCTGATGCGCCGGATGGGCGAGGCGATCAAGGACTTTGGCATGATAGAGGATGGGGACCGGATCATGGTCTGCCTCAGCGGCGGCAAGGACAGTTATACACTGCTGCACTTGCTGATGGCCCTGCAGCGCAAAGCTCCGGTCAGATTTGAGCTGCTGGCAGTCAATCTCGATCAGAAGCAGCCCGGTTTTCCGGCCCACATTCTGCCCGAATATTTTGCCTCACTCGGGGTTCCGTGGCGGATTATCGAGCGAGACACCTACTCAGTAGTCAAGCGGCTGGTACCGGAGGGCAAAACCTTCTGCTCGGTCTGTTCGCGCCTGCGTCGCGGGATCCTCTATAATATTGCCGTTGAGGAGCGGTGCACGAAGATTGCGCTCGGGCACCATGCCGATGACATTCTGCAGACGTTCCTGCTCAACCTGTTTTATATCGGCACGCTGAAGGCGATGCCTCCAGTGCTGCGCTCCGATGACGGACGGAACACGGTCATCAGACCTCTCGCCTACATCTGGGAGAAAGATGTTGCCGAGTTCGCGGAGTTGCAGAACTTTCCGATCATCCCCTGTGACCTCTGCGGATCCCAGGAGAACCTCAAGCGCAAGCGCATCATGCGGCTGATCGACCAGTTACAGACAGAGATCCCGAACATTCGCAAATCGATGCTGACCGCGCTCGGCAATGTGGTCAATACCCACCTGCTGGACAACAATCTCTTTGATTTCCGTGCTTTGGGCATCGGGATCGGCGACATCTCCGGTGAGCTGGATGCGGCTGTCGGCGTACACGACGAAGCCGGAGCGCCCCTTGCGCAAGCGGCGCTCGTCTCACTGGTCAAATAAAATAGCGGTCAGCATTCACAACTAACATCAAAGGTGGGTGTCGGGCAGACCGTCTTTCCTGCTGCTGACTGCCTGCTGCTGACTGACGGCTGCTGACTGACGGCTGCTGACTGACGGACGTCGTCAATTCTCTCTTTCAGACTATATCGCCATTTTCAGGCTCAACAGCATACCCTGGAGGTTCCATGTCCATTCGCGTCACCAGGCACTTCGTTCCGGCAATGATTGCCGCAATTCTGATCACGCTTCCTTTCTGGTCGAGTGGAGCCCAGTCTCCGGCGACACGTCGACTGCCGGGCAGCAAGGGGTTGAGCACACTGCTGCCGAATGGCTGGACACTGACACCGGAGGGCGCGCAGATTCCGGTCAACGACCTGCCGATGAACATGGTCCTCAGTCGTGACGGGCGTTATGTGCTGGTGACGACCAACGGCAACGGCGATCAGGGTGTCGAGATCATCGACCGGACGACCGGCAAAAAGACGCAGACGATCACGATCAACAAGTCGTGGCTGGGAATTGAATTTGCAATTGACGGAAAGAGTTTCTTTGTCTCCGGCGGCGACGACAATGAACTGCTGGTCTTCGATTTTGCCGCCGGACAAGCTACGAAAACCGGAAAGATCATTCTTGGCAGCGAGGCCTATCACGCGCTTGGCGATCGTGGGCGCGAGGAATCACGAAGCAAGGGGCGTGGCGAATATGCCTTTCCGGCGGGGATTGGGGTCTCGCCTGATGGCAAGCGGCTCTACGTGGCAGAGAACCTGACCAACAAGGTTGCGGTGGTCGATATCACCTCGCGCCGGGTGATTGCCAAAATCGAAGTTGGAGAGTACCCATACGACTGCATTGTCTCGCCAAATGGCAAGCTGGCCTATGTCAGCAATTGGGGATCACGAAGCGTCTCGACGATCGACACCTCGATCAATGAAGTGGTCGGGACGATCCAGGTTGGAGACCATCCGAATGACCTCGAGCTGACACGTGATGGCCGATTTCTCTATGTGGCCAATGCCAACAGCAACACGGTCTCGGTGGTCGATACGCGGCTGGGGAGAGCGGTGGCGGCAATCTCGACGGCGCTCCATCCGAAGTCGCCAATCGGCAGTACACCCAACGCGCTCGCTCTCTCGCCCGACGAGAAGACTCTCTACATCGCCAATGCCGACAACAACAACATCGCCCTTGCCACCGTGGCCGACCCGGAGGATGGGAAGGTGCGGGGATTCATTCCGACCGGCTGGTATCCGAGCTCGGTACGCGTCAGCCCGGATGGCCGGCAGCTGATCGTTGCCAACGGAAAGGGGCTCGTTTCGAGCGCCAATCCGAAAGGACCGATACCAACGAAAGCGCGGGGGAAGGATACCGAATACATCGGCAGCCTGCTGAGGGGGACGATCTCGCTGATCCCGGTTCCGGGCACGGCAGCGCTGGCGCGAATGACAACGCGGGTCTACGCCAATTCGCCCTACACCGACGACCTGCTGAAAGCAGCACGCCCGCCAAAGGAGAAGACGGCCATTCCGGTGCGTGTCGGAGATCCCTCGCCGATCAAACACGTGATCTATATCATCAAGGAGAACCGCACCTACGATCAGGTTCTCGGCGATATGAAAGAGGGCAATGGTGACGCGAGTCTCTGCCTCTTTGGCGAAGATGTCACGCCCAACCAGCACGCCATCGCGCGTGAGTTCGTGCTGCTCGATAATTTCTACGTCGACTCCGAAGTCTCAGCCGACGGTCACAACTGGTCAATGGGGGCCTATGCCACCGACTATGTCGAGAAGACGTGGCCAACCAACTACTCGCGACGCGGGCGCACCTACGATTACGAGGGAAGCAGGAAGATTGCGAGGCCAACCGGCGGCTACATCTGGGACTACTGTGCCCGCGCCGGCGTCAGTTACCGCAGTTACGGTGAGTTTGTCGGCATTCGTGACGTCAAAGCCGGAGGCGGGGGTGAGGCCGATCTTGGTCGTGACCGGGCTCCAGGCTCGGAGAGCTACACTTCAGAAGAGGCGCTGAGGGGCCACTTCAGT
This sequence comes from uncultured Acidobacteriota bacterium, assembly GCA_903828635.1. GTDB lineage: Bacteria > Acidobacteriota > Blastocatellia > RBC074 > RBC074 > CAIOZW01. Next base: position 17,820 of record CAIKMY010000092.1, read on the forward strand.
CCGACCTACCCGCCATACGACCTCTCGATCCCGGATGTGAAGCGGTTCGAGCGCTGGCTGGAGGAGTTCCGTGAGTTTGAGAAGAATGGCAACCTGCCACAGTTTCAAATCGTTCGCTTCGGCAACGATCATACTCAGGGGACGCGGGTTGGCGCGCCAACGCCACGGGCCTATGTCGCGGAGAACGACCTTGCCGTCGGCAAGCTGGTCGAGGCGGTGAGCAACAGCCGCTACTGGGAGTCGACGGCAATCTTCATCCTCGAAGATGACGCGCAAAACGGGCCGGATCATGTCGATGCTCATCGCTCGATCGCCTTTGTCATCAGCCCCTACACCAAGCGGAAAGTTGTCGATTCGACGATGTACACGACATCGAGCATGCTGCGGACGATGGAGCTGATCCTCGGGCTGCCGCCAATGAGTCAGTACGATGCGGCGGCGACCCCGATGTATAACTCGTTCACCAGCAAGGCCGACCTGACGCCTTTTCGTCATCGGCCGGCAAAGTATGACTGGAGTGAGCGAAACGCCCCCAATGCGCCTTCGGCACAGCGCTCGGCACAGTTTGACTTCAGCAAGGAAGACACCCTCCCTGATATCGAGTTTAATGAGATAATCTGGAAAGCAGTGAAGGGTGGCCACTCGGCCATGCCGGCACCGGTACGCAGTGCTTTTGTCCGGAGCGTTGACCTCGACGATGATGATGAAGAGGACGACGACGAGCGAAAGCCGGCGCCGCGAAGCAAAATCGGACGAAAAGCGACTGAGAGCAGATCACGGTAATCGCCAGGTTGGCTTTTGACTTTGAACTGCCGGGTTTAAGAGGAGATGGCGATGATCGAAATCAACATCGGAGCGGCGGTTGAGAGTGGTGGAGTCGAACTCGGCCGAATCGAGCAGGTGATACTCGACCGCAATACTGGCGAGGTGACCCATCTGGTGGTCAGGCACGGCGGCGCACTCCATTCGCGCCACATTGTCATGCCACTGAATTGGATCACCAGCTCTGACTCCGAGCGGGTGGTGATCGAAAGAAACGAGAGCGAGCTCGAGGATCTGCCAAATTTTGAGATGCGCCACTATGTCAGTCTCGACAGGCTTGACGAGGAGCAGTGGGAGCATCCCCGATCGCGGATTCGACCGACTGACTGGATCAATTATCTCGTACCACTGATCGCCAACGCCTTCGGTGATCCGCTCCACACTCCGGGAGTCGTCGTCACCGACCAGTTGCTCTCGGCGACTGAGAGCGCCATTCATCGTGGAATGGCAATAGTGTCTGACGACGAACAGAAAGTCGGCGAGCTGCTCGAACTGCTGGTAACCGAGCCCGAAATGCGTTTCAGCGGGCTGATTATCGCTCACGGGCTGATCACCGTGCGCGCGGTGCACATCCCCGCCGACTGGGTCGAGACGATTCAGCACGATCGCATTCTGCTCAATCGCTCGTACGAACAGGTCGAAAGCTGGATCGAGTCAAAGGCTGGTGAAGGATGAAGCGGCGCGAATTTCTGCGGCAGGGGGCAATGTTTCCGGCATTGCTGCCATACCTGCGCAGCAGACCATCGATCGATGGCGGCGTCCAGAGTGGTGACGTGACCACCGACCGGGCAATCGTCTGGAGCCGCGCCGACCGGCCATCGCGCCTGATCGTCGACTACTCGACGCGTGAATCGATGGCTGGCAGTCGACGAATCGTCGGGCCAATGGCGACGATGGCAACCGATTTCACGGCGCGTGTCGATCTTGGCAGCCTCCCTGATGGTGAGACTATCTTCTATCGCGCCAGCTTCGAGGATGCCACCAGCCCCAAAGCCGTCAGCGAGCCGGTCAGTGGCCGCTTCCGCCTGCCATCACGCCATAAACGAGACATCACCTTTGTCTGGGGTGGCGACGTCTGCGGTCAGGGCTGGGGGATCAATCCCGACTTCGGAGGAATGAAGATCTTTGACGCCATGCGTGCGCTTCAGCCCGATTTCTTCATCCATTCGGGAGACACGATCTACGCTGACAATCCGATACCCGCCGAGGTCAGACTCGACAACGGCACCATCTGGAAGAACCTTACCTCACCGGCGAAATCGAAGGTCGCCGAGACGCTTGACGAATTTCGCGGCAACCATCGCTACAACCTGCTTGACCTGCCCCTGCGGCGATTCAATGCCGAGGTTCCGATACTTGCGCAGTGGGATGACCACGAAACACGCAATAACTGGTATCCCGGCCAAACCCTCGACGATGACCCGCGTTATGTCGTCAAGAGCGTCGACCTGCTGGCAGCCCGTGGTCGGCAGGCATTCCTCGAATATCTCCCCGTACGCCACGACCCACGTGATCCTCAAAGAATCTATCGTGGATTCAACTACGGCCCACTGCTCGAAGTTCTCATGCTGGATGAGCGCAGCTATCGTGGACCGAACACTCCCAATCGCCAGACAACGGCCAGTCCGGAGACGGCTTTTCTCGGAACGCGGCAGATCGACTGGATCATGGATCGGCTGCTGAGGTCGCGCGCAAAATGGAAAGTGATTGCCAGCGACATGCCGCTCGGACTGATCATCGGAGACTCCGGTGGGCGCTTTGAGGCGGTGGCTAATGGCAACGGCCCCGCTCTCGGTCGGGAATTGGAGATCGCTGCCCTTCTCCGCTTCATCAAAGAAAAGAGCATCGACAACGTCGTCTGGGTCACGGCCGACGTTCACTATGCCGCCGCCCATTACTATGACCCTTCTCGCGCGCAAATGAGCGAATTCAATCCCTTCTGGGAATTTGTTGCCGGCCCGCTCAATGCCGGGACTTTTGGCCCGGGGCGGCTCGACGACACGTTCGGCCCGACGGCCGGATTTGTTGGCATCCCCGAGGGCACCAGACCCAATCGCTCCCCGCTTGACGGCTTCCAGTTCTTTGGTGCTGCCAGGATTGACGGCCGAACCGCGGCCATGAACGTCAGCCTTCACGATATCACCGGAAAGAGGCTCTATTCCGTAGAGCTTGCTCCAAGATTCAACTGACACCACACGAACCATCGGACATCACTCAAATGAAGAAAAGACTCTCCACGCTGCTGATCATCTGTGTCATTGCCCTGGTCGCTCTCTGGTCCACTCCCTTGCCGGTGCGCGGATGGGGAGCCCACGGCCACGAGATCTCCGGACGCGCTGCCGCTTCAGCACTCCCCGCCGAAATGCCGGGATTCTTTCGCCGTGCAACCGATCAGCTCGGCTATCTCAATCCCGAGCCCGATCGCTGGCGTGACCGCGCTGAGTCGCAGATCGATCGCGCCATGGACTCCGGTGCCGCTCCTGACCACTTCGTTGACATCGAGCTGGTTCCCGAGGCCGCTCGCAAAGCTGTCAACCGCTATGACTTCACCGCAGACCTGATCAAAGCCGGCCAAAAACCAACAAACGTTGGGTTTAGTCCCTATCGCATGCTCGAACTCTTTCAGCGGCTGCGAGTTGAATTCCGCCTCTGGCGGGCCGAAAAGAGCCCGCGCCAACGTGCGTGGATTGAAGAACGCATCATCAATGATGCCGGCATCCTTGGCCATTACGTCTCCGATGCCGCCAATCCTCACCATACCACCATTCATTACAATGGCTGGAGCGGCCCCAATCCCAATAACTATACTGTCTTCACTCGCGAGCGTGGCATCCATTTTCGCTTCGAGGAGGAGTATGTCGGCGCCAAAATCTCGCTCAAGGATATTCTCTCACTCGTCCCCGGCAGCGCGAGGATGATCGATAACCCCCGCAGCGACATCTGGAAATTCATCGGCGAGTCGAATACCCTTGTCGAACAACTCTATATCCTCGACAAACAGGAGCCATTCAGCGCCACCAACAATTCATCGGCACACAAAGAATTCGTCACCGCAAGACTTGCTGCCGGCGCAACCATGCTCCGCGATCTCTGGTGGACCGCATGGAAAAGCAGCGCACCTGCCATGTCCGCCAAATAGCAGCTCTCGTCGATATTCAGGCTCGATCGAACAAGTTACCATTATTGAGAACTGCCGAGGTTACCTGAGCAGTTCGGCAGGATCTGAGACGTCATTAATTATCGATTGGCCTCCTGGAAGAGGCTGACCTTGCTGCCCGACCCTGGCAATACAATTAATGATAAGTTAGCGTGACATTGAAGCGCGAAGTTGAATATCGTTAATGGTTATATATATTATGGTTGTCGTTAAGGTTCCATTCAGTTGTCCGACGTTGAGCAGCTCACCGTGTCAGTGTCTGAGATCCGATGTTGAGCTCAGGAATTCAACAATAGCGACACCCCTTCAACATAACAGGTAATGGATAACAGGGAAAAGTTTGCCAGATACAGATTTGGCGTCTGCGAGCTGCAAGTGGCGGCACCTGTCCTCATAATAAAATCGGTGAGTATCCCCCTGACCCGCAGAAAGCACGAAATCCTGCTTCTGCTGGTAAAGAATGCCGGGAAGACGCTCTCCAAGCATGAGATCATCCATCAGATCTGGGCTGATCAGGAGGTCGAGGAGGCCAATCTCGCCAACAATATTCACGCGCTGCGACGACTTCTTGAGGAAGATCTGCGCAACCCGCAACTGATCGTCACGGTTCCCGGCATCGGCTATAAATTCACCCCCGAGGTAACGCTTGAGTATGAGGCGATCGTCGATCCACCACCAGGGCAAATCCTGCGCTATCCACTGGTAATTGCCTCCGCCACGGTCGTCCTGCTGGCGATGCTCGCAGGGTGGTGGTTCTTCATCTTCCGGCCAAAGCCGCTGCAGGAGGTTCCTGTTCCCGTACCACTGACAGCACTGCCCGGCGTCGAACGCTACCCGGCGCTCTCACCTGACGGCAGGTTCATCGCCTTCAGTTGGGATGGTGACGGTTTGAAGAACGAGGACATCTACGTCAAGCAGACGATTGAGAGTGATACGGTGCGGATTACCTCCCACCCGAGCACAGATCGTCAGCCGGTCTGGTCGCCGGATGGGCACCAGATCGCCTTTCTGCGAGACAGCGATCCACCGGGTGGCTTAGCACATCTCATGATCATCCCGGCGCTCGGGGGCATTGAGCGAGAGGTGGCAAGGGTCGATGGCGGACTTGACTGGTCGCCTGATGGAAAGTATCTGGCGGTGACCGGTCTCGCCAGCATTGACGGAAAGAAGAGCCGGATGGGTATTCACCTGATCTCGGTCGATGGACAAGAGCAACGCAGGATAACCGAACCTGAAAAGGATGGATTCCCATTTGATTCAGGCCCGCGATTCTCTCCCGATGGACGCTCGCTGGCCTTTCTTCGCTGGAGGAGCGACGCCGACAGTGACATCTTCATTGTTGATCTGGCTGGTGGCGGGGTTACCCAGGTCACCAGTGACCGTAAGGCGATCAGCTCAACCTCCCTGCAATGGACACCTGACGGTGAAACGCTGCTCTTCATCTCAACACGCGCAGGCAAGCTGCAACTCTGGCAGGTTGAACGCAACGGCAGTAATCTGCGTGTGCCACCAAACGTCTCTCAACCAATGACAGCCTATTCGGTGGCCAGAAATGCCAACCTGTTTGCGTTCACCAATGAGCAGGATGATTCGAAGATTGAGATCCTCGAACAAGCAGCACGCGGGGACAAGCAGGGACGTCAGGTTTGTACCATCAACTCGACCAAGGGGGACTATGGAGCGAGGATCTCCCCTGATGGTTCATTGATCGTCTTCAATTCCAATCGAACCGGCTGGGACGAGCTCTGGATTGCCCGCACTGACTGTACTGAGGTGAGACAACTGACTAATCTGCGTGAGCTCGGAATTGGCAGCCCTGCCTGGTCACCGGATGGCACCCTGATTGCGTTCGATCGACGCAACAGGACGGAGAGTGATATTTATACCATCGGAGTCAATGGATCCGGCCTGCGCAAAGTGACCGATTCAGTCGGATCAAGCACCACCCCCGACTGGTCTCCTGATGGCCAGTGGATCTACTTCAGCTCCAATCGGTTACATCCAAGAACCACTGATCAGATCTGGAAGATACCCGTGACTACGGGTGGCGAGCCGGTTCAGGTGACCCGGAGCGGCGGAATGCTCCCCATTGCTGCCGCTGACGGCAAACTGCTCTTCTTCATCAGTCATGATCGCCTATGGCAGATAAATCTCTCATCCGGAGAAGAGAGCCAGGTAAGGGAGTTGCCTGATGCCCGCATTCTCCGCAATTGGAATGTCAACACCAATGCCATCTTCGTGCTGCCTGACCAGACTAATCAGACTGATCCGATCAGCAAAATTCTCAGGCTCGACCTCAATACACGAGCGCTCTCGGTATTCGCTATGTTTGAGGGGATTGGTGTCATGGATACTCTGCCAATCTCGGTGAGCAATGATGAGCGTATTTACAGTGTCACCCTCATCAACCTCAAACTGAGTGACATCATGCTTATTCGTGACTGGTTCAGACCTTAAAAATCAAGGCTGTCCGGACTTAAAGCACGGCCACGCCCCAACCGCATGGTCGCCATCCGGACAGCCTTTTCAAAAGGGATGAATCCGATCGGCCCTCAGACTATTCCCGCATCAGAGCTCGATCCGGCATCCCGCTTCGCTGTCGACAAAGAATATTGCAGCGATTTATCCTTGACTTGTCACGAGCTGGTTGAAAAAGATCTGCCATCAGAGATACTGTCCCGACAAGATGGGTTCTCCGAACAATGGCATTTGATCGATTCCGAGTCTGTCTCGCGGTAATGGCTGATGTTGCATCAGGCATGATTATGATACAGATGAAACGGAAAGGATTATTGGAATGATGAGACACCCAACAATGTTGAATCGGCAGGCTTGCGCGTTGGCTGTGATCGATATGCAGGCAGGCTTCAGATCGATGATGGAGGAGTTCGACGAGCAGGTCGAGCGGATGGAGGTGCTGGTGGAGGCCTGCCGCCTGCTCGACGTCCCAATTATCGTCACGGAACAGTATCCGAAGGGGCTGGGACCAACGGCGGAACAGATCCTGAGACATTTGCCAGAGGGCTATCAGGCGATCGACAAATTGAGTTTCTCAGCCTGCGGAGTGGCAGAGTTTGACCTGCAATTGCGGGAGCGGCACGTCGAGCAGGTCATGATCTGCGGCATCGAGGCTCACATCTGCGTGGCACAGACAACGTTGCAACTTTTGCAGCAGAGCTATCAGGTGCATCTGCTGACGGACGCCATTGGCAGCCGACTGCCACGCAACCGCGAGGTAGCGATCGGGCGACTGTCACGAGCGGGAGCAATCATCTCATCAATCGAGATGGCACTGTTCGAGCTGTGTCCGGCAGGGACGCCAGAGTTCAGGCAGATGCAACAACTTATCAAGAGGCTCCGGTGATCATCAGTCGATAATCAACACCGCCTTGCCGGAGACCTGACGATTGGCGAGGGAGCGAAGCAGAACTGGTGCGTCAGCGAGTGGCGCGGTTGAAGTAACGATCGGGTTGATACCCCCGGCGTCGTAAAGTGCGAAAAGTTCCGCCTGGGCAGCGGCGAGATAGCCCGGGTTCTTTTCGACGTAACCACCCCAGTAAACCCCAACGGCCGAGGCATTTTTAAGGAGCAGGCGGTTGGCAGCAATCGTCGGGATACGACCAGCGGCAAATCCGATGATCAGAATTCGGCCTTCTGGTGCAATACATTTCGTCGCCTGATCGAAATAGTCAGCGCCGACCGGATCATAAATGAGGTTGGCACCGGTGCCGGTCATCCTTCGCACCTCGTCAGTCCAGCCTTCACGACCGTAGGTGATCACCTCGTCAGCGCCAAGCTGGTGACAGAACGGGAATTTTGACTCGCTGCCAACGGCAGCGATCACTTTGGCTCCCATCGCCTTGCCAAGCTGCACGGCCGAGCTGCCGACCCCGCCCGCTGCAGCCAGCACCAGCAGCCACTCTCCGGCCCTGATCTCTCCGCGATGCTTGAGGGCAAAGATCGATGTCTGGTAGACGATCGGCATGGCGGCAGCCTGGATAAAAGTCATCCTCTCGGGCAGGCGAAAGGTCCTGGCCGCCGGGGCAATCGAATACTCGGCATAGCCGCCGTTGGAAAGCATTGCCAGCACGCGATCGCCGACAGCCAGCCCGGTCACCCCATCACCAACAGCATCAACGACACCGGCGACCTCGGCTCCAGGGGTGAAGGGAAATGGCGGCCGTACCTGATAATTCCCCTGGACCAGCAGAATATCAAAGAAATTGAGCGCGGCAGCATGATTGCGCAGACGCACCTCACCCGGTCCGGGGTTGGGTATGGCCACCTCGGTCAGCGCCATCTGTTCGGGTTCACACCACTCAGTAACCTGCCAGGCTCGCATCATCTCGGCCACCTCACTGTTCGAAGAGCTCACCATAAGCAATGTGGCCACGACCGGAAGAGATGTCGGCCGCGGCCACTCGTTTCAATCGATCATCTTTCAATGAATGCTGTTACTTTTTGAAGACCATCGTCATCTCCATCGGACCACGGGGTGTCTCACGCTTCTGCACGACCTTCAAAGCGCCACCATCGATCAGCTCCCACCGCTCGGAAGTCGACAAGGTTCGAGTCTCACCCTGGAAATCAACGGTCATGACGGTCGAGATCTCGAGCGCCTTGCCGCCATCGGCCCACTTTACCTTGCTGGCCGACTTGCCACGAGGATTCTCGGTGACCGTCTCGCTGCCGTCCAGCTTGTAGGTGGCCGGACGTCCACCGCCCATCATCCCCATTCCACGACCACCACCGGGGCCGCCGGCACCACCCTCCATCTTCATCTCACGGGTGATCTGACCGGCATCCTGAGTGATCGTCATGGTGATCGACTCAATGTTCTGCATCATCTCGGGCAGGCTGCTCTTCGATTTGTCGAGAGTCCAGGTGCCGGCGAAATTGGCACCTTTCTCCTGAGCGGCAGCCGCTCCGGCCAGCATCAGCATAATGAAAAGGGCAAGGGTAACTTTGGAAATCGATCTGCTCATTTGGTTCCTCCGAAAAATTTGAACTATCGCGTCTTCACTATTGCGTCTTCACTATTGCGTCGTTTCGCACAAATATCTGTCACTGACAGGTTAGACGATCAAACCGGAGCGCTGGTCTCAAAAATTTTGCTACTCCGCCTCATCAACAATGTGACGCGCAATCAGTTCACGGTGATGAGTCGCATCACCAAAGAGGACTTCGCCGGATTTGGCACGCTTGTAGTAAAGCTGAAGGTTGTGCTCCCAGGTAAAGCCGATTCCGCCGTGTACCTGAATGCCACGATTACCGACCTCACGTGCGGCATCTGAACAGTAGCCCTTGGCAATCGAGACAGCGAGCGTGGCAAGAGGGTCTCCGGCGGAGACGGCCCAGGCGGCATAGTAGATGGCCGAGCGCGCACTCTCGGCCATCAGAAACATATCAGCACACTGGTGCTGAACGGCCTGATAGATGCCGATCGGCTTGCCAAATTGCTGCCGGGTCCGGGCATACTCGACGGTGCTGGCAAGTGTCCACTCGATGCCACCAAGCATCTCGGCGCAGAGGATGACGGAGGCGACCTCGGTCGCGGCAAGGAGGGCACGGCGTGTCGCGGTAGTAAAGGCAAGGGTCTCAGTTGCCGGGACGACAACATTGTCGAGCATGACGGTTGAGAACTTGCGGGTCGCGTCCATCGCCGGTGTCGGAGTAACGGCCAGCCCGGGGCTGGTGCGTTTGATCGGCAGCAGCAGCAGATCTTCGCCGTGACGGGCAACACAAATGATCAGATCCGCAACACCGGCATCGGTGACGAAGAGCTTGGTGCCATTGAGCCGGTAATCACGACCATCAAACTCCGCCCGCAACCGCACACCATCGGGATCCCAGTCGAGATCTTCTTCGAGGAGTGCAACCGTCGCCTTCAGATCTCCGGCAGCAATGGCCTCAAGGTACTGCTGGCGCTGCCCCTCGCTGCCGGCGCGATCGATCAGTGCCGCCGCCCAGAGGGTCGAGAGAAACGGGCCCGGCAGACAGGCACGCCCCATCTCTTCAGCCACTGCAATCAGGTCGACCAGCGTTAGTCCAAGACCGCCATACTCTTCCGGCACCAGCATCCCCAGCCAGCCCTGATCGGCCATCTCGCGCCAGAGCGCTTCATCATATCCTGTCTCACTGGCCATCAGCGCGCGAACACGCTCCGAAGGACACTCCCGGGCAAAGAAATCTCGCGCCGATTTCTGCAACAGTTTCTGGGCTTTATTCAGATCAAAATCCATGTGCTCATTCCTGAAAACTATCAGTAGCTCTTGGGCAGACCGAGAACACGCTCGGCAACGATATTGCGCTGGATCTCACTGGTACCGGCCTCGATCGTGTTGGCACGGCAACGCAGGAAATTGTAGACCCACTGGCCATTATCAAGCCCCTGCAACTGGCCGACCGGGCCGAGCAGTTCCTGGGCGATCTGCTGGAATCGCTGATTGTATTCGCTCCACTGCAGCTTGAGAATCGAGCCTTCCGGACCGGGCACGTGCTCGTTATTCATGCGGCTGAGGGCACGAGTATTGGTCAGCCGAAAGATTTCAAGCTCCATGAAAGCCTGGGCAAGCTTCTGGCGAACAATCGGATCGGTGCCACGTGAGCGGCCGTGACGCTGCATCCGGCGGGCATGAGAGATCAACTGATCAAAGTTACGCTTGAACTGGACGTAGGTGCCGGTACCGAGATGAGCACGCTCATTCATCAGCGTGGCAATTGCCGTATGCCACCCCTGATTGACCTTACCAAGGACATTGCTCATCGGCACACGGACATTGTCGAAAAAGACCTCATTGAAGCTGGCATCGCCGGTCATCTGCTTCAGCGGGCGAACATCGACGCCGGGCAGGTGCATATCGACCAGCAGCGCGGTGATCCCCTTGTGCTTTGGTACTGTCGGATCGGTCCGTACCAGCAGCAGACACCAGTCGGCGACGTGAGCAAGGCTGGTCCAGATCTTCTGACCATTGACGACAAAGTGATCGCCATCGACCACTGCCCGCGTCGTCAGTGAGGCGACATCGCTGCCGGCATTGGGCTCGGAGAATCCCTGGCACCAGATCTCCTCGGCCGAGAGAATCCGTGGAAGATGACTCTTTTTCTGCTCCTCGGTGCCAACGGCAATGATCGTCGGCCCTATCAGCGAGAGCCCGAGGACATTGATCAGCGGTGGAGCCTCGGCACGTGCCCACTCCTCCTGGAAGATGGCCTGCTCGATCAGCTTCGCACCACGGCCACCATACTCCTTCGGCCATGAGAGCCCCGCCCACCCCCCCTCACAGACCTTTCGCTGCCAGTCGCGCAGGAACTGAAAATAGTCCCCTTTGCCCTCCTCACTGGTGGTGTCACCGACGAATGGCGGCGGCACGTGAGCCTGCAACCAGGCCCGCAGCTCGTCCCGGAAAGATTGCTCCTCAGACGTCAGATTCAAGTCCATGATCTTCTCCTCGATCTTCTTCTCAGTTCGACAGGTTCAAGCGGCTCAGGCCTTTTTGCCGACCGACTCCCAGAGCAGTTCGGCGACATCCATGACGCGAACATCCCTCTCACCGCGACGGGCATTGATGCCGTCTTCAAGCATGGTCATACAGAAGGGGCAGCCAACGGCAACGACCTCGGCACCGGTTTTGAGGGCTTCACGCGCACGCTCCTGGTTGACGCGTTGTCCGGCCGGTTCATCAACAAAGCTCATCCCGCCGCCACCACCGCAACAGAACCCGTTCTCGCGACGGCGCTCCATTTCAACCATCCGCCGGGAGGAGATCTGCACCAACTGCCGTGGCGCATCAAAAACTCCGTTATGCCGGCCAAGATAGCAGGGGTCGTGAAAAGTCACGGTTTGATCGAGCGGTGTCGCCGAGGCCAGGCGCCCCTCGCTCACCAGTTTCGCCAGATATTCGCTGTGATGATAGACCTCAAAGCTGCCACCAAATTGCGGGTATTCGTGGCGCAACGTGTTGAAACAGTGAGGACAGGAGGTGACAATCGTTTTCACTGCGTGGCGGTTGAGTGTCTCAACGTTTTCACGCGCCAACATCTCGAAGAGGAACTCATTGCCAATGCGCCGTGCCGGATCGCCGGTGCATTTCTCCTCGCGTCCAAGAATGGCAAAATTGACGCCGGCGGCAGCCAGCAATTGTGCAGTCGCCCGCACCACCTTCTGGTTACGCTCGATCAGTGCGCCGCCACACCCGACCCAGAGGAGTACTTCGGCATCAAGCGCCTCTCCGATCGTCTTCACCGGCAACCCTTCCGCCCAGTCGAGCCGTGTACTCTGCGTACCACGGAATGGATGACCGCGAGTTTCGAGCGAGGTAACAGCCTGCTGCATCGTCTCCGGAAAGTCAGACTCCTCCATCACAAGGTAGCGGCGCAGATCGACGATCTTTGGCATCTGCTCGATGAAGACCGGACAGGCTTCCATGCAGGCACCGCAGGTGGTGCACTGCCAGAGGGAGTCGGGCGCAGCCGCCGTGACCGTCGAGGTGATCCCCGCCGGCTCCCCTGCCTGTGGCGCTCGAACCAGATCACGCAGATCGAGAATCAGATCACGCGGAGAGAGTGATTTGCCGACCGTGTTGGCCGGACAGACATCAGTGCAGCGGCCGCATTCGGTGCAGGCGTCGAGGTCGAGCAGATCTTTCCAGGTCAGTTGCGCTGCCGTTCTGACACCCATCGGCTCACCGGTCTCCGCCAGCCGGTCGAGATCGAGCGGCTTGAGCGACGCGCCACTCGGTGCCAGCCGCGCAGTGTAAATGTTGAGTGGCGCCGTCAGGATGTGCAGCAGCTTGGTATATGGCACCCAGGCAATGAAGCCAAAGACGAGAACCGAATGAAACCACCAGGTGATGACGTGCGCCAGCTCCATCGATTTCGCCGTCAGAGCCAGCGAGGAGATCCGCGCGACAAGGTAACCAAATGGCGACCAGACACCCCACGGATCAGCCGTCGCCGCAATCCGCCAGCCCTCCAGCAGGAAACCGGTCAGCGCCATGAGCAGTATCAGCCCGAGAATCCGGAGAGATTCGTCATTGAGCACCAGCTTTCGCGGCCGGTGAACGAGCCGTCTGACGAAGGCGATCGCTGTCCCGGCCACCACCAGCGCACCAAAAATATCGACGATCAGCGACTGGAACCAGAGGTAGAAGGCTCCACGCATTATCGGCAGACCAAAGCGGTGATCAGCCATGACCACCATCGTCGCAATGAAGAGAACAATGAAGCCGGTGTAGAGAAAAGTATGAAAGAAGGCAGCATATCGCTCGCGTACCGTACGGCGCTGGCCAATGGCGTGAGTCAGCAGCATTTTCAGCCGTGGCCACGGCTGATCGAAGCGCGCGGCCGGCTGACCGCGCCGCCAGGCCATGACGCGGCGATAAAGGCCGTAACCGGCGATCGCCAGCGAGGCGGCAAACATCACATAGAGCAGCCAGCTCTGCGATATGTTCCAAAGGACCGGCCGAGTCGCCTCACTGTCAAGCGTGTTATCGAGCATCAGGTTGAAAATCACTCCTTGCGCATTGCTGCCAGCCGCTCGCGCAGCAGAGGCAGCACCTTGCGATAGTCTTCGACAATGCCGAAACGACAGTGTTTGAAGATCAGGGCATCAGGATCGTTATTGATCGCCGCGATCGTCTTCGCCTCGGAGATGCCGGCAAGGTGCTGGCTGGCGCCGCGAATGGCCACTGCAAGGTAAAGGCCGGGGGCGACCTTCCTGCCCGTCTGTCCTACCTGCCACGAGGGCGGACACCAGCCCGAGTCACAGGCGGCGCGCGAGGCCGCCGTCTGCCCGCCCAGCAATCCTGCCAGATCCTGCAGATCAGTGAATGGCTCCGGACCACCAAGCCCGCGTCCTCCGGAAACAATCACCTGCGCATCCTCGAGGCGCGCTTCACCCGTCACTTCCGACTTGCGCTCGATAATGAATGTTGCCGGCTCCCCTGTCGGAGCCGCTTCCAGCGACTCGATTGGCGCAGGAACTTCCCGCGCCGTCGCCGGGTCGAAGGCGCGCGCCCTTATCCAGACAACCGCCGGATCACGCAGCAACTCGATCGTCGCCATCGCCTTACCGCCATAAACACTGCGACTGACCCGAAGCCGACCATCGGCAATCACCAGTTCAACGCCATCGCCGGCAGCGCTGCCACCAAGCCGATGTGCCAGTCGCGGTGCCAGCTCCTGACTCCAGGTGTCATTGCCAAGCAGCACCGCCTGTGCCCCCTCGCCACGGCAGAGATCGGTCAGGGCCGCCAGGGTCTGCTCCGGCTGATAATCGGCCACTCCGGTGACCGTGAGAACCGTCACCGCGTCAGCGACCGCCGCCAGAGATCCGGCCAGATCTCCTCCGCCCCCCCCAACAACCACCATTTGCAGCGGCAGGCCAAGGGCGTCAGCCAGCCTTCGCCCGGCCCCGGTCACTCCCTGAGCCGCGCGGTCATATCCCGCCGATGAAAAGATTATGCCGATTACCCTGCTCATAATGAACGCACCACTGACATGATCCGATCAGCAAGCTGATCAACCCGCTCTTCCAGTGTCTCTCCCGCGACCATCTCGCAGACGATCTCCTTCGTCGGAATCGCCAGATCGACCACCCGATAGTAGCCACCACCAGCCCTGATCTCCGCGACATCGATCCCGGCATCATCCGCCGCCAGATCTTCCAGGCTCCACCGTATGATCGGCTGCCGCGATGAGAGCATGATGTCGCGCGTCTTCGGAATCCGCGGCAGATTCTGATCGTCATTGGTAATTGTCACCACCAGCGGCGTCTGTGCCTCGACATTCTCCCAGCCCTGATCGGTCTGCCGGTGCAGCAGCAGCCCGCGCTCCTGCTTCTCCAGTCGGTCAACAAATGAGACGGAGGGGATCCCGAGCTCCTCGGCCATCAACCCACCGGTCTGACCAACTCCCCAGTCCCCGGACTCCCTCCCAACCATCACCAGATCAATATTGCCCAGCCGGCGCACCGCTGCCGCGAGGACTCGCGCAACTGCCAGCGGATCGGGATGCGCCGCGCCGTCATTGATCACGTGTACCGCGGCATCAGCCTTCATCGCCAGCGCCTTGCGCAATGAATCCTCACCGCCAGCCGGCGCAAAGATCAACGCCGTGATCCGCCCTCCAAACTTCTCGCGAAACTGCAACGCCGTCTCCAGCGCATTCTCGCAAAAGATGTTGGTCACCAGGCTTGCCCCGCCTCGCTGTGCCTCCATCTTCTCACTATCGACACGAAAATCGCGGCTCGGTATCTCCGGATCGAGTATTTGCTTCAGACAGACTACGATATTCACTTTGATCTTTTGCTTCTGCGCCGTCGCGCTTGCAGTTGATGTGACGGTACGTTTACTTATAATGTCGGCAGCGATCACTGAATATTCGACCGCGCGGTAAATCTAATTCCGCTCTGATATCGCTGTCAAGCTCTTTACCAGAAGGTCAACAGACTATTTCCGAGGAATCGAAACAATGAAGACTCGCGCAGCTATTGCATTACTATTTATGATATTGGCCGCCTCTCGGGGCCTCGCCCAGGCAAAACCCAACACTCTGAGCACCACCGAAAAGAAAGCGGGATGGCGGCTTCTCTTTGATGGAAGCACCCTGACCGGCTGGCGCGGCTTTCACAGTCAGGAGCTTCCCTGGGGCTGGTCGGCCGCCGATGGCGCGCTCAAAAAGGAGCCCGGTCGGGGGACCCCGGAGAAACCGGGGGGAGACCTGATCACCGTCGACCAGTTCTCCAGCTTCGAACTGGCCATCGAATGGAAGATCTCAAAGGGAGGCAACAGCGGGATCAAGTATCTCGTCAGTGAGAGCCTGCCGCCGACCGGACGCGGCGCCATCAGCTTTGAGTATCAGGTTCTCGACGATGAAAATCACCCTGATGCCAAAATGGGGATCGCCGGGAATCGCACCTCCGGGGCACTCTATGACCTCATCCCACCGGCCGCTGCCAAGAGGCTGCGCCCGGTCGGAGAGTTCAATCAGACACGCATCATCGCTCGTGGCAACAAGATCGAGCACTGGCTCAATGGCGTCCTCGTAGTCAGTTTCGATCGCACCAGCGAGGATTACCGCAAGCATGTCGCCGAGAGCAAATTTAAGAATACCAAGGGGTTCGGCGAGGCTGCCAGCGGCCACGTCCTGCTCCAGGACCATGGCGACGAGGTCTGGTATCGAAACATCAAAATCCGTGAACTGAAATAATCGACATAATCAATATGAAACCAATAGTACAAATTTCGCTTGACCTGACTGATATCAGGGAGGCGCTGGAGACAGCGCGAATTGCCGTCGAGGCCGGTGTCGACTGGCTTGAAGCAGGGACACCGCTGATTCTGGCAGAAGGGCTTCACGGGGTGCGTGCGCTGCGTCAGGAATTTCCTGATCATCCGATCGTCGCCGACCTCAAAACAATGGATGGAGGCTACCTCGAAGCCGAGATGATGGCCAAAGCCGGAGCAACCCACGTCGTCGTCATGGCTCGCGCCCACGAGGAGACGATCAAGTGCGTCGTCAAGGCAGGGCGTGACTTTGGCGCCAAAGTAATGGGTGACAACATGGTCTGTGATGACAAGGCGGCGGCCAGCAAGTGGATGGAAGACCTCGGCGTCGATTATATCGTCCACCACACCGGCTTCGACGAGCGCAACGGCATCTTTGCCACCAGCGGAAAACGCCTGAGCCCGCTCGACGACCTTAAAGCTGTCGTCGACGCCGTCAGCATCCCGGTTCAGGCAGTTGGCGGCCTCTCGATTGAAGAGGCGATTTCGATGCCCAAACACGGGGCACCACTGGTCGTCATTGGTGCGCCACTCGCCATCGATGCCCATTCATTCAGCACCACCAGCGGTGATCTCAAGGGTATCCTCTCGGAGATCGTCCGCCGCATCAGGGAATAAAAGAAGGAGCTACAAGCATGACTGCAACCATGACCGCGGTCGTTCAATACGACCTGAAGCCCGGATCCGTTGAGGTCCGTGAAATGCCGATACCGGAGATTGGCGATGACGAGGTTCTGCTGAAGATCGGAGGAGTGAGTGTCTGCGGCAGCGATGTTCATCAATATCACGCGACGCAGAGCTGGCCGGTGGCGGCTCCGGTGATCCTCGGCCACGAGTTTGGCGGAACCGTCGCCGCAATTGGCAGTCGGGTACGCAGCTTTCGCGAGGGCGACCGCGTTGTCTCCGAAACTGCGGCCTACATCTGTGGCCAGTGCATGATGTGCCGCACCGGTGCCTACAATCTCTGCCCGCAGCGCAAGGGCTTCGGCTATGGCATCAATGGCGCGATGGCCGGCTATGCGCGCGTTCCCGAACGGTGCCTCCACCACATCCCTGATAACCTGCCATTCGAGAGGGCCGCGCTGACCGAGCCCTGCTGCGTCGGCTACAACGCAGTTATCGAAAAGAGCAAGGTACGACCGGGCGACACAGTGGTCGTTCTCGGGCCTGGTCCGATCGGCCTGCTTTGCGCCGAGATGGCCAGACTTGCCGGGGCGGGTAGCCTGATCGTCGTCGGCATGTCTCAGGACAAATCACGACTCGAAGCGGCGAAAGAGATCGGCGCTACCCACTGCGTCAACCTCGAGGAGGTAAATCTCAGAGATCTCGTCTTCAGCCTCGGTGACGGCCTTGGCGCTCACCTCGTTGTTGATGCGGCTGGTGCCTCGGTGGCACTCAAAACCGCTATGGAGATCGTTCGCCCCGCCGGCCAGATCACCAAGGTGGGATGGGGCCCCCAGCCTTTTGGCGCCTCGCTCGATCCCCTCGTCCAAAAAGCCGTTCGTCTTCAGGGCAGCTTCAGCCACACCTTCCAGAATTGGGAGATGGTCGTCTCGATGCTTGCCTCCGAACAGATCAATCTCAAGCCGATCATCAGCCGCATCGCAACCCTCGAAGAATGGCAACCCTGCTTCGACGGAATGCACGATGGCACTTACGTCAAGGCGGTGCTCAGGCCTGAAGACTAAATCGGCTGTTTCCGTTTTGCCCGGGGAAATGGGGGCGATACAGGACAGATCACGAACAGACATCGTTGTTTTTCTGTCTGTCTGCTTCATCCACGCCCCCTCTTTCTCTGACAACATTTATCAGAAAGAGTATCTGCAAAATGCCTAAACTTTCAGTATTTCCGAAATGCTACATGGACGAGCTGTGCGTGACACGCAGCATGACTCTCTTTGACTGGATCGATCTGGCGGCGACACTCGATGTCGACGGGATTGAGCTCTACCCCGGATTTTTCACCAGCTTCGACGACGATTATCTTGACAAGGTGAAGGATCACCTCAAATCAAGAAACCTTGAAGCACCGATGATGTGCGCCTCTCCCGATTTCACGCAGCACGACGCGGAAGCACGCGCCGCCGAGATTGAGAAAGAGAAGCGAATGATCGATCTGACGGCGCGGATGGGCGGGCGTTACTGCCGCGTCCTTTCGGGCCAGCGCCGTGACGATGTCTCGCGCGCTGACGGAGTTCGTTACACCGTCGAGTGCATCAACGAGGTGATACCTTATGCCGCCGGGCGCAACATCATCCTCAACATGGAGAACCATTACAAGGATGGTTACTGGAAATATCCGGAGTTTGCGCAGCACCTTGACGTCTTCCTCGAAGTGATCAACCAGATCGATTCACCCTGGTTTGGCGTCAACTACGACCCGTCAAACGCGATCATCTGCGGAGAGGATCCACTTGAGGTGCTGGCGGCCATCAAGCATCGCGTCATTACCATGCATGCGTCGGATCGCTACCTGATCAGCGGCACAATCGAGGATCTCAAGCAGCAGGATGGATCGATGGGCTATGCGAAGAATCTCCGCCACGGAGTAATCGGTAAGGGGCTCAACGACTATGATGCCATCTTTTCGACCCTGAAGAACGAGGGCTTCGATAACTGGATCTCGATCGAGGATGGCGAAAACGGCATGGATGAGCTGCGTGAATCGGTGCGTTTCCTGCGCGGCAAGATGGCGCAACATTTCGGCGCATGAGGTGAAGCATGAATCGACTGGCAGGCAAGGTCGCGGTCGTTACCGGTTCAGGCTCAGGCCTTGGAGAGGGGATTGCACGGCTCTTTGCCGAGGAGGGAGCGGGGGTTGTCGTCTCTAACCGGGACGTCGCCAAGGCACACGCCGTGGCCGCCTCGATCCGGGAGGCGGGGGGCACAGCAATCTCGCTCAAGGCTGACGTTGCCAGCGAGGCGGAATGTCGCGCGCTGATCGACGGCGCAGTCTCCCATTTCGGGCAGATTGACATCCTCGTCAACACCGTTGGCTACAGCGCACGCGGGACGATCGAGAACACCAGCGTCGAGCTCTGGGACGAGGTCTTCGCCCTCAATGTGCGCAGCTCCTTCATTTGTTCACAACAAGCCGTCAGGTATATGAAGGAGCGTCAGAGCGGCTCGATCATCAATATCGGCTCAGTCAATGCCTACATTGGCGAGCCGAAGCTGATGGCCTACTCCGCCTCCAAGGGGGCGCTTATGACGCTGACAAGGAACCTTGCGAGCTACCTCAACCGCTACCGAATCCGGGTCAATCAGCTCAATGTCGGCTGGACGCTCACTCCGAATGAGCATCACGTCAAGGTGAATGTCGAGGGAAAAGGCGAAAACTGGCTTGATGAAGCGGTGCAGACCCGGCCGTGGGGACGATTGTTGTCGCCAAGGGACATCGCCCACGCGGCAGTCTACTTTGCCAGCGATGAGAGCGAGCCGATCACCGGCTCGGTTCTCGATATGGAGCAGTATCCGGTGGGCGCTCCACCCAACTGGTAGTCCCGATAGCCGGCAGGTCGTCTCATTCGGCCTGCCGGTCTTTCAATGAGTTCCTGATACCGGCCGCCTGCCAGAGATGGCGACGCTCGTGGGCAAGAAGAAGCGCCAAGACCCGCCCGAGAGAGAATCTGAGGGCCATGATCCCCGGTAGGGAGACACGAGCGCGACCGAGATCAACCCCATCAGCCCGTTGCAGCAGTTCAAGCAATCGCTCCTGCGTGGCAAAGAACGACGATCTGATCTCGGCGAGTGGTCGATCCGGTGGTGGAACATAGCGACGCGGAGCCCGGAAGCGACGTCGCGGTGGTGGTTCCATTGAGTTCGCCAACCAGTTCTCCAGCCAGCCATACCTGTAGGGACCGGCACCAGTCAATCCCGCAGCCCGTGCCTCATTGATTGATTGGTTGATTACCGGCAAATAGTGCCTTGCGATGACATTGAGGTGCTCGAAGCACTGGGAGATCGACCACGAACGCGCTGTCGGCTGCCAGGCGCACTCTTCCTCTGTCAGCCCGTCGAGCACGGTCTCTGCCTCTCGCCGTACTGCCTCGATCTGCTCGCACAATGACTGCAACTCCGGGTGCATCTGTCGTCCCTCACTCATCACACTATCCTCCTAGTGTCCGGCTGCTGTCCGGCTGCTGAAAGAGCCTTGCCGAAAGATTATACGGACAATTCTCCCAGGTTGATCGTCTGATCCGTAAACCCTTCGAAAGTATCATCGTGACTAATCACGAACAACTGTCGAAAATTTCTGATGCGACCAATCTCCCGGGCAAGGTTGCCACGCCTGACCTCATCCATGTTGGTCGTCGGCTCGTCAAAAAAAGCGACATCGATCTCTGATAATTCCCGCAACAGAGCAAGACGCACGGAGAGTGCGGCAACCATCTGCTCACCTCCTGAGAGACTGAGAAACGGGCGGTCGTGACCAGCCTCTTCGATGACGATCTCGTAATCACGGTTCCAGCGCAGAGTCAGGTCGTGTCTGCCCGAAATCTCACGGTAGAGTTGCGCCGCCTCCTGCGAGATGGAGAAGATATAGGACTCGGTGATATATGGAGCCGCACTGACCAGCAGGGTACGGATCATCTCAACCCTCTCGCGCTGCCGCGCGTGAGCTTCACGCTCGCTCGTCACCTCGCGCAATCGCTGACGAAGATCGTTGAGTGATTTCAATCGCTCTTCAAGACGCTTGGACTCTGTGCGCAGGTGACGAAGTTCGGTCTCGACCCTCGCCGCCTCAACTCGGCAATGATCGACAGCTATCCGCAGTCGCTGGTGGTGATCACCATCATAGTCGCTCTCCAGCCGGGCAAGTTCGCCAATGGCGGCAGACTGCCTGGCAGCGAGACTATGACATTCACCAGCAAGCTGTCGCGCCTCGGACTCTTTTGACTCCAGCGTTCCTGCCAGTCGCTCATTGGCAATGAATGCCTCATAGTCGCGTTCGCAGCGTGCCCGCTGCTGCGCTGCGGTCATTATCGCGAGGTCGAGCCCGTCAAACACCCCCAGTTCGATGGCAAGCTGTGTACGTCTTTCCTGAAGTGTGGCAACAGCTTCGGCGGCCGATCTCTCCGCAGACTGCCACTCGATCTCTCGCTCGATCGTCTTGTGCAGAGCAAGCGTCCGACTGCGCGGATCACCCAGCCCTCGAAGCAGCAACTCGGCCTGTGAAAACTCTCCCTCGATGTCACCAAGAGTGAGGATCCTTCCCTGCAAGCGATCGAATTCCTCGCGCCTTGTCTCGCCATCAGCGCGGATCTGTGTCTGCTCATCAATCATCACCGCTGCCCGATCAAGCAGTCGCTGCGCCTCTCGTGCCTCACGAATCTCTTCCTCAACCTCTGAAAGCCGCTGCTGCAGGCGCGAACCATCTGCCTCTTCCTGAGTTGACAGTGACCCGGCCTCGACAGCGAGGTCGGCCAAGCGCCTCTCGCAGGCTGCGCACTCCGCTTCGACCTTTGCCAGCCCGCGCCGCAATTCCGATAATGGCGCGACACGCAATGCAGCCTTGCGCGAAGCACTTACCTCCGCCACCAAGAGCTCGCGCTTCCGCTCCACCGTCTCGATCCCGGCTTCGCGTTGCGCAAGAAGCGCGCTAAATCCGGACTCCATCGTCTCGCCAATGATCCCGCCTGCCTGGCCCTCACCACCAAGATTGAGGCATCGCTCCCTGAGCAGCGGACAGATGGCACCACTCGTCAGTCCGACAATCATCTCGCGATCACGCGCCAACCCGGCTCGCAAATGCGAGATCTCTTCAACGACTGACGACAGCGACTCCTCCAGCCCGCTCAATCGCTCCGCCTCTGATTCCAGTTTGCACAACACGCCGATCTCGTCCCGCAAACGATCTGCCTCTTGCCGCAACCTCTCCAGATCCTGCCTGACTCTTGCCTGCTCGGCTGATTGCGTGCGACGCCTCTCCCTCGCCAGATCCTCCCGCCTCAGGGCAGCATCGAGCTCGCGCCGCTCAAGCTCAAGCAATCCGAGGCTCGCGGCCTTCTTCCTGCCTGACTCCGCGCCATCAATCTGCAGCGAGAGTGCCTGGTAGCGACGGCGCAATGAAGTCAGCTCCGCTTCGAGTGCCTCGACCCTTCGCTTTACCCCCTGAAGCTCACCTCGCCCCTCGCGCAGCCGTGCCATCTCCTCTTCGAGACTCTCCTGTCGGGCCATATCCCCCGCCAGAGCCGCCACCTCGCACTTCGCCTCACTGACCTCCCGTAAACGCTCTTCGCTCTGCCGCAATCGGCTCTCAGCCTCAAATATCTGACGATCAAGATTTGCCAGATCCCCTCTCAGCAGGTCACGCTGATCACGTCGCGGCTCAAGTTCCGCCAACTGACGCTGCGCGGCCAGACAATCGTTGTAGCCTTCGCGGGCCATTTCGACGATCCTTCCCGCCTCACGTGCCTCCTCGATCGCTCCCTGCAATGCCGCTTCCGCCTCGTGCAATGATCTCAACTGCATCCCCGCCTGCTCAACCCGCTCACGATGCTGTCGTAGTTGCACCAGACAATCATCCAGCCGCCTGCATTCCGCACCCAGCCGAATCTCCTCCTCACGCAACTGCGCCTCGGCAGCCTCGGCGTTTCTCAGGCACACGACCACCCTGTCCCGCGCCGCGACCACCTCGTCATACCCCTTCAGCTCGCCTTCCAGCATCGCTACCTGTCGATCGGCCTCCACCACCCGGCTTTCGGCCAACCGCTGTGCCGCCTTTAATTGATCCGCCGCCTGACGGTACTCCTCGACCTTCAAAATCTGGTCAAAGACCGCCTTGCGGCTCGAAAATGGCTGGGCAAAATCGACCGTGAAGGTCCCTTGCGGCACTCCGATCGTCGTCCTGAAGAGTGTTGGCAGGTCTACTGCAGCATCAACCCCAAGCCGCTGCCGTAACCACGGCAAGACAAAGCTCTTCTGCTCCACCAGTCGTGATTTCGTCACCGGATCGTAGACGAAATACCCACCACCTGTATCCCGCGTTACCTGATATTCCCGCTCATCAAGGCTCGAAATAAAGGAGATTGTTACCTGCCCCTTCTTCTCACCACGCCGGACAAAGTCTTCCCGCTTGTATTCGAGATGATCGAAGAGAACCCAGGCTATCCCCTCAAGAATCGTGGTCTTTCCCGATCCGTTCGGGCCACAAATGGCTGTTACGCCGGGCTGAAAGTTGAAGGTGCTCTCGGCGTGATTCTTGATATTTCGCAGCTCAACACGCGTGATTAACAATTGGTTCCGGAAGATTGCAGAACTGCCCCGAGGATGTAAGTTCAGATGGATGAACCTGTCAGGCAGGCCTTTTAATCCTGTTTACTAACCTGTCATACAAACGAAGTGTTACGCAAAGGACAGGGTCAACATGCATTGAGAGGAGTGTCTGAATCTGTACTGAGTGGCGGGCCTGAGGCGCCAACGGTCAATGACTGAAGATATGCGATCCTTCCTGATCACTTTTCAGAACCGTGCGTCGACGCCCCGCCCGCTCAATCGCCTGCCTGCTAGCCCGCTGCGGCCTCACTCGATTCCTGACCACCGAGCAGATGGCGGCCCTCCGCGCTCCGTGGATCGATCGTCCGCACATGCTTGCGCCCACGCATCTCCCAGATTGCGGTGATGCTGCCATTCTTCTCTACCGCGTGGTAGCTGACCTCTTCAGCCACCTGCTCGGCTGCTGCCACTGCTACCTCATTCGTCTCGCTTTTCGTGTCTGACATTTAATGAAACTCCCGATGAAAGATATATTGGATTGGACAGGAAAGGGCTATAATGCCACAGACCCGGCGTGTGCGTCAAAGTTATGATCCTTGACGCCCCCCTGACCGTCAACTAGAATTTTCGTTTTGAATTGTCGTTTGATTTCCGTCGTGCTGAAGCGACAATGAACAATGTTGAAACTGTCCGCCCGATTAGTGCCGCCTGAAGGTCGCCCGGGCGGGTCTTCTTTGCGCAGAGCAGGAGCGGAACGCCTCTACTCAGTCGCGATACTTCGTCCGATATAATCTATGAACTTCATCGAGAAAGCAATCACCAAGGTATTCGGGTCAGCCAATGAGCGACTTTTGCGCAAACTGTGGCCAATCGTCGCGAAAATCAACGCGCTGGAACCGGAGATACAGGCGCTGAGTGACGAGCAACTACGCGGTCAGACCGAGCTCTTCCGTGCCCGTCTGGCCAAACTCTGCACAGAAACTGCAGCAGGTCAATCTGACGAGGCGCTGCGCCGCAGAATTGAACAGGACGCTCTCGAAGAGATCCTCCCCGAAGCCTTCGCCTGCGTTCGCGAGGCCTCACGACGATCAACCGGCATGCGCCACTTCGATGTCCAGATGATCGGCGGGATGGTGCTCCATTCCGGC
>CAIKMY010000093.1 GCA_903828635.1 uncultured Acidobacteriota bacterium
GAGCTGATATCATAGACAACCCGGTTGATCCCCCTGACCTCACTAACGATCCGCCGGCTGATCGATTCCAGCAGATCATATGGCAGTCGCGCCCAGTCCGCAGTCATCCCATCGACGCTCTTCACCGCCCTGATCGCCACCACTCGCTCATAGGTGCGATCATCTCCCATGACCCCTACCGTCCGTATTGGCAGCAGCACCGCAAATGACTGCCAGATCTCCTTGTAAAGACCAGCACGCCTGATCTCTTCCATGACAATGTTATCAGACTCTTGCAACAACCGCAGATCATCCTGATTGACGGGCCCGGGGAGGCGAATCGCCAGTCCGGGTCCGGGAAATGGTTGCCGATCGACCAGCTGATCAGGGAGTCCAAGTTCCCGGCCGACGAGGCGGACTTCATCCTTGAAGAGTTCGCGAAGTGGCTCAATTAGTCTGAGGTGCATCTTTTCGGGTAGTCCGCCGACATTGTGGTGACTCTTGATGACGGCGGAGGGTCCCCTGACCGACTGGGACTCGATGACATCGGGGTAGAGAGTTCCCTGGACGAGAAAATCGATTTTGCCGAGCCGGGCGGCCTCTTCCTGAAAGACATCGATGAAGGTATGGCCAATTATCTTGCGTTTACGTTCGGGATCTTCGACACCATCGAGAGCGGTGAGGAATCGCTCGCCGGCACTGACGCCGACGACCCTGAGCTGTCCATAATCAGCAAATGCGCGGAGGACTTTGGTGAACTCGTCCTTTCTGAGGAGGCCATTATCGACGAAAAGGCAGGTCAACCGGTCGCCGATGGCGCGCGAGACGAGAGCGGCAGCGACCGAGGAGTCGACACCACCAGAGAGACCGCAGACCGCCTGACCGTCACCAACCTCACGGCGAATACGCTCGACGGCGGCCTCGATGAAGGAGGCCGGAGTCCAGTCACCACGGCAGCCGCAAATCCCGTGAACAAAGTTTTCGAGGATCTCCCTTCCCTGGGGGGTGTGGACAACCTCGGGGTGAAACTGCAATCCGTAAAGGTGGAGCTCGTCATTTTCGACGGCACCGAGGGCGTTCTCCGTCCCGGCCACGACGGTGAATCCGGGTGGCGGCACGGTGACGTGATCACCGTGGCTCATCCAGACGGAAAACTCTGTGGGAAGCCCGACGAGCATTCTCCCGGGGTGTGTCTGCCTGATGGTCGCTGCACCATATTCGCGACGTGATGAGGGCTCAACCCGGCCACCAAGAAAATAGCTGAGCAACTGCAGGCCATAGCAAACCCCGAGCACCGGGAGGTCGAGTTCAAGCACGCGACGATCACAGTGTGGCGCGCCCTCCTCATAGACGGAACCGGGCCCACCGGAGAGAATAATTCCCTTCGGAGAGAGTGCGCGCAACAAGTCCGGGGCGATATTGTAGGGGTGAATTTCGCAATAGACACCAATCTCCCGGATGCGTCGTGCAATCAACTGCGTATACTGTGAACCGAAATCGAGAATGACGATGGTTTCAAAGCTCTTCGACAAAGCGTCTCTCCTTGGCAGGCCGGAACAGGAATCAAACCTGACCGGGTTCGGAATGGCTGCCCTCACCGGGCTTCGAAGTCCGCAGATAACGCAGCAGGCCGAGCAGTCTGAGCAGGGGCCCGTGCAGCACGTAGATCGAGGCAAGGCCGACCAGCATCCATTGCGAATAGAACCAGATACCGGCCACCAGCAGCGAGATCGAGGGCAGGGTGATGAATGGGTGCCGGACCTTTGATCCAATGGCGATCGTCTTCGAATAGCGGATAGTGCTGACCATCAGCAACGCCAGTGCGGCCATCAGGGAGAGCAGCAGAAGACTGTTGAAGTGGCGCGACTCATCGGCAAGGCTCGGAATCGGCAGCGGATGGAAATGGATCAGCCCGGCGATCAGTCCGGCGGCTCCCGGCGTTGGCAGGCCGACAAAGTATCTCTTGTCAAGCTTTCTCGTCTTGCCGGTGAAGGCATCACTCGTCGTCCGGGCCATGACATTGAATCTTGCCAGCCGCAGAGCACCGCAGATCAGAAAGAAGAAGGAGACGCCCCAGGCAAGCTTCTCCAGTCCGGGAGTCGAGCCATATCCCCAGGTGTAGGCAAGGATTGCCGGCGCGATACTGAAAGAGAGAAAGTCGGCGATACTGTCGAGCTCGACTCCGAATTCGGTGGTGGTGTTGGTCAGCCTCGCCACCCGACCGTCGAGATTGTCGAGCAGCCAGGCGACACCAATCGCCACTGAGGCCTTGTTGAAGAGGTCGGTCGAGACGGCGACGCGGCCCATGGCCTCATACCCCTTGACCGCATTGACCACTGCGTAGAAACCGCAGAGGATATTGCCGATCGTGAAGAGGCTGGGAACTATATAAATTCCACGCCGGATGACCGACCTGCCTGGAAAAGGGGCCTTGCGCCCGACATCGTCACTCATGATGCTGCCCTTCCGATAACCGTGCTGCCACCTCGTACCCGCTGACCACGCCTGACCATCACCTTGACTCCGGCCGGAAGCATTAAATCGACCCGCGAGCCGAACTTGATCAGCCCCACTCGCTCGCCGCGCTCAACCGACTCTCCTGCCTGTTTGTAAGTGACGATTCTTCTCGCTATCAGCCCGGCAATCATCCGGAAGACGATCCTTCCCTCACGCCCCTCGACCGTCATCTCCTGCTGCTCGTTCTCTTGTGATGCACGCTCCAGCGAGGCCGCGAGGAACTTCCCCGGACGATACTCCGAGGCCGTCAGCTCTCCACCAATCGGTGACCGGTTGACGTGAACGTCAAAGACCGAAAGAAAAATGCTGACCCGCGTCCCCTCCGCTCCCGTATCGTCAACATATGGCTTCAATGAGACCACCAGCCCGTCAGCCGGCGAGACGATCAGCCCCGCTCCCTGCGGAATCTCCCTCTCCGGGTCCCTGAAGAAAAAGGCGATAAATGCCGCCAGAAAAAGCATGATCGCTGCTGGCCAGATCAACCATTCCACACCGGCCGCCACCCCGACCAGTGATGCCAACCCCAAGCCTCCGGTATACCCGATGTATGGATACCCGTCTTTTACTATCCTCACTGCTCTGACCAAGGAATAAACCCTCCGGGATTGCTGCTGCACGCCTTTGCCCAACCCGGCGCCTCCCCTCCCCATCAACACGCTGCAGATCATACCATGCCACAAGTCAGATGCCGCAAGTTATCAGACGCACGTGTCATGCCAGAGAAGAGACCCGGTACAGGAAACAGATAATACAAAGACGACAAGTATGAAGTAGGAGAGGGATGAAGGGCAAGGAGATTGGCAGGTACAGCGGAGCTCCTCACGCCGTTGGGGGCAGGACGGCGTGAGGAGACTGACGATATCAGACCGCAATGGAGGCCTGGCGATGTCGGGCAGATATCTGCTCCATCAGATCCTTGAGTGCGAGCTTCTTTTTCTTGAGTGTTGCCTCTTCGAGCTGTTCTTCGGCATTGGGGAAGTGGATGTTGGAAAGTTCAGTAAGGCGGGTATCATAGCGGCGGTGCTCTTCAGCGAGTTGGCGGTAGTGATCATCTCTGGAGAGCAGAACCTTCTTTAATTCTGCGTCTTCGGCTTGAGTGCTCATAAGCAGCGTCCTCCTCTGATGTTATGTCCATTTAAGAGTCGCCTGGGTTGGCGGTACAGAACCAACCGCTGAGCGACAGGTGGTACAGCGTTAAAGTAAAAGAGTGACTGGTGGGATGATAGTACAACAGTGTCGAATTGTTCAAGATCTGTCGCCGGCGTGGCCGATGAAAAATTGCGGTTGAGTCAGGGGCAGCGCGTGGTGAATTGAGAGGAGCCTCCGAATTCCGGCAAGAGGATAGAACAGGGCGATAGCCGGGGGAAATAAGCAATTGAAAGGGGCAAACAGAACTCAGGGAACTTAGTGTCGGAGTGAGAGAGGTTGGCAGAGTTGATGCTCAGAGGTGAAGAGACATGAGGAGGGCATCATCGCCGGGGTTGACATAGTAGGCGGGGCGCTGGCCAATCACCTCGAAGCCGGCTTTGCGGTAGAGGTTGATGGCGGGTAAGTTAGCGGAGCGGACTTCGAGAAAGGCAATGGTGGCGCCGAGGAGACGGGCACGGGAGATTCCGTGAGCGAGGAGGAGAGAGGCAATGCCCGACTGGCGGGTCTGGTGAATGACGGCGATGTTATCGATCTGCAATTCGTCGAGGACAACGAGACCGGAGAAGACGCCGACGTGGTGCTGAGGAGAGAGGGTGGCGATGAGAGAGATGAAGCCGGGGGTGTCGAGTGCGCGAAGCAGGCCCTGCTCACCGCGGGAACTGAGTCCGCAGGCCAGTTCGATGGCAACGACCTCGGGAACAATGTCAGGACTGACATCGAGGACTGAGATCGATGGATGGCAGGGGTTGTTTCTCATCACTGCTGCAGATTGAGTTCCGCATCTGAGGGGCGGATATAGAGAGGCGTGGAGAGCGCGGGTTGATGGTTGCGGGCGAGGCGCAGGGCGGCAAGGGCAAGGTGAACCGGAGCATCGGAGAGGGATGGACGGATCTGCCATCCCGGGGATGAGGGGTTCCAGGCTTCGACGAGTGAGGATTCAATGTCGAGGTCAGTGGCGAGAGCGCGAATTTGATCGAGGCAGCGCAATGCGGCATTGCCGGTGACGAGGAGCGGGGTGGTTACCGACAGGTCAGCGGCGGCGAGAACAGGGCGCAGGGCGGCTTCGGGTGAACCATAGCGATCGACGCCGAGGATCGAGACGCTGCCATCGGGGGCAACCTGTCTGAGACCGCAGAATACCTGGTCGCGACCGGCCTCGATCAGGACGAGGACAGGAAGCGCGAGTCGGGTAGCAGCCGCCTCGACACCGAAGAGGTCGAGCCCGTAGAGCGGGCGGTGGAGGGAGGCGGCCAGGCCCTTCATGGCCGCAAGTCCGACACGCAGCCCGGTGAAACTGCCGGGACCGGTGGCGACAGCGAGCAGATCAATCAGGCCGACATCGGTGCCGGCAAGGCGAAAGAGGTTGGCAAGATGATCAAAGAGGGTGCGTGAGTGGGGTGCCGGCCCGTCGAGCGGGAGGGAGCTGAGTGAGGCGAGCACTGTTTCGGCCCGGAGAAGCGCAAGCCCGAGACGCGGAGTTGAGGTATCGATCGCCAGCACGATCGGGGCGGAGTCTGTCACGTTGTCACCGGGCATCTTGTTTTCGGTCATTGTCGTTTGAAAAAGCTGTCGGGAAAAGAGTTAAGAAA
This sequence comes from uncultured Acidobacteriota bacterium, assembly GCA_903828635.1. Classification (GTDB taxonomy): domain Bacteria; phylum Acidobacteriota; class Blastocatellia; order RBC074; family RBC074; genus CAIOZW01. The sequence continues at coordinate 5,235 of CAIKMY010000093.1, forward strand.
AGAGTTAAAAAGATCGAACCCACCGGGGTCAGGCCCGGCATCAGCACCAATGGCCTCAACGCAACACCACGAAGAGGTGCCGGCGGGAAGATTGACTTGTGTAGAAGGCGATTATATATTCAGCGCATCCGGCGATCAAAAGCGGTCACCTCCGCATACTTGGCAACGGTCGGAGAAAGGTGCGAAACGAGAGCCAGATGTCTGCCAACGAAAAGCCAGCGACGATGACGCCGATGCTGCGGCAGTATCATGAGATCAAGAAGCAGTATCCGGGGACACTTCTCTTCTTCCGGCTGGGTGATTTTTACGAACTCTTCTTTGACGATGCGCTGCTGGGATCGCGGGAGATGGAGATCACCCTGACGGCGCGACACCGGGAGCGAGGCACTCCGGTGCCAATGTGCGGGGTTCCATACCATGCGGCTGCCGGCTATGTGGCACGGCTGGTGCGCAAGGGCTACCGGGTCGCGATCTGCGAACAGACAGAAGATCCGCAATCGGGTGGGAAGCTGGTGAAGCGGGAAGTGGTGCGGGTTGTCACTCCGGGGACGACGATCGAGAGCCAGATGCTTGAGTCGCGAGAGAACTGCTACCTGGCGGCAGTCTGTGGATCCGGGGAGGGGATGGGGCTGGCGTTGATCGACCTCTCCACGGGAGAATTCATGGCAACAGAGTTTGCCGGTGAGAGCGGCATTGAGCGGATTCGGGAGCAGCTGGCGATCTTTGCGCCGCGCGAAGTGGTGGCTCCGGCGTCGCAGCAGGTCATCTGGCGCGGAGGCAGTGGAGCGGGAAGTGCAGGTGATGCTGGCAATGAGGCAGGTGATGGTCACGGGGGAGAGCGTCCGGCCTTTGCATTGACGGCACTGGACGACTGGATCTTCGGTTACGAGCATGCTGAATCGCTGTTACGGGCACAATTGGGGGTCTCTTCGCTCGACGGCTTTGGCTTTGGCGGGCGGTTTCAGGCAACCGCGGCGGCTGGTGCGGCGCTTTACTATATCAATGAGACGCAGCGATCGCAGGCGGGGCATGTGCGGGAGATCGGGTTCTTCGATCCGGGCGACTACCTGATGCTGGACGCGCCGACCGTTTCCAATCTGGAACTGGTGCAATCATCAGGCGGAAGCGCGCGACAAACTCTCTTCGGGCTGCTGGACGAAACGATGACGGCAATGGGAGCGCGGCTGCTGCGCCAATGGATGCTTCGCCCGGAGATAAAGATCGAACGAATCGAGGAGCGGCTCGATGCCGTTGAGGAGCTCAACGGCGCGGCGATGCTCCGGGACCGACTGCGCCGGTTACTGGGGAAGATGGGAGATATCGAGCGGCTGAGCGGGAAGATCTCGCTCGGCCGGGCCAACGGTCGCGATCTTGTCTCGCTCGGGCAATCGATCACCCTCATTCCGGAGTTGCGCGAATTGCTGGCGACAGCTGACGCGCCACTGTTGCGCCAGCTCTGCGAGCAGCTTGACGAACTGACCGATGTCGGGTTGCTGATCGGGTCAGCGATCGCTGATGATCCACCGGCGACAACCGGAGAACCGGGGATGATCAGAGACGGCTACCACCGCGAGCTTGACGAGCTGCGTGAGCTCGCTCGTGGTGGAAAGAACCTGATAGCGGCAATCGAGACGCGCGAAAGAGGGCGTACCGGCATCGGGTCGCTGAAAATCAAATTCAACAATGTCTTCGGCTACTTCATCGAGATCAGCAATACCCATCGGGAGCGGGTGCCGTCCGATTATGAGCGCCGGCAGACTCTGGCGAGTGCCGAACGTTACACGACGCCCGAACTGAAGGATTATGAATCGCGCGTCCTCGGAGCCGAGGAGCGAATCCTTGCGATCGAGGTCGAGTTATTCAACGGGATCAGAAACCAGATTGCACGGGAAGTTGGCCGGCTGCAGGGGGTGGCAAGGGTGACAGCCCGCCTTGATGCCCTCGCCTCGCTTGCCGAGGCGGCCGCGCGACGCCATTATGTCCGCCCGCGCATTCACGAGGGTGACGAGATCGAAATTCGCGACGGACGGCATCCGGTGATCGAGACGCTCGGTGAAAGGTTCGTTCCGAACGATCTGAGCATCAACAATACCACCGATCGGCTGCTGATCATCACCGGGCCGAACATGGGCGGGAAGAGCGTCTTTCTCAAGCAGTCGGCGCTGATCGTCATCATGGCGCAGATGGGGAGCTTCGTCCCGGCCTCATCGGCGAGGCTCTCGCTGGTCGACCGGATATTCACGCGGGTCGGAGCATCGGATAACCTTGCCCGTGGAAGATCGACCTTCATGGTCGAAATGACGGAGACGGCCAACATTCTCAACACGGCCACGCCACGCAGCCTCGTGCTGCTTGATGAGGTCGGCAGGGGGACGGCGACGTTTGACGGGCTCTCGCTGGCGTGGGCCATCGCCGAGTACCTGCACGACCACCCGCGTCACAGCGCCAAAACCATCTTTGCCACTCATTACCATGAACTGACCGATCTGGCACGGGTGCGTCCGGGGGTCCGCAACTACCAGGTGGCTGTCTCCGAGTCGAAAGGAGCTGCCGGCAGCGCCATTATCTTTTTGCGGAAGGTCGTTCCCGGCTCCGCCAGCAAAAGCTATGGAATCGAGGTTGCGCGTCTTGCGGGCCTGCCCCGCAAGGTCATCGAGCGTGCCTCCGAGATCCTGATCAATCTCGAACAGAATGAGCTTGACCTCACCGGCAAGCCAAAGTTTGCCAGACATCTTCGCCGGACGTCCAAAAACCCTGACCAGATGTCTCTGCTCGATGAAGAGTAGCCCCGACCGGTTGTGGCAGCTGCTCATTTCCTTGTCACCAGTGGCGGTTATGCTAAGATAACGTTCATTTTAAATGGGAGGTTGTGGTGTCGAATCCGTTTTTGATCGAGACGACCCGGACCGGGGGCATCTCTACAGTCAGGCTGGAGGGCTTTGTCGATGCACACACGGCGCCGCAGTTTGAGACAGCCATCCAGGCC
>CAIKMY010000094.1 GCA_903828635.1 uncultured Acidobacteriota bacterium
GAAATGGTAATGGCGGAGCCGACGGGACTCGAACCCGCGACCTCCGACGTGACAGGCCGGCGTTCTAACCAACTGAACTACGACTCCGCATTGTCAAATCGATCAATCAAACACTGTCAAACACTGTCAAACACTGTCAAACACTGTCAAACACTGTCAAAACTATCAAATAACCACATACAGCAACTAAATACAACTAACCGCATGCAGCTAACCGAACAGAGTCAACTAATCAAAGTCGGTTATAAAAGCTGACTGTAATCAGCCGACCAGTCAAACCAGCAGAACGAATCCGATGGATAGGCACGGTGGGACTCGAACCCACAACCCCCACCTTGTAAGGGTGGTCGTCTACCATTGACTGTACGCGCCTTCAGGTATCCCGTTGATCAGTTACTGCCAGATCAAAGACTAAATGCTAGCAGATCTTTCAGCAGATCTTTCAGCAGATCTCTCAGCAGATCTCTCAGCAGATCTTTCGGGCTGTCTCGGCAAGCCGGTGTGTGGCGTGATTGTTAAGATCTCTCAGACCACTCGACTTACCCCTTCCGACCACGAACTGGCACTATACTTCCCCGCGGAAACCCTTGTCAAGCACCTGCGGCAATTTGTCTGAAACCACCACAGAAACACCCCCCATTCCGCTCCGTGAGGGGATTGACCGAAGCGATTGATCAGATATACTCACGGGCATGAGTGAATCAGGCAGATTAAAGCGGAACAGGCAACATTGGGAGATGTCGCGTTGGAATCGTGGCGAATCAGGGACGTGTTCCAATGCCGGCTGCTTCTGTTTAGTGACAAACCTGATTACAAAACGGGCAGGCGGGTGGCTGACGCTGGCAGTGATGCTGGTTGTGGGTTGGGATTCGGCAGCGGGGCAGGAGCGAACGCCGGCGATTCGCGTCGACACGGACCTGGTGACGGTCGACATTCAGGTGAGCGATCGCGAAGGGGGAAGAGCGGTTGCGAGGCTTGGGCGCGAGAATTTTGCGGTCTATGAGGACGGAGTGAAGCAGCGGATCGACAGTTTTGTGGCAACAGATGCACCACTGAACGTGGTGCTGCTGATCGACACATCGGGCAGTACGCGGGAGGAGATGGGACTGACGCGTCGGGCAGCGCAGCGATTCCTCAACGAGTTGCGCCCACAGGATCGTCTGGCACTGGTGCAGTTCAATCGGGAGGTGGAACTGGTGAGGGGACTGACGGCCGACCGTGGCCGGCTGGAGTCGGGGCTGAGCCAGCTGACGGCGGGGACGGGCACGGCATTCTACGATGCGCTGCACCTGAGCCTCGACGAAGTGCTCAGCGGAGTCACCGGCCGCAGAGCGATTGTCGCGCTGACGGATGGTGTCGATTCATTTGGCCAACTGGTTTATGACCGGATCCTCACCGAGCTGGAGCAATCAGGGACGACGCTCTTCTTTCTGGAACTGGAGACGGAGGAGTTCACCGCCGCCGGCATGCGGCGCGACTGCCGTTTTCCGGACCATTTCGAGTTCTCGCTCAAGCAGCTGCGCAAATATTATGATGAGTATGTGCGCAAGGGGCCATTGAGCGACTATGTGTCACATTGCCGTCTTGGAGAGATGGAGAGGCTGGAGATCAATCGACGCCTCTATGAATCGGCGAGACGGGAGATGAGGAAGATGGCCGGGCAGACGGGTGGCAACGTCTTTCCGGTAAAGGATACCGGCCGGCTTGACGAGGTTTATGCGCGGATTGCCGCCGATCTGCGCACCGTCTATTCAATCTCTTACTATCCGTCCAACGAGCGGCATGACGGGCGCTGGCGGACACTGCGAGTAACTATTGACCAGCCAGGCCTGACGGCACGTGCCCGCCCGGGCTATCGCTCAGGCAGTCACTGAGCCGGGGTATCTTCGCCGCCCTCCCGGAGCACGGGATCAAAGAGCGAGAAGCTCTCGTTCTCGACCATCGGACCGGTGACCTCGAAGATGGAGCGCAGACGCGGGTCGGCGCCAAGTCCGCGCCACTGGCTTTCAAATTCGGCGAGTGACTGGAACTCAAAGAGTTCAAGGTACTCCTGTGCCTCACCAACGAGGCTCCGCCAGATGCCGAGAAAGCGCAAACCGTGCTCACGGATCAGCGGCAGGGTTCTCTCAGCAAAGACCTTTTCGTATGCGGCGACGTGATGAGCACGCAGCCGGTATGACACCCTGAACAGAATCATCAACCAGCCCTCAGGATTGACTTCCCTGCTTTTCGATAAACTTCTCGACGGCCTCGGCGAAGATGTCGATCTCGCGAACAGTGGTGTAGACGTTTGGCGTCACGCGGACACCCTCGAATTCCGCATGCTTGATGACGGTGGTGATGATGCGATACTGCTGATCGAGATGGAGTGAGAGGGCATTCGGATCGATCCCCTTGACGTTGAAGAGAGTCAGTCCGCACGACTGGCGCGGGTCATAACTGGTCAGGATTTTGACTCGTGGATTGACTTCGAGCCGTTTGGCCCAGCGATGGAAGAGGTAGCGAAGGCGCGCCGCCTTGCGTTCGGCCCCGATGCCTTCGTGGAAATCGAGCGCCTCGTTGATGGCGAGGGCATTGGCCGAAGGATGAGTGCCAATCTCCTCGAATTTTCTGATGCTGGCGACATTCTGCGGCTCGGAGGCCATCAGCGACCAGACCTGGGGAATTTTGGCCTTGCGAACATAGAGCATGCCGGTGCCGAAGGGGGCGGTCAGCCATTTGTGGAGACTGGTGCCATAGTAATCACAATCGAGATCGGCGTGCTGAAATGGGAAATGGGCATAGGCGTGAGCGCCATCGACGATCGCCTCGATGCCTCGTGAGCGCGCCAGCTGACAGAGCTCTTTGACCGGATAGATCTGGCCGGTGAGATTGGTGATATGGCAGAAGTGCATGACGCGCGTCTTCGGCGTAATGTTGCGGGCGAAGATCTCGACGATCTCTTCCGGATGTTTGACGGGAACGGGGATCGAGATTTCCCGCAGGACGACCCCCTCACGGCGGGCACGCTGGCGCCAGGTGGTCAGCATGCGCGGATAGTCCTGGTTGGTCGTCAGCACCTCATCACCGGGCTTGAGGTCAAGTCCGAGCTGACAATTCTCCAGCGACTCGCTGGCATTACGCGTGATGGCGATCTCTTCGGGATCGCAGCCGAAGTTGCGAGCAAGACGCCGCCGAACACTCTCGATCCCCGGATCGAGGATACGCCACATGCTGTAGGTGGGGGCGTGGTTTGAATACTCAAGGTAGCGACGCATCGCCTCCTGAACGATGCGCGGTGAGGGCGAAACACCGCCATTGTTGAGGTTGATCAGCGTTCGATCAACAGTGAACGCCCGCTGGATCTCCAGCCAGAAGTCCTCATCACGAGCGGCCTCCTCGACATTGCGATTGGCGACATAGCGCACGGCATCGAGGGCATGCCCGATCCCCTTCTCGTGAAAACTGGCGGCAATGACGCTGCCGGCAGCTCCGCGTGCAACTCCACCCATAAAATTTCGACGTGTCAGCATCGGTTTGCTTCCTCCTGTCATCGCCGACTGGCGACGATGACCAACAGATCCCTAGCAGATCCCTAGCAGATCCCTAGCAGATCCCTAGCAGATCCCTAACAGATCCCTAACAGATCCCTATCGGTCAATCATAATGGCAATGATAGTCGCATTATTGCGGAAAGGCGGCAAGGCCTACTCTCCAAGCCAGGCGCGCCGCAGTGAGAGTTGTGCCGGTGTCGCGCCATCAAGTTCGACAATCCGGCCATCAACGATCCGCAGGCCGGCATGTCGCAGCGCCGAGTTATAGTCGAGTTCCTCGGTGCCGGTAACATACTTCGCGAAAAACTCCTTGAAACTGCGACCGGACAACCGGCTGACAATCGCTTCGAGATCCTCGTTGGTATAGCCGCGCCCCTTCTGTGCGAAGTCGGCGTAGAGGGCACGCATGGCGTCATCGAGGCTGAGGCGATTGGCCGTCGCTCCGCGAATTTCAAGGTCAAGCAACAGCCCGAGCAGTTCACCCTTGATATAGTAGTTGATCGTAAAACGGCCATAACTCGACCCACCACCATAGGTCAGCCAGGTGACGGTGCTCGCATCAGAGACCGAGACCCAGTTGCGGGCCTCATTTGACTGCAGTGCACGGATTGTCCCTGCCAGTCCGTTGAGATACTCGTCTCTGGTCAGCAACCCGGCACGGCGCGCGTGAAGATCGCCGTAATAACTGGTGATGCCCTCGGCAACCCAGAGTTCACGGATGTACTGCTCACGGCTGTAGTCATAGGGGAGAAGGCCGGCCGGCCGAATCCGTTTGACGTTCCAGGCGTGAAAATGTTCGTGCGAAGTGACCCCGACCACACCTCGCGGATCGGCCGGCATCGAGCCGAGCATGACGTTGGTCGAGTTTTCATGCTCGAGCGCCCCGCCGCCGCGCCCGCCGACAACATAGAGCACCCAGTATTCATCGTAGGGCAGCCCGCCGAACATCCGCCCCTGCGATTCGATGACGCGGCTGACGTACTGGCGCAGCCTCGCCGCGGCCTCCTCGCTGACCTGCCCCTTTGGATCGACGACAATTCTGATTGGCTTCCCAAGAGCGGTCGTCTCGAACTGATCGAAATCTCCGAGGATAGCCGGAGCATCAACCAGCTGGTCAAAGCTGCGTGCCTCATAGACATGTTTGCCACTGCCACGCTTCAAACCAATCGCCACCCGCCAGTCCGCAGGGATCTCGAAGGTGAGTGTTGACGGGGTGTCGGTCGTGTGACCAGGGATATAGAAAAATATATTGGTGCCAACGAAGAAAGCACGGCGCGGGGTCAGTTCGGCACCGTTGACGGCCAGATTGTTGGCATAGTAGTCATATTCAATCGTCAGTGCGCGTGCCCCTCCGGTCTCAATTCGGTATGTCTGTTTGTCAATTGCCCGCAGTGGCAGACGACGACCGCCAACGTGTGCCTGTAATCGCACGAGATTGGCTGCATAGGGGCGGATCGTGTACCAGCCGGGTGTCCATGCCGGCAACGAGATGTCGAGTGTCGGACGATCAACGCCGGTCGCCTCAATCGTCAGGTGAAAGAGATGGTTCTCGGCATCGGCAACCTTCATGCGATAGTCGAGTCGTGGCGCGGCCTCAACGTCAACAAAGAAAGCTGCCAACACCAGGAGAACCGGAACAACATTTACGGTAAAACGCCTTCTGCTCATGAAATCTCCGGATAAGTGCCAAGGCAACCAGGCGCAAACCTGCAGAGAGTGATAATATCTCCTGTGACGCTGACCAGCCGAATCAGGCCGGGCGACGAGACGAAATGCGCCAGATAAGACAACGGGGCGATAGTACTATGGACTCCCAAACCGGGCAAGACTTACCTCCGGCCAATACAATCCAGGGCGAAATTGAGAAAATCGAGGCAGGATCAATCCTCACCCCAACCCGTGGCTACCTTGCCGGCTACACCCATTCGCTCAACGCCTATCAGGGATGCACCTTCGGGCGAGGCTCCTGCCCCTTCTGTTATGTCAGAGCCATGCCGATTCAGCGCTTTGCCGGCAAACCATGGGGATCGTGGCTCAAGGCAAAAGTCAACGCCTCGCAGCTTCTCGCACGCGAACTCGAGGCAGCTCGACGGCGCGGCGATTTCGGGAGGCTGCGAATATTCATGAGCTCAGCGACCGACCCCTACCAGGGTGCCGAAGCGCAACTCAAAATTACACGCTGCCTGCTCAAAGTCTTGGCAACGAGTGGCGACTTTGGCCTGCTGGTCGTCCAGACCCGCTCACCTCTGGTCGAGCGTGATCTCGACCTGCTCCGGCAACTCGGCAGCCGCGTCGCCATCAGTATCACCGTCGAGACCAACCGCGAGGATATACGTCGGCGGATCACTCCAACCTCACCGAGCATCGCCCGCCGCCTGCTGACGCTCGAAAGGCTGACAGCTGCCGGCCTCAGGACCCAGGCAGCACTCAGCCCGCTGCTGCCTTGCGATCCGGAGATCTTTGCCGAAATGATTGCCATGCGCGCCACACGCGCCGTCGTCGATACCCTGCTTCACGGTGATGGCGCCGGTGGCCGCCGCAGTACTGCACTCGGCATGCCGGCCCTCCTCGCCAACATCGGCTGCCCCGACTGGATGTCTTCCACTGCCCATCTGCATCTTCTCCACTGTCTCAGAGAACTGATGGGCGAGGATCGCGTTGGCTTCAGCGCGGATGGCTTCAACTTTCTTTAGCGCATGGTGAAGCCCGTCTCATTCAGTGCAATTAATTTGAAGGTAACTCCTGCAACATTGCCATGTGCAGATAACTTCCTATAACATAAGCGTCGATGGAAATACCCGGTCATGCGGGAGTTCCTCGTGTCGACATCCCTTGCGGCAACCCCTGCGGCAACCCCTGCGGAGGCTGCTTCTTACCATCGGCCGGGGATCCAAACTGAGTGTTCGGGAGTTCAGGAATTTCCAGCAGAGCCTTCTCACGGGCATCAACGGTGATGTGCTGTGCGTTGATAGTTGGATAGTATAGTTGGATAGTATTGATAGTTGGATGGTATTGATAGTCAGAATAGTATTGACTGTCAGGATAGTTAAGGGTTCAGGATAGTAATTTAATGCGCGTGGCGCGATCGATTGTCAGTGAGCAGGAGTATCAGTAACTGAAGCAGATTGTTCGTTGTTTTGTGATTGTTTGACGATTGCATCAGCCGGAAACCGTTTCCGCAGCCAGCCAGACTGCTTCCTTACCAGACGAGGAATATTGCATGTCAGTCAGATTGTATGTAGGAAACCTGCCATTCAGCATAACCGAGCAGGATCTTGAGCAGCTATTCAGTCAGTCCGGAATTGTCGAATCAGCCAGTATTGTGACTGATCGTGATACCGGGCGTTCACGTGGATTTGCCTTTGTTGACATGGATTCACAGGCTGCAGCCGATGCCGCTGTCGAGTCATTCAACGGCTACCAGTTGGCAGGGCGAGCCCTGACGGTCAACGAGGCGAAGCCGAAGGAGAGCCGTCCGGCGCGCGGCGGCTTTGGTGGTGGTGGTGGTCGCGGCGGCTACGGTGGCGGCGGCGGCGGCGGCCGTGGCGGGGGCTTTGGCGGTGGCGGTGGTCGCGGCGGTGGCGGCTACGGTGGTGGTGGCGGCTACGGTAGTGGTGGTCGCGGTGGCAACCGTTATTAAATCGGAACGAGCAACCCTGGAACACGGCCCGCTGGAATCGCCACGAATCAGGCACGTATTCCAAGGCTGAGTATTTCGATTTCAGCGGTTTATATTGCTGTTTATCTCAAGGATCGGGAGATCAGCCGGGCAGTCGATCAGCTCGCTTCGCGTGCAGTCTGACTGCCCGGCTTTTCATTTATGAGTAACTTTACGGGCAACAATCTGTCGGCAATTCTTGCGGAGCTGCGACGCGAATATACCTCGGAACCGTTGACCGAGGATTCGGTCAGCAACGATCCATTTGCACAGTTCAGCTTCTGGTTCGACGAGTCACTTCGTGCAGAACAGCCCGATCCCGAGGCGATGACACTCTCGACGGCGACGCGCGATGGAGCCGTCTCTGCACGTGTCGTGCTGCTCAAGGGGTTTGACGATCGGGGCTTTGTCTTTTACACCAATTATCAAAGCCGTAAGAGCAGAGCCCTGCTCGACAATCCTCAGGCAGCGCTGACCTTTTACTGGCATGCACTCAATCGCCAGGTGCGCATCGAGGGATTGACGGAGAAGGTCTCTCGCGAAGAGTCTGAAGAATATTTCCAGACACGCCCGCGCGGCAGCCGGATTGGCGCATGGACCTCACCACAGAGCGAGGAGATCGCCGGCCGCCAGGCACTCGAGGAGAAGCTGGCAGAGATGACAAGCCGTTTTGCAGAGGGAGAGATCCCCTGCCCTCTCTTCTGGGGTGGCTTTCGCCTGCGGCCGAGCTACATCGAATTCTGGCAGGGTCGCGAGAACCGCCTGCACGATCGAATCATCTACCAGATGGTCGATGGTCAGTGGCGTATCCTTCGCCTTGCGCCCTGATCATGACCCGGCCTCGTCGATCATGCCGGCATCAGGCGGGAAGTAGTCCTTTGATCTCCCGAACGACACGGACAACTTCTTCCTCGTCAGCGAGCGCAATCATGAAGAACCGATAGCCCTCGCTGATGCAGATCACTCCGTTGGCGAAGAACCAGATACCGTTAAGCAGGGGATTGCCTCCGAAAATGAGACTTATCGGCAGGCCGGTCAGTGCGGCGCCCGAGAAGGCCGAGCCAATCATCGAGGCACCGGCGGCAACGCTGAAGGCTCCAAGCAGCGGAGCTCCGACATAACGTGTCAGATCGCGCTGAAACTCAAGGCTTGCACGTTCCGCCTCGTCCAGTTGCCCATCAGCCAGACGGGCATTCTGTGCCTTCAGGTAATCCCGATACCGATCTGTCAGCTTGCGAATTCCGACAACCGGGAGTGCGCTGTGAAAGAACCAGTTGTCTGCCTCACCTGCGCCGAGAATGGTTGCCCCAATTGATGGCAGTGCCGATCCGGCGCGAACTCCGGCAATCAGTGAGAAGGTGACAACCGCCGTCTTGCCGGGATTCTCCTTCACCCATTGGCGAGCATGGCCATAGCCGTCGCGCACAGCCCCCGCCAGACCAGCCGCCTGTGTCGAGAAACTGTAGGTCTGCTCCGCACGCTGATAATATTCCCTTGCCGTGCCAAGAACCTCCCGGGCCGCATCCTCCGCCGCTTGTGCCGCTCGCGAAAACTCTTCCGCCCCGTTCTCGCGAGCTGCCCGCTTCAGGTTCTCTGTCACCTGATACTCTTCGTCAATGCGTGTAAATTCCTCTGTCAGCTTTTCACCTGCCCGCCGCACTGAGTCACGAATCTGATCAAAAATTTTATCGTTCATCGAGCCTCCTCAACTTAAATCCCCATTTCTGCGATACGTTCAATTTTTCTCATTGTTCCCGTTCTTCACCCATTCAGTTTGACACTGCTCCCTGACGACGACTATCCTTGCCTAACTTAGTGTACTTACAACACTAACCGTGTCTTGAGATGACACGGTAGCTGACAACACCAGGAACGATAACCCGGAGAGGGGAGCGAGGGAATGGGGAAGGCGCGAATGCTGGGGCTGGCGACAGATCTCTACCAGTTGACGATGGCGGCGGCCTATTTGTCACGTGGGAAGACAGCGCGAGCAACATTCGAGTTATTCGTACGAAAGCTGCCGGAGCAGCGATCATACCTGATTGCGGCGGGGTTGGAGCAGGCTCTGGGCTACGTCCGGGATCTCAGTTTCAGTGAGGAAGAGACAGCCTATTTACGGGGGTTGCCGATCTTCAGCAAGGTGGATGGGGGCTTCTTCGACTATTTGCGTGATTTTCGCTTCAGCGGTGAGATCGAGGCGGTACCGGAGGGGAGGGCAGTTTTTGCGGGTGAGCCGTTAGTGAGGGTGACAGCGCCGCTGATCGAGGCGCAGATTGTGGAGACATTTCTGCTGGCGACGATCAATTTTCAGACGCTGATTGCCACCAAGGCAACGCGGGTTGTCGAGGCGGGTCAAGGGCGGGCGATCATCGAGTTTGGGGCACGGAGGTGCCACAGTTTTGGAGCGGCGCTCTATGCGGCGCGAGCGGCCTTCATTGGCGGGTGTGTGGGGACCTCGAATGTGGAGGCCGGGTTTCAATTCGGAATACCGGTCTTCGGGACGGCGGCGCACTCATTCACGCTGGCGTTTGAGCAGGAGATTGACGCCTTTCGCGCTTTTTACGAGGTCTTTCCGGAACAGACGACCCTGCTGCTCGACACCTATGACACGATTCGGGCAGCGCATCTGGCGACGGAGTTTGGATCGGGGTTGCGGGGGGTACGAATCGACAGTGGGGATCTGGGTGGTCTGGCGCGAGAGGTACGTGAGATACTCGATCGTGCAGGGATGACCGGGACAAAGATTATGGCCAGCAGCGACCTGAATGAATACAAGATAGACGAACTGGTCAGGAGTGGGGCGCCAATCGATCTTTTTGGCGTGGGGACGGATCTCTCGACGTCACGGGATGTGCCGGCGCTGGGTGGAGTCTACAAGCTGGTGGAGATCATGACGGATGGCCAGGCGGTACCCAAGATGAAGTTGAGCCGGGAGAAGCTGACCTATCCGCGGCGAAAGCAGGTATGGCGCAGGATCGGAGATGATGGCCGATATTGTGGTGACACGATCGGGCTGGCAGACGAGAGAGAGATTCCGGGTGAGCCGCTGTTGCAGCAGGTAATGGTTGAGGGCAGGATTGTTCCGGGTCTGCCGACACTGCAGGAGGTACAGGCGGTGGCACGTGAGGAGATGGAGAGGCTGCCGTTGGAATTGAAGTCGCTTCACAACCCGGCGAGTTATCCGGCGATTTATCCGGTAAGTTACTCGGCAAGGCTGGAGGAGGAGCGTCGCAAACTGCAGCACGAGCTGGAGGAATGATCGGGGAGGGAGAGATGATATTTTTCGACATTGACACGCAGATTGACTTCATGGTCCCCTCAGGGGCTCTCTATGTGCCCGGGGCGGAGTCGGTGCAGGCAACGATCGGGCAGTTATTGGAACTGGCAGGCAGGAAGGGAGTGGCGACGATCTCGACGCGCTGCGCCCACACTCCGGATGACGTCGAGTTTTCCATGTTCCCGCCACACTGCATCGAGGGAAGTCCCGGAGCGGCGCGTCTCTTCGCAGCCCTGCCATTGCTGAAGCGGCATGAGATCGGTGCCGATGCTGAAGCGAAAGAGGGGGCGCAGATATTGCCAGGAACGCATTATGTTGTCAGCAAGCGGGTCTTCGATCTCTTCTCGAATCAATGGCTGGCGGGTTTACGCGAAGCTGGTGCCTTTCGCGACGAAGAATGTGTCATCTTCGGCGTGGCCACGGATTACTGTGTTCGTGCGTGCGTGCTCGGCCTGGCGGCAGCTGGCGCACGCCTGCTGATCGTCACCGATGCCATTGCCGGTGTGGCACCGGCAACCACCAATGAGGCATTGAGCGAATTCCGGGCGATGGGTGTCGGAATGACCACCGCTGCCGAGCTGATCACACGGCTCACGGACTGACCAATCGACAAAATGAGCGAGCATAGCGACTATCCACGCCCTTTCGTCACCGTCGACCTGGTCATCTTCACGATTGCCGAGGATGCGCTGCAGGTTCTGCTGATCGAGCGTGGGAACGAGCCATTCAAGGGGAAATGGGCATTACCGGGCGGCTTCGTCGAAATCGACGAAGCTCTCGATGAGGCCGCCGCTCGCGAACTCCAGGAGGAGGTTGGAGTAACCAACATCTTCCTTGAACAGCTCTATACCTTTGGCGACCCGGGGCGCGATCCGCGAGGCCGGGTCATCAGTATCGCCTATTACGCCCTGACCGACGCCATGAGGACACGAATCGTTGCCGCCTCGGATGCAGCCGATGCACGATGGTATCCGGTCTTCGATCCTGAGATTGATGGTCAGCTGGCATTCGATCATCGGCAGATTCTCGATTATGCCGTCTGGCGATTGCGCAACAAGATTGAGTGGACGACGGTCGGTTATGAATTGCTGCCTGTCAAATTCACCCTCTCGGAGTTGCAGCGTGTTTACGAGATCATCCTGCAGCGGCCGGTCGACAAACGCAACTTCCGCAAGAAGATCCTTGGCCAGGGACAGATCCGTGAACTGAACGAGACACGCAGTGACGGCGCGCACCGTCCGGCACGGCTCTATTCTTTTAAAAAGCCGTGATGCTTGTGCGCATCAGTGTGAGGCGACCCACAGGACGACCGCGCCGAGGGCAAGGCGGTAGGCGACAAAGATGGCTGTTGTATGCCGGTGAAGGTAATTGAGGAGAAAAGCAATGCTCGCATAGCCAACAATGCAGGAGACGAGCGTGGCGACCAGCAGATTGAGCATACTGGTACCAGAGAGGAGATGGAGTGCCTCCCTCAGTTCGAGCAGTCCGCTGGCACCAATCGCCGGTATCGAAAGCAGAAAGGAGAAGCGGGCAGCCGACTGCCGGTTCATTCCGGCGAGCAGTGCGCCGGTGATGGTCGTGCCGGAGCGTGACGATCCCGGAATGAGGGCAAAGACCTGAGCCCAGCCAACGATCAGGGCTTCACGAAGCCCGATCTGATCCATTTCGAGGCGCATGATCCCAAGCATCTCGGAAAGGTAGAGAAGAACGGCCCAGACGATCAGGCTGGTTCCGATGACATAGAGGTTCTTGGTAAAGTCACCCTCGATCACCTTTTTAGCGAGGATGCCGATGATGCCGATCGGCAGGGTGCCAATAATGATCAGCCATCCCATCCGCGCGCTCTTGAGCGAGTAACCATCGCGCCTGCCGGCCAGCCAGTTGGAGGTGCCGTTGAGAAAGCCGAGCGTGATGCTCAGAATATCCCGCAGAAAATAGACGATGACAGCGGCAAGGGTACCAAGTTGCATCACGGCAACAAAGGCGGTGATCTGCTGGGGGGTCATTTGCCGATCAAGGCCCATCACCTTCTCGGCAAGGATCAGGTGGCCACTGCTGCTGATCGGAATAAACTCCGTCAACCCCTGAATGATCCCGAGGATGAGAGCCTGCAACAGGTTCATGCGTTTACCTCACACGCGAGAGAAGCCACCGCTCAAGATCGGAGATGGCGACGCGCTCCTGGGCCATCGAGTCACGGTCACGGACAGTGACGGTGTGGTCTTCAAGTGACTGAAAATCGACGGTGATGCAGAACGGAGTGCCGATTTCGTCCTGACGGCGATAGAGCTTGCCGATGCCGGCGCTGTCATCGTATACGGTGCGGAGAACGGGTTGTAAATCCCGCCTGATCCGCCTGGCGACCTCAACGATTCGGGGCTCATTCTTCTTGAGCGGAAAGACGGCAACCTTGATGGGGGCGAGTACCGGATGCAGCCGGAGAACGACACGGGTATACTCGTCAGTCAGCCGACCGACCGCCTGGCGAACCTTCTTCAGCAGCTCGACCTTGTCAGCACCCGGGAGGCTGCAGCCATCCTCGACAGCAATCAAAGTCTGCGGCAATCCGGCCTCTGCGGCTCGCAGAGCGTCAGCAATCGCCCGCAACTGGGCGGCTGTCGGCCCTTCATTTCGCGCCTCTCCCTTTTGCGCCGCTTTTTCAGCCTCGGCAATCTTCTTGTCGAGGCTCTTGAGCGCGGTGGCGAGTGCCTCGCGAAGCGGCGTCAACTCCTCCGGCTTTGGCTGGCCAATGACCTCTTCGTTATAGGCCTCGCAGAGAAAGGCAAGGGTTGCCCTCGTCGCCCCTGCTGATGGCTCGATCACGAAGGGGATGTAGCGGGCCCCCTTCTTCCCGGTTGCCGGATCGACATACTGATCATCGAAATAGTCGAGCCTGGTCGTGCTGTCCGGGTTGGGGTGCAGTTTGAGTCTGGAGAGATCCTCCGGTGCGACATCCTTGCTGTGGGCTGTCAGATCATAGTCCTGGCGATTGGCAACCCCTTCCAGTTCACTGAATCCGAGCGATCCCGGGAAGAGGTACTCGATATCGACCGTGGCCTTGGCATAATGGGCCAGTTCGTCACCGGTCTGTACACGTTTCTGTAATCTCTCCGGAGCGAGCCCGAGACTGACATACCAGTTGAAGCGCTGCTCGACCCACTCAGCGTGCAGTTCGACGTCGTTCTTTTCGCCGGGCAGCAGGTATTGCGGCGGCTTGCAGAAGTATTCGATCTCCATCTGCTCGAATTCGCGGGTGCGGAAGGTAAAATTGCCGGGTGTGATCTCGTTACGAAAGGCCTTGCCGATCTGTGCCACGCCGAATGGCAGTTTGCGTCGCGTCGTCTGCTGCACATTGTGAAAATTGACGAAGATCCCCTGGGCCGTTTCCGGGCGGAGGTAGGCGAGATTGTCATCACCTTCGACCGGGCCAATGGTGGTTCGGAACATCAGATTGAAGTTGCGCGGCTCTGTCAGATTGGTCGAGCCGCAGCTGCCGCAGCGACCATCGACAAGGTGATCGGCACGGCTCCGCTTGCCGCACTCCCGACAATCAACGAGCGGATCGGAGAAGGTCGCCTCGTGGCCGGAGTAGCGCCAGACAAGGCGGTTCATGAGAATCGCCGCGTCGAGCCCCTCCATATCATCGCGATCATAGACAACTGATCGCCACCAGGCGCGCATGACGTTATTCTTCAGCTCGAC
>CAIKMY010000095.1 GCA_903828635.1 uncultured Acidobacteriota bacterium
GGAACGGCAGCGAATACAGCTTCGTCACCGATTTTCTTGGAGGCTCGGCCATCGGTTACCGCCTTGGTTCCGGCAGCTTCAACTACCCCGACACCGACGAATATGTGCGGATCACCGGCGAGCAATTGCGCGAGCAGGACGGTCGCCTCTCGCTGCGACTCAACAACCAGCTTGAGGAGGTGATCTATTTCGATGCGGCGAGGCTGCTGGCGATCGATCATCCACAGCCAATCGAGGTCTATCCCAATGAACGGCTGATGCCCGGCCCGCCCTATCCCGAGTTCAGAATCTACCCGGTGAGTGGCCCGCGCGCTCCGGCCGCTGCGCGAGACGACCGTGGTGAGGACATCCTGCCACTGATCCGGGCGGTTGATCGACAATATCCCGAGGGCTTCGACAAACTGCCATTCAAGGGCTATGCGCGAGAGCATGCGATCGAGCTCGACCTCGGCAAAATCGAGCGGCGCGGCCGTGTGCTGCTGCTGCTGACGGCGTGGATCGACTATGCCGACTCAACCTCGAACCTTGCCGCCTCACAGGCCGGCGAGAAGCTGACTCCGCCTTTTCTTCAGGTGATCAACAGCCGGGGAGAATGGCAGACGGTGATCCCGCAGATGGGCTTTCCGGCAGGTCTGCCAAAGACGATGACGGTCGATCTGACGGGGAAATTCCTCAGTGGCGACAGTCGCGTGCGCATCGTCACCAGCATGCGCATCTACTGGGATCAGATCCTCGTCGACGACTCGAATGCCAGCGGGCCGACGCGCATAACAACGCTGATGCCGGCGAGCGCCGTGCTACGCTGGCGTGGCTTTCCGCGGGAGTATTCACCCGACGGACGAAAACCGTTGATCTACGATTACCGAATCATCGACCCGATCGCCCCGTGGAAGGCCCATCGCGGCAACTACACGCGCTTTGGCGATGTGCGCGAGCTGCTGCTCACGGCTGATGATCGTTATGTCATCACGCGCAATGGCGACGAGATTCAGGTCGATTTCGATGCCCGAGCCCTGCCGGTGCTCCCACGTGGCTGGAAGCGCACCTGGCTGCTCCATGCCGACGGCTTCGGCAAGGATATGGATCTCAACTCGGCGCGACCGGAGACGATCGGTGAGCTGCCCTTTCACGGAATGAAGAGCTATCCGCACGATCCGCGTGATCGCTACCCGAGCACACCGCGCCATCTGCGTTATCTTGACAGCTATAACACGAGGACGGTGCGGCGCAGCGAAGGGCGCTAAGCGGTGACTCAGGCAGCCGATTTCAGTTCCCTGATGAGGTAGAGGGAGCCACAGACGACGATCAGGCCATTGGCCGGACTCAGGTGTCTGGCAACAGCCAGAGCTTCGTGGACATCAGCGGCGCACACGGCCTGAGTCCAGCTCTCGGCAAGGATGGAAGGATCGAAGGCGCGCGGCGAATCAATCCCGCTGAGGATGAGCTTGTCGGCCAGCGGGAAGAGGATCTCCGCCATCTCATCGACATTCTTGTCGCGCATGGCTCCGAAGATCAAGGTTATCGACCGGCCAGCGGCCGTGGTGGCAAGGAAATCACGGAGAACAGCAGCGCCTCCGGGATTGTGCGCACCATCGAGAAAGATCGGAGGGTCCCCGGGAAGCAGTTCGAGCCTCCCGGGCCACTCGGTCGATTCGAGACCCGTGATGATCGCACTCTCGGGTACCTGCCAGCCGGCCTCGATCAGGCAGTCGATGATCGAGATCGCCGTCAGGGCATTGATTGACTGGTGGGCTCCGCGCAAACTGAGCGTGGCGACGAGGCGACGCCGCGCGGTTGAGAACTGATACCGCCGGCGCATCTCCGGTGCCGGCCCGAGATCAACGATCGCCTCCGTCAGATCTCCGGTGTCACAAACTGTTGCTCCGAGCTGCGCTGCCCTTTCGAGGATCACCTTACGGGCCGCACTCTCCTGCAAAGCGACGACCACCGGAATCCCCGGCTTGATGATGCCCGCCTTCTCGCCGGCAATCGCGGCGACCGTGTCACCAAGGTATTGCTGATGATCAAGCCCGACCGGGGTGATGGCCGTCACCACCGGATGACAGATATTGGTCGCGTCGAGCCTGCCACCCATACCAACTTCAAGCACGCCAATCCCGACCTGCTGCTCCGCAAACCAGCGCATGGCGATTGCCGTCACCTGCTCGAAACTGGTTGGCGGTGAGGCAATAACCCCGCCCTCGCCACCAACCAATCGCTCACCAGCCTCCCTGACGATCCCGGCAATCCGCGCAAACTCCTCCCGCGAGATCTCCTCACCTGCCACTCTCATTCTCTCGGTGACGGAGACAAGGTGTGGTGAGGTGTAGATCCCGGTGCGATGCCCGGCGACGCGCAGGATCGCTTCGACCATGGCCGAGGTTGATCCCTTGCCATTGGTTCCGGCAATGTGCACCGCCGGCCACGAATCCTCCGGCCGCCCCAGCAGGTCACTCAACGCGCGAATCGTTCCGAGCCCGAGGTTCATCGTCAGAACCTCGTTGCCGGCACGATCGATATATTCGATGGCTTCTTCGAAAGTCACGAGATCTGGTCGAACTTGTAGGCCTTCCGTGCCAGCCGATAGGCCGCATCGTGGATCATCTCCACGGCGTCGGCGTGATCGATGATGCCGCGAACGACGAGGCTCGCAATCCAGTTGGCGTCGGCCCTTCGCGCCAGATCGTGGCGGGCCGGAATTGACGGAAAGGCGCGCGTGTCATCATTGAAGCCGACCGTGTTATAAAGCCCGGCCGTCTCCATCGCCTGGTCGCGATAACGA
>CAIKMY010000096.1 GCA_903828635.1 uncultured Acidobacteriota bacterium
CGTGGGTAAAATCGAAGATGCCGGCGCGTACTGATCGGCCAGGTGCCACGGGCAAAGATCTTCCCGAGGATCCGGCTCACCCCGTGCAGGCCGGTGACTGAACCGATATCCCTGATTTGAGGCGCGGCTCAGCACGGAGGTCGCCCCCGGCTGCAGATTGATTGACTGATCTGCGGGGTTCGGCCATACTGTGCGCTCGCTGTCGCCGCAATTATTGTGATGAGTCGGGAGAAGTCCGCTCGAAAGAGTCTGTTCGGGATCAACTAATACCATTCAACTTGGAGGAAAGAATCATGGCGTTACCGATCGATGACGCATCAGTCAATCCGCGCCGGCACTTTCTGCGCCACGGAGGGATGGCGCTTGCCGCAACTGCGCTGGCGGCGCGATTGCCGGAGTTGGCCTTCGGCCGTCCTGGCCAGCCGCTGATTCTTGGCGAGCGTAATCATCGCTACGAGTGGGTCCGCAACTGGGCGAAGCTGCCGGAGGGGATGACCTATGGCGCAACTCACGGGGCGGTGCAGGTCGATTCGCAAGGGCGTGTCTATTTCAATACCGACACCGAGAATGCGATCATCGTCTTTGACGCCGATGGCCGGTTCATCAGGAGTATGGGGCGAGAGTGGAAGGGGGGCACTCACGGCATGATCATTCGCCGCGAGGGGCGAGAGGAGTTCATCTACCTCACCAATCTGGCACGCAGTGAGTTTGCCAAGCTGACACTCAATGGTGATGTCGTCTGGGCAAAGGGCTATCCCGAGGCCTCGGGTGTCTACACAAAGAAGGAAGAGTTCAAGCCGACCGGCATCTCCTTCGCCCCGTCCGGGGAGTTTTACGTCACGGATGGCTACGGCAAGAACTTTGTTCACCATTACAGCGCCAGGGGTGAGTACGTCAATTCGTGGGGTGGGAAGGGAACCGAGGATGGCAAGTTCAATACGCCGCACGCGATCCTGGTCGATACCCGGAGCAAGACACCGATGGTGCTGGTGACCGATCGGGCCAATCATCGATTGCAGTGGTTCAGCCTCGAGGGTAAACACCTGCGGACTCTCGACGGAGTCGCCGGTGACCTGTTGCGCCTGCCGGCAACGCTGGCGCAGCGCGGCACCGATATCGTCATCGGCGATCTTGCCGGCCGCCTGACGATCCTTGATCGTGACAATAAACTGGTGACCCACCTCGGTGACAATGTCGATCCGAAGAAGCGAGCGACCAACAAAGTGCCGGCTGCCGAATGGCTGGACGGCCAGTTCATTGCCCCTCATGGTGTGACCTGGGACAGCAAGGGCAATCTTTACGTCGAGGAGTGGATGGCTATCGGACGTGTCGTCAAGTTGCGCCGGGTCGCCTGACCGGTTGAGCCTTTGAGACAGGCCGTGGAGATGATCTGATATCGTCTTCACGGCTTTTTTGACAATCTGATCAGCGTCCAGCCCTGGGATAAGTGTGTCTTCAATACAGGGGGTTCCGACGTCGATCCTCAATGATGAATGGGAATCCATGACACAGGAATCCATGACAGAAGCCGTGACCAGCGAGCTACAGCCCGGGATCGGACAGAATCTGAAACACGATCTGCCGGCGGGACTGGTTGTCTTTCTTGTTGCCCTGCCTCTATGTCTGGGAATTGCGCTTGCTTCGGGGGCTCCGCTCTTCTCCGGGCTGATTGCCGGCATCATTGGCGGGATCGTCATCGGCCTGCTCTCGGGATCGGAACTGAGCGTCAGCGGCCCGGCCGCCGGCCTTGCGGTGATTGTCGCGACCTCGATTCAGAATCTTGGATCTTTTCGGGTATTTCTGCTCTCGGTGGCGATTGCCGGCGTCATGCAGATCATCATCGGTTTTTTGCAGGCGGGCATTTTCGGCAACTATGTGCCGAATGCGGTGATCAAGGGGATGCTGGCGGCGATCGGTGTGGTGATCATCCTCAAGCAGATCCCGCATGCTCTGGGGCGTGACGAGGATTACGAGGGAGATTTCGATTTCTTCCTGACGCGCGATGGTGGCAGCAATACACTGCTTGACATTGTGCGTGCGGTCTTCAGCATGAGTCCGCTGGCGGTGGCGATCAGCGTTGTTTCGCTGGTGATTCTGCTTGCCTGGGAGCGACCGGAACTACAGCGCC
>CAIKMY010000097.1 GCA_903828635.1 uncultured Acidobacteriota bacterium
CTGAAACTGCCTGTTTGTTACCGGATAGCGGCTGATCCGAAACCCATCCAGCCGCAGCTTTTGTGGCGGATTATCACTCTCGTCCTCGTGGCCATACCGGAACTCTCCCTCCGGAATCTCGATCCACTCGATGTCGGGCAGATCCACTCCTCCAACCTTCCGAGTTCCCACTCCGCGACGATTATCGAGCATGGTTATCCCCAAGGCGCGCCCGACGGCCGCCCGCGCCCGCGGATCCGGATCTCTTTTCTGGTCTGTCAGACGCGGGATCCATCTCTCCTGCATCTGCTTCAATTTGCCGTCAGGGCAAAATGCCCCGCTACGCTTGATACACATCGCGGCCACTTCAGGGTTGGCCTCAGCTGTCCAATCGACTACCCACGAACAGTCATCGCTGTTTATCCCTGCCAGCAATATCGTCGTCTCTTCCCAGTTATTCCTCTCCCACCACTTTTCTGCCGGCCACAGATCCTCAGCTCTCAGTTGTTCAGATCTGATCTTCTGCTCCAGCTTCCTGGCCGCAAAGTATTCCTGCAGCAGTTGATGCGTAAACCTCACCTGCTCACCAGGACTGAGGATACTCGCGCTCTGGGCCAGTTTATGCAGTCGTTCTCCAAGGATCTCCACTACCGCACTTCGCGGCAGCACCGTCAGTGCATCTCCTTCGCTGCTGCTCGTCCGGCGCATCTGCATCTCAAAGGCAACCTCCGAAAGGCCTCCCGCCAGCGGCTTCTGCTGATCATCCGGCACCTTCTCCCGCTCAAAGAGCGTCTCGGCAAAGAGTTCAAACAGCTTTCCGCGATTCTCCGGCAGTTCATTCTCATCATCGTAGACTGTGTAGAGCATCATCAGCATAAACGGGTTTCTGGCCAGTACCATCAGACTTGACGGATGCTCCCGGTCTCGTAACCAGTTAGTCCAGTAACTATTATCATCCTTCCACCACCCCCAGGTTATGCCTTCCGGCAGAGTCGGCTCATTCCAGAATACCTGCTCCGGGTTGGGCAGCTTCCCTTCAAAGCTGTCCACAAACCGGCTGTAAGTGTCCCGAGCCTTACTCCCCGCCAGGCGCCAGAAGAGTGTCTCTCCCTTGTCAGGGCCAAGGTAGCGTCTCACAAACTGCCGGATCCTTACCGCGTCGAGCGGGACGATCTCCACACGATCCAGCTCAAGCTCATTCTCGGTGTAATCCAACTGCCGGCAGGAGATGATCACCGTCGCCTTCGGCCACTTACAGATCAGTTTTCTGATCTGCCCGGTCTTCTCCTTCCGCTGGCCGGCGGGCAGTTCATTCAGCCCGTCAAGCAGCAGTACAGCACGATTCTCCTCCATCAGTCGCTCAAACTCGGTACCAAGCTCCTGAAGCTGCTCGGGGAGGAAGTCATTGAGCGGTTGCGCCTCTTCCGTCCACTTGCCAAGGCGAATCAGCAGTGGCAGCGGCTGACTGATGTCCGCTTTCGCCTTGTCGATCAGGTCTCCCGCCAGCTTCCAGAGTGTCGTTGTCTTTCCGGCTCCGGGTTCTCCAAGGACTACGGCACGCTTCAACTTCAGTATCTCACCGGCGGCATCCTCAAAGCGGCGCGGTCCTTCGGGCCTCATCTGATTCTTTCTCATGCGTAACTTCTCAAATGGCTTGTCCTCGTAAACGGCTTTGATCATCGCGTCCCCACCCAGCGGAGTGTATTTCGTCTGATCTTTGATCTCCTCCTCACGAAGTCTCTTGAGGTAGTCCAATTCCCTCAGACGACTTTCTGATATATCACCTTTGACCCCACTAATCTCACGAGCAATCCTGTCAATATTGCTTTCAAAGCTACGTGCACGGATATCATAAGTGTTCGTGTTTTGAAGTCGCCAAATGAGTCGTGGCAGATAGTGCAAAGAGTCACCCAGCCTTGTTTTCCTGGCAGCGAGATCATCTATCCCATGCCGTCTTTGTTGACGAGAGTTGATCTGATTCTCATTCTCTTCGAGCTTCTTTTGAATGTCATCGAGAACTGCGTCAATTTTCGGGCCGGGAAAAAATGTTTTGTCGAGATAACATCCGATAAATTTCTTTTCATCAATAAACGGCTCGACATAGATTGTCGTAATCGCTTCCCGGGAAACCCAGTCTGATGAGAGGCTGTTTTTGGAGACAATCATCAGTGTATATTGAGTCTGTCTGATGGACTGTTTGATGAATTCCAGGATATCCTGCCCAGCTTTCAAATCATCAATGTCAATTCTTACCGTGATGCCATGTTTCTTAAGTGCATCTCTCACTTTGATGGCAGTCTTTCGATCCTTGCTACTATATGAAATGAATACGCTGCTCATAGGCCTTGGCTCCGAGTCTCTGGTCATTTACTGACCGGGAGTCGGTCTTGCGGACACTGATCTGATCAATATACCTGATAATACATACCCGATAATGATGCTCTGCCGGGGACTCAGCGGTTGAGACGGGTGAAGGATAATGGAATCCACGTTGATCTGGCAACCATTTCTTATGTCATCATTCCGGCTCTCCATCGGGTATTGTACGGACAGAGGCAGGGTAAGGCAGGTTGTGCCGCAGTTACTTTGGACATGCGCAGCCGCATTTGTCTGAAGTCATGGATATCAGGACTCGCCAGAATCAGGACAAGTGCGTAAAATTGGTGCAGGGGTCGTCAGTGATTCGGGAGTTTTCCTGATGGAGGTAAAATCAGAGAAAATGGTCCGGGCAGGACAATGGCAGCGAAACAACACGAAAAACAAGGGTAGGTGAAATGAAACAGCTTCTGCATGGCTTAATACTGGGGTTGATGCTTACGGTGACGATCAACGCACAGGTGCAAAAGTATGAACCGAGGTGGGAATCCCTGGACAAGAGACCGACGCCGGAATGGTTTCTCGACGCGAAGTTCGGGGTCTTCATCCACTGGGGGGTTTACGCGGTACCCGGATGGGGCAAGGTTGGCGAGTATTCCGAGTGGTACTGGAACCGGATCATGAGTGACGGTCCGCGGTGGGCTGACTGGCGCGAGTTTCACCGACGAACCTACGGTGAGAACTTCACCTACATGGACTTTGCACCGATGTTCAAGGCGGAGCTATATGACGCAAAGCAGTGGGCAAGCCTCTTCCGGCGGGCGGGGGTGAAGTATGTGGTGCCGACCTCGAAGCATCACGACGGGTTTGCCATCTGGCCGAGTGCGGAGGCAAGCCGCACCTGGGGACGTCCGTGGAACTCGATGGAGATTGGACCGAAGCGGGACCTGCTTGGTGAGCTGGCGGAGGCGACACGAGCGGAGGGGTTGAAGTTCGGCTTTTATTATTCGCTTTACGAATGGTTCAATCCGCTTTGGAAGACGGACCGGGAGCGGTATGTGCGCGAGCACATGACTCCGCAGTTCAAGGATGTGGTGACGCGCTATCGCCCATCGATCATTTTCAGCGATGGTGAATGGGATATGCCATCGAAGGACTGGCGGAGCGAGGAGCTGCTGGCGTGGCTCTTCAACGAATCGCCGGCGCGGGAAGATGTGGTGATCAATGACCGCTGGGGCAAGGAGAGTCGCCACAAACACGGTGGATACTGGACAACCGAGTATGCCGCCGGACTGAAGGATGGCTCCCACCCGTGGGAGGAGAGCCGCGGCATGGCCTATTCATACGGGGTTAACCGTGCCGAGCGAGTGGATGACTACAAATCGGCGCGCGAGTTCATTCTGACACTGATCGACCTCGTCAGTCGCGGAGGGAATCTGCTGCTCGACATCGGGCCTTATGGCGACGGCACGATCCCGCCACTAATGGAGGAGCGGTTACTGGAGATGGGAGACTGGCTGCGGGTCAACGGTGAGGCCATTTATGGCACGCGCACCGCGGGCC
Source organism: uncultured Acidobacteriota bacterium (assembly GCA_903828635.1). Classification (GTDB taxonomy): domain Bacteria; phylum Acidobacteriota; class Blastocatellia; order RBC074; family RBC074; genus CAIOZW01. The sequence goes on from CAIKMY010000097.1 coordinate 3,859, forward strand.
GGGCGGCGCAGTGGACGGTGGGCAAACGCGCCACTCAGGAGTATGGCGAATTCAAGGTTAAATACAACCTGATGGATGAGGTCGGCCAGCAGCCGCGGGATGGGAAGGCGGTCAAACAGGTCTTCTTCACACGCAAACGGGATGCGCTTTACGCGATCTCCGTCGGCTGGCCGGGTAAAGAACTGGTGCTGCGTGGTGTCAAGACACCAGCCAACCCCGTAGTGACGCTGCTTGGCCATCCGGGCAACCTCAAGGCGACGCGCAAAGGAGAGACGCTGACGATTACCACGCCGGATCTCGGGCCGGATCAGGCACCGTGCCGCTACGCTTTCACCTTCAAAATTGTCGGAGCTCAGGCCATTCCTGAGGAGTAAGCGCGCCGATTCCGGCGTTACCCTTTCGGCAGAGGTCGGTTATCCTTATAATCACAGGGAAGATTGGATGATTGACCGATAAACTTTTCAGAGGGAGAAACCAAAAATCGATGAGTTCGCTGGAATCCACACCGGTCCCGGCTGCAGACGAGGGCGCGGAGCGCTCAAATTTCATTCGCGACATCATAATTGAAGACATCAGGTCAGGAAAGCACGGCGGGCGGGTGCAGACACGCTTTCCGCCGGAGCCTAACGGTTACCTGCACATTGGCCATGCCAAGGCGATCTGCCTCGATTTCGGGCTGGCGGCAGAATTTGGCGGCAAGTGCAACCTGCGGCTGGATGACACCAACCCCTCGAAGGAGGAGACGGAGTACGTTGAGGCGATCAAGCAGGATGTGCAGTGGCTTGGCTTTCAGTGGGATGGCCTTTACTATGCTTCCGACTATTTTCAGCAGCTTTACGAATGGGCAATTCAGTTGATCAAAGCGGGCAAAGCCTATGTCTGCGATCTGAATGCCGACGAGATCAGGGAATATCGCGGAACGCTGACCGAGCCCGGCCGCGAGAGCCCCTATCGTTATCGCCCGGTCGAGGAGAACCTTGACCTCTTCCAGCGAATGAAGGCGGGGGAGTTCCCGGATGGATCGCGAACCCTGCGGGCAAAGATCGACATGGCCTCACCCAACCTCAACTTTCGCGATCCGGTCATGTACCGCATACTGCACATGGAGCATCACCGAACGGGTGATGAGTGGTGCATCTACCCGATGTACGACTACGCGCACGGCCAGTCGGATTCGATCGAGGGCGTGACCCATTCGATCTGTACGCTGGAGTTTGACAACAATCGGCCGCTCTACAACTGGTTCATCGAGCAGTTGGGGATCTTTCCTTCGCAGCAGTATGAATTCGACCGGCTGAGCCTGACCTACACGCTGCTGAGCAAGCGCAAGCTGCTGCGGCTGGTGCAGGAGGGGCATGTCAGCGGCTGGGACGACCCACGGATGCCAACGATCTCGGGGATGCGACGTCGCGGCTACACTCCGGAGGCGATCCGTAATTTCTGCGCCAATATCGGGGTGTCACGAACCAACGGAATGACGCAGCTTTCATACCTTGAGCACTTCCTGCGCGAGGATCTCAATCGTCACGCTTTGCGGGTCAACGCGGTGCTGCGCCCGCTGCGCGTGGTGATTGAAAACTACCCTGACGACCTCGTCGAGGAGGTCGAAGCGGTCAACAACCCCGAGGATGCGGCGGCAGGAACAAGGAGTCTTCCCTTCTCGAAAGTTCTCTACATCGAGCAGGATGATTTCCGCGAAGATCCGCCGAAGCAGTTCTTTCGGCTGGCTCCCGGTCGCGAGGTGCGACTGCGCTACGGTTATTTCATCACCTGCCGTGACGTCATCAAGGACGGGGATGGCCGGGTAGTCGAGTTGCGCTGCACCTACGATCCGGAGACTCGCGGCGGGAATGCGCCGGATGGTCGCAAGGTCAAATCGACGATTCACTGGGTCTCGGCGGCGCACAGCGTTGATGCCGAGGTCAGGCTCTATTCGAACCTCTTCAGCAATGAGGATCCGGATGACGTCGCCGAGGGTCGCGACTTTCTCTCCAACCTCAATCCGGAGTCGCTTGAGGTGCTGAGCGGCTGCAAGGTCGAGCCGGGGCTCCGGGAAGCGGTTCCGGGTACGCGCTACCAGTTTGAGCGGCTTGGTTATTTCTGCGTCGATCGCGACTCGGAGCCGGGACGTCCGGTTTTCAATCGAACGATCGGACTCAAGGATACCTGGGCAAAGATCGAGCAGAAGAGCAAAAAGTAGCGACAGATTCTGTTAAAACAGACGATTCAGCAGTAAGCAGACAGAAAGCATTAAGAAAGGAATTGTGGGATGAAAAATCAAATCTCTCGTCGCCAGTTCGTTACCTCATCAATCGCCACTGGCGCGACTCTGACAATGGCAGGACGCGGAACCGCGCAGTCGGCCTCCGACAAGGTAGTGATTGCGGTTGCCGGCGTGCGCATGGGCGCACCCGGCTTCAGCGGTCGCGGGCCGGAGCTGATCCAGAAGTTTGCCGCCGTTCCCGGAGTCGAGATCAAGTATGTGATCGACGTCGACCAGCGCTCCCTTGGCCCGGCGGCCGAGTTTACTCGTAGCAAGACCGGCAAGGCGCCAAAGACTGAGACCGATTTTCGCCGCGTGCTCGAAGACAAGGAGGTCGATGCCCTGCTGGTTGCGACACCGGATCACTGGCATGCTCCGATGGCGATTCTCGCCGCCAAAGCGGGCAAGCATGTCTACGTCGAGAAGCCCTGCAGCCATAACCCGCGGGAGGGCGAGTTGCTGGTCGAGGCGGCCGACAAGTACAAACGCGTCGTGCAGATGGGCAATCAGCGACGCTCAATCGGCAACGTGCAGCAGATGATCCAGGAGATGCACGAGGGAGCAATCGGCAACGTCTTTCTTGCGAATTGCTTCTATTCGCGCCGCCGTCCGCCGATCGGTTTTGGCAAAAAGGTGGCACCACCATCGGAGCTCAACTGGGATCTTTGGCAAGGCCCGGCTCCGCGCACTGCTTTTCGCGACAACCTCCACCCCTACAACTGGCACTGGTTCTGGCACTGGGGAACGGGCGAGGCGCTCAACAACGGAACGCACCTGCTGGATGTCGCACGCTGGGCGCTGAACGTCAAGCTGCCAACCAAAGTCTCCTCGTTTGGTGGACGCTGGCACGATGTCGGTCTCGATGACTGGGAGTGCCCCGACACCCAGGAGATTCAGCTCGAATTCGGCCAGGGCAAGGGGATCACCTGGTTTGGCCGCTCGACCAGCACCTATGGCGCCCCGGGCTACAAGGCCAATGGCATCATCTTCCTCGGCAACAAGGGAACACTCGATTACGATGGCGGCGTCAGCTACACCATCTATGACCTCAACAACAAGCCGGTGAAGAAAGTAACGACCGAGCGGCGCACCGATCTTGCCAACAGCGGTGACCCGGGTCTCGGCGACACGCACGCCGACAATTTCATCGACACCATCCGCGGCAAAGCCAAACTCAACGCCCCGATCCGTGAGGGTTTCTACAGCACACTGCTCGCACAGCTCGGCAACATCGCACAGCGAACCGGCCGCACGCTGAAGACGGATCCGGTCAACGGCCACATCATCGGTGATGCCGAGGCGATGAAGCTCTGGTCACGCGAGTATGAGAAGGGCTGGGAGCCGAAGGTCTAACCGGATGCTCACCGCAAGACGCAGCATTGCCCTGCTGCTGACGATTCTGGTAACTCTGCCGTCCGGTGTCGGAGGGAAGCCTCCGGCACCGGCGGTGCGTCGTGTCGTCGTTATTGGTATCGATGGGCTGGGAGCGGAGGGGGTCCGAAGGGTCAACCCGCCGAACATGTCACGAATGATGAGTCGTGGTGCCTGGACGCTCGGGGCCCGGGCGGTTCTCCCGACGGTCAGCGCGCCCAACTGGGCCTCGATGATCATGGGTGCTGGTCCGGTGCAGCACGGAGTGACCTCAAACGAGTGGCGTGCCGATAAATTCGAGATTACCCCGATCTGCAAGGGCAGCGGCAATATCTTCCCGACAATCTTCGGACTGCTGCGCGAACAGCACCCCGGAGCCATCATCGGCATCTTTCACGATTGGGATGGATTCGGGCATCTCTTTGAGAGAAAGGCGATTGACCAGATCGTCGACGCCGGCAGCCCGGCAGAGGCAGTCGTTGAAGCCGGAAAGTTCATCGCCGCGAGGAGACCGACACTGACCTTCATTCACCTCGATGATGTCGACCATGCCGGCCACAATCATGGCTGGGGCTCGGACAAATATGATGCCGCCATCCTCGATGCCGACAAGCTGATCGGCGATATTGAGGCGCAATTGACAAGGACCGGGCTGGCCAACTCAACTTATCTTCTGGTCACGGCCGACCACGGCGGCAAAGGTGATCGCCACGGAGGCCTCAGTCGCGGCGAGATCGAGATCCCGTGGATCATCACCGGACCTGGAATTCGCCCCGGTGAAATTACCTCACCCGTCAACACCTACGACACCGCGGCGACCATCGCCACCATCCTCGGACTCAAGCCTCCCGCCTGCTGGATCGGCAGACCCGTAAAACTGAAATAACATTCATTTATCTGCCCGGGCGGCGGAGGATCGGTGATGCGAGCCATTCGCGATCCCCCGCCAGTTGACAACCCGACTATACTTCCAGCTTCCACGGTGCCCGGTACTTCGGCTTGAGATAAGGCTTGACACTCTCCTGCTTCACTGTCCAATTCTTCTCATCCCAGTCGAGCCGGGTCTGATAGCGCATCGAAAGATTGGCAAGAATGCAGGCCGTCGATGAGCGGACGCAGGTCTCGATATCACTCGTCGGCTTCTCACGTGATTTGATGCAGTCGATGAAGTTCTTCCAGTGCGGCTCGTTCATCGGATTCATCGCCGCGTCCTTCTCAAAAGTGAGAGCCTCGACCTTCGAGTTGTTGTTGGGGATGAGATAGCATCCGCCGCGTCGAACGACCAGCGTCGCCTCGGTTCCGTGAATCGAAGTCGCCGCTCCCTGACCAAACATCGGCATCGGGTTGGCGGTGCGACTCTCGTAGGTCAGCAAAAACTTTGGATAATGGAAGGTCGCCATCATGCTGTCCGGCGTCTCAGTATTATCATCGACGTAAAATTTCGAGCCCATTGCCGAGATCGCCGTCGGCATCACCTCATCAAAGCACTGGTGTGCCGGGTCGATGAGGTGGACTCCCCAATCCGTCATCGCCCCACCGGCATAATCCCAGAAATATCTGAACGTCGGAAAGGTGGTCACTCCGACTCCCCAGCGGTTGAGATTGAAAGGCACCTTGCGTGCCGGCCCGAGCCACAGATCCCAGTCGAGCCCCTCCGGTACCGGACCATCTGTCGGCCGCCCCCAACCCTGCTTTTTGACCATCCCCGACTGCCACGTGTGAACGAAGGTCACCTCGCCGAGAATCCCGCTCTTTACCAGCTCTGCCGCCTTGCGGAAGTAGCCTCCCGATCGCTGCATCGTCCCCGCCTGCACAACACGCTTGTACTTGCGTGCCGCCTCAACCATCAGCCGCCCCTCTTCAACGTAGACTGAAGCCGGCTTCTCAACAAAGACATCCTTGCCTGCCTTGCAGGCTTCAATCGTCATGTAGGCGTGCCAGTGATCGGGCGTCGAAACACAGACGGCATCGATCGATTTGTCGGCGAGCACCTCGCGGAAATCTCTGACCGCTTTAACCGTGTGGCCACCTTTGGCCGCCGCGGCAACCGCCTTGTCCAACGTCGGCTTGTAGACATCACAAACTGCCACCGGCTGCACCTCATCCGGAAACTTCATTGCATGGTTGAGGTTACTCGACCCCATGGCTCCAAGGCCAATGTGTGCCACCGCAATCCGCGCATTGGCTCCCCTTACCCTGCCGGTAAAGAGCGAAGTCGTCAGCGCGGCCGCTGTGCCTTTCAGCATATTCCTTCTGTCGATCATCAGTTCCCCCATCTGTGTTGCTTATCGCTGTCTAATGATAATGTTCAGCGATCAATTTCGTTTTGAAGAAGAGCGAGTCTCCATCTTGTCGTCTGTGGCTGCGATATTATGGCGAGTCGGGATATGATTCAACCTTTGCCGGCATTGCCGCACGGATAGCTGTCACTTGATCATCTTCACCCGTGCACGTATCCTTTTGTTTGGAACAAATGTAGTGCGAATCTCTTTTAATCAGACTCCTCCAACACATTACAGAGCAATCGAGACGTATGAACTACTTTAATGGAAATGGAAATGGAAATGGGAATGGCCACAAACCGGCAGCACGGAACGTTCTTGGCGGCAAGCTTGAAGGCTGCTCGACCGATCCGATGACCGGTTTCTACCGCAACGGCAAATGCGATACCGGTGCCAACGATACCGGCGTGCATACCGTCTGCGCACGAATGACACGGGAATTCCTCGAATTCAGCAAGGCTGCCGGCAATGACCTCTCGACTCCGATGCCGGCGTTCAACTTCCCCGGACTCAAGCCCGGTGATTGCTGGTGCCTCTGCGCCGCACGGTGGAAAGAGGCCTATGACGCCGGCGCGGCACCAATGATCCGCCTTGCCGCTACTCATGAGGCGACTCTCAGATATGCGTCGATTGAAGAGCTGAAAGAGTATGCCCTCGATGATGAGTGAGGGGGATATGGAAATAAGGGACAGTATGGACAGTATGGACTATGGACTGAATGGACAGTATGGACGATAGGGACAATAGACATAATGGACATAATGGACATAATGGACATAATGGACGTAATTCCCTATTGACAATTTTCTGTCGGAACAGGATCATCCCGAAGATAAAACATCTATCGCCACCCTCTGATCAGCCTTCCC
>CAIKMY010000098.1 GCA_903828635.1 uncultured Acidobacteriota bacterium
AGCCTCACTAAATGTATGATCGCTCGATTGACAGGTAATTAATAACCCGGCTGAGACTAAAAAATCATTCCTGATCTTCTCAATTATTATCAAATCCGGCAATATGAAACTACATATGCAGGTGGCTTCGATAACATTAGAGACTTTTATTCACACCACCCCTTTTACCAATGCAGAGTGGGGTCTGACGATGGGACAGTCACAGACGCATCAAGATTAAATACAGATAATGAGCAGACGAGGCAAGACGATCATCATTCCGGCGATTGACGAGGAGGTGGCATTAGGTCAGCTGGCGCACGACCTGCGAGAAAAGGTGGAAGGGGCAGACGAGGCAGAGGTCATTCTGGTTGACGGAGGGAGCAGGGATCGGACAGTAGAGCTGGCGACAGCGGAGGGATGGGGCATCGTACACGGGCGACGTGGAAGAGGAAGTCAGATGAATGCGGGGGCAAGGGAGAGCAGCGGTGAGGTATTGATCTTTCTGCACGCTGATACGGGGCTGCCGGTGGATGGATTGGAGAAAATTGACGAGCAGCTGAGTGACCCGGCGATTATCGGAGGCAATTTCAGTCTTCAATTTGATGGTGAGAGCAGAGAGGCGAAGTGGTTGACAAGACTCTATCCGCTGTTGCGAAAAGGCGGGATGTGTTATGGCGACTCTGCATTCTTCGTCAGGCGCGAGCATTTTGACGCGGTTGGCGGATATCGGGATTATCCGCTCTTTGAGGATTGCGATCTTTACCGCCGCCTCAGGAAGCATGGCAAATTTGTAACGCTGAAGGCGGCAGCAACGACATCATCGCGACGCTTCGATGGACGGTTCTTCAGGACATTCGCCCTCTGGGTGCTGCTGCAGATGCTCTACTGGATAGGTGTCAGCCCGGGATTGCTGGCGCGGATCTATGGAAAGTATGGTCGGAGCAGGATGAGGGAGCCTGTGCTTAAAGTTTTCTGAGCCTGACACGTCGAACTGAGTGGTCTTCTCCCTTTTCAAGGACGAGACGGGCACGGTGGCGGGTTGGCAGAATATTTTCACGGAGATTGACGCCATTGATGGTCTCCCAGATGGAGATGGCGGTTTCACGAGCTTCGCGGTCATCAAGGCTGGCGTAACGATGAAAATATGAAGCAGGGTCGCGAAAAGCTGTACGGCGAAGAGTGAAGAAGCGATCGACATACCATTCGCGAATATGGCGTGAGTCGGCATCGACATAGATTGAGAAGTCAAAGAAGTCGGAGACAAATACCGGCGAGGAGCGAGCGTTGCTGACGGGCTGAGTTTGCAGAACGTTGAGTCCCTCAACGATCATAATATCCGGGCGTTGAACAACCTGAACGCGGTCCGGGAGGACATCATAGGTGAGGTGAGAGTAGAGGGGAACAGCCAGTTCAGGCTCACCGGCTTTGACGGCGGCGACAAAATTGAGCAGGCGGCGGCGGTCATAGCTCTCGGGAAAGCCCTTGCGATGGAGGAGTCCCCGGGCTTCAAGAATGTCGTTGGGATAAAGAAAACCGTCGGTGGTGACGAGGTCAACCCTCGGGTGATCAGGCCATCGGGCGAGGAGTGCCTGCAAAAGTCGCGAAGTGGTGCTCTTTCCAACAGCGACGCTGCCGGCGATACCGATAATATAGGGTACGCGGTCAGCCTGATTGCCCAGAAATGTCCTCGTCGCAGCGTGGAGGCTCTGGGTGGCACCGACATAAAGGTTGAGTAATCGCGAAAGGGGGAGATAGATCTCCTCGACCTCGCGCATGGATATTGCTTCATTGATGCCGCGCAGATGAGCGAGATCCTCTTCGGTGAGGGTAAGAGGCGTATTATTGCGCAGACTGCTCCACGAGCGGCGCGAGAACTCGATATATGGAGAGAGGGGCATGGGCTATCAGTCAATTCCGGTGATGCGCAGGCCGGTATGCGCCTTGTAGCGAATATTGAGACCGATAAGCATGGCGGTCCAGGACTCGACAAGTCGGGAGTTGGCAAGGACGCCGCCATCAAGCCAGCGACATCCGGGAATGGATTCGACGAGAGGGCGGACACGCTCACGGGCGGGTTTGTCATTGGCACAAACAAGAATATCGCAGTCGACCGGATGATCCAGCTCGGCGAGGAGGCTGGCGGCGACGTTATGAAAAGCAGCGGCGACGGTGACCCCCGGGGGTGCAAGCTCGGCGCATTGTTCGGCGGCCGACCCCGCCCAGACGCCAAGCATCCGGGTTGGTCGGCCACCGACGGCCGGTTCGAGCGGCACGGTAACATCGACAAGGAGCGCACCCGACTGGAGTGAGTCGCGGATATCCTTGAGAGTTTTGATCTGCGCAGCGAAGGGGACAGTGACGACAACGATCGATGAGCTGGCTGCGGCCGCTGCATTGCCGACACCGGTGATCGAACCGGGGCTGACGGAACCGGCAGGCTGTTTGGCAAGCAATGCCTCCATCTCGGCAGCCGCGGCGCGCGCGCGCTCCTCATCACGAGAACCGATGTAAATTTCATGCCCGGCGAGTGCCCATCTCAGGGCAAGGCCTTTACCCTGATCACCGGTACCACCGATAATAGCGATTCTGAGTCTATTCATGGGATGATTGTATCATTGCCGTGGCGGGATACCCTATGCCAAAGAGCAACTCCGACAAGGTAACGAGTAAAAACAGGCTTTCCGGGCTGAGGCGGCAGGCAGGCAGACTGGCGAGCGAGGTGCGTGAATGGCTCGGGGTGCAGTTTGTGCCGGAGGCGCCAAGGGCCGAATGGCGGGCGCTGGCAAAGACATTTCTGAAGGTTGGAGCAACGGGTTTTGGTGGTGGCCTTGCGGTGATCTCACAGATCAGGCGTCAGGTAGTGAGGGAGCGGCGATGGCTCTCAGACGAGGAGTTTCTCGATGCCGTCTCACTGGCGCAGAGTCTGCCGGGGGCGAATGCGGCCAATGCCATCTCCTATGTCGGGTTGAAGCTTGGCGGAATTCGCGGAGCGCTGGTCTCTCTCGGCAGCTTCATTTTGCCATCATTTCTGATCATGATTGCGCTGACGGTGGTGCACGGACAGTTGGCGGAGATTCCTGACGGTGAGCGGATATTCCAGGGCTTCAATGCCGCGGTGGTGGGCCTGATCGCCGCGACGACGGTGCGGCTGGGCAAGACAGCGTTGCAGCAGCAATGGCACCTTGAACTTGGAGTGGCCGTGGCCTTCCTGCTGATCTTCACCCAGACGACAGTGGTCGAGGTGGTGCTTTTGGCAGGGATGACGGGGATTGTCGTCAGGCTCTACACCTCAAGTGTGCGACGACGCCTGCGACAGAGAGTTCATAAAGACCGTCAGGCACAATTACGAGTGCTCGCGGCAGAGCAGAAGGCACGCCAGCAGGCGGCGGAGATGATCGATCACGGTGATCGTCTTTCCGGCGAATTCCGGGTCGAGACAGGTATTGGGCGGGCTGCAAAGGGAAGCACGAAGGAGAGCCCGCCGGAGACGCCACAAACGGAGGAGGAGCATCGGCAACCTCCACTGCCGCGGGCGGACAAACGGGGAGTGACGAGCAAGCTGCGGAGCATTGCCCCGCTTTCGCTGCTGCCCGTTCTTCCGATGATGGCCTGGCCACTCGTGGCAAAGACGATTGCTGTCTGGCAACTGGCGACCATCTTTCTGAGGGTCGGGAGCATTACCTTTGGCGGTGGCTACGTCATGATTCCGCAGATCGAGCAGGATGTTTGTGATATCCATCGCTGGATGGATCACCGAACCTTCGCGGACGGAATGGCCTTTGGGCAGATTACCCCGGGGCCGGTGCTGATCACGGCGACCTTTATCGGGTACAAGGTGGCGGGTGTGGTCGGAGCGATCGTCGCGACTCTCTCGGCTTTTCTCCCGTCTTTCGTGATGACGGTCATTGCCGGGAGTTCAATCGATCGCTTTCGCACCAGTTTTCAGGTACAGGCATTTCTGAGCGGAGTTGCACCCGCCGTCGTTGGGATGCTGGCCGCTGCCGGAGTCAGCCTTGCGAGGTCGGGTCTCGGATCACCGGAGAGCTATGGAGTGGCGGCCCTCTCATTCCTGCTGATGTTGCGGGCAAGGCTCAACCCCGTATTGATAATTCTGCTCTGTGGCGGCTTGCAGTTGGTAATCTCACGCGGACTGGTTAGTTGGAATTGATGGAAGGATGTGAACACGTCAGCCCGCACAGAAACAGCCGACAATTGACCTCATCTTCTGTTTTCAAGAAAGGAATGAACATCACACTATGCCAATTCAGGAAGCAGTAGTCGTTGCGACAGCGCGCACCGCGCTGGCAAAATCGTTCAGAGGTTCGCTGAACATGACGCGGCCGGAGGATCAGATTGCCCACTGCATCAGGGCAGTATTGCAGAAAGCACCACAGCTCGATCCTGGAGAGATTGAAGACGTCATCATCGGCTGTGGCAACCCGAGTGGTGTGCAGGGGATGAATATCGCGCGGGTCGCAGCGCTGCTCGCTGGTTTGCCGGTAAGTGTTGCCGGGACGACGGTCAACAGATTCTGCTCTTCGGGGTTGCAATCGGTAGCCATGGCCGCGTGGCAGATCATCAATGAGGGTGCTGAGGTGGCCATTGGCGGAGGGGTGGAGAGCATCACCATGCTGACGCCAGATCGCTCGCCACATCCGTGGGTGAAGGAGCACTATCCTGGAATCTACATGGTGATGGGGGATACAGCGGAGGTGGTGGCGAAGAGGTACGGAGTGACGCGCGAGGCACAGGATACCTATTCGCTATCGAGCCAGCAGCGAACAGCACGGGCACAGGCCGAGGGTCGATATGTCGACGAGATCGCGCCGATGCAGGTGATCAGGGCGATACTCGACAAGAAGACGGGCGAGAAAGCCGGTGAAGAGGAGTATCTGCTTGAGCGGGATGAGTGCAACCGACCGGAGACAACACTGGAAGGATTATTGGCGCTGAAGCCCTACTTTGATCAGACGAGCGGGCTGGGATCGGTAACTCCGGGTAATTCATCGCAGTTGTCGGATGGTGCCTCGGTCAACCTGCTGATGTCACGCGAGAAGGCGGAGCGGCTGGGGCTGAAACCGTTGATGATCTTCAGAGGGCTGGCGGTGGCGGGCTGTGCGCCTGAAGAGATGGGTATCGGGCCGGTTTATGCGGTGCCCAAACTGCTGAAGCGTCATGGTCTGACGGTGGGCGACATCGATCTCTGGGAACTGAATGAGGCCTTTGCGGTGCAGGTGCTCTATTGTCGGGACTTTCTGGGGATCGAGCAGGAGAAACTCAATGTCAACGGTGGTTCGATCTCGATCGGGCATCCGTTTGGGATGACCGGATCACGACTGGTCGGAGCGCTGGGGCTGGAGTTGCAGCGGCGGCGAGCTCGCTATGGCATCGTGACAATGTGTGTCGGCGGGGGTCAGGGAATGGCGGGACTCTTTGAGGCGTGCCTGTGAACTGGCAGTTCAGCCGGCGCCATTGGCTTGTCGGTCTCTCGTTATTTGCCGGGCTGGTAGTATTGTCATCCTGCAGGCAGGGACAGGAATCGCTGACAGTCTCGGCGGCGGCCGATCTGACAGAGGCCTTTGGTGAGATTGGGCAGCGGTTCACGGCGGAGACAGGGATTGTGGTCAGCTTCAACTTTGGATCAACCGGCCAGCTTGCGCGACAGATCGAGCAGGGAGCGCCGGTTGATCTCTTCGCTGCGGCCAATCTTGGCTTTGTCGAGGATCTCGAACGGAAGGGGTGGCTGCTGCCGGAGACCCGCCGGCTGTACGGGCTGGGACGCATCGTCATCTGGACGCGGAATGGCGGTGAGCCGAAGATCGAGCGGCTGGAAGACCTGCGGCAGCCGTGGGTGAAGCGGATAGCAATTGCCAACCCGGAGCACGCTCCCTACGGGATGGCGGCGCGCGAGGCAATCGAATCGGCGGGGCTCCTGGCAGAGCTTTCGCCAAGGCTGGTGCCGGCAGAGAATGTTCGCCAGGCGTTGCATTACGGTGAGACCGGCAATGTCGAGGCGGCGATTGTCGCGCTGTCACTCTGTCGCCCGGGAGTCGGCCGATGGGTGTTGGTGCCGGCCGAGCTCCATCGACCTCTTGATCAGGCACTGGCAGTGGTCACCAGAACGAGACATCGCGAGGCAGCGCTCCACTTTGCCGACTTTGTCATGAGCCCCACGGGGCGGTCGATCCTCGGACGCTATGGATTCCTGCCGCCGGGGAGATGATCGCGGAGAGTGAAGAGATGAACTGGTCGGCATTCTGGATCTCGCTGCAGGTCACGCTCGTGGCGATGCTGGCGATTGCACCGATCGGGCTGGCGCTGGCCTTTCTGCTGGCGCGAGTTCCATTCAGGGGGCGGATGCTGGTCGAGACACTGATCAACCTGCCGCTGGTCTTGCCGCCGAGCGTCACCGGCTACTATCTGCTGCTGGCACTGGGGCGTTCCAATCCGCTGATTGAATGGCTTGGTTGGCAGATACTCTTCACCTGGCAGGGGGCGGCAATCGCCTCGACCGTGGTCGGAATCCCGCTGATGGTCCAGTCATCACGCGCCGCAATCAGATCGATCGACCCGGTACTGGAGAACGCGGCGCGAACACTCGGCTCGACGGAATGGGAGGTCTTCCGACGCATCACCATTCCACTGGCACGTCGTGGCATTCTCGCCGGCGTCATCCTCGGTGGGGCGCGGGCGCTCGGCGAGTTTGGGGCGACACTGATGATTGCCGGCAACATCCCCGGCCAGACGCAGACGCTGCCACTGGCAATCTATGATGCCGTGCAGAGCCGCCGCCTCGATGAGGCCAATCGGATGGTCCTTTTGCTGACAGCCACTGCCCTGCTCGGGCTGTGGGTTGTACGTCGCCTCGAAACCAGAAGAGGCAGTCAGGCCGACTGACTGCCCGGGCAGCGGATTCCACCGCGATCAGGCAGCGGAAGCGAGGCTGGCGATAATGCCGGCATCATTGAGCACCGCCTTCAGCCTCGCACGATTAGCTTCACTGAGCGGCGTCAATGGCAGCCGGTAAGACTCGGCAACCAGCCCGACCATTGCCAGCGCAGCCTTGATGGGGATGGGGTTGCTTTCGATGAACATCGCCTTGAAGATCGGCAGCAGATGTCGATTGAGCTTGCGCGCCTCAACAAGGTGCCCCTCAACACAGAGGTGGGTCAGCGCGGTAACCTCACGAGGCAGCAGATTGGAGGCGACCGAGATAACCCCGATACCGCCAAGCGCAGCCACCGGCAGGATCAGTCCATCATCTCCGGAGAAGATGCGAAACGAACTGTCAACGATCGAGGCAATCTCGGCAATCTGGGCGATGTTTCCGGATGCCTCCTTGATACCAACAATGCGTTCGAATTCGGCAAGGCGGGCAACGGTCGATGGCTCAAGGTTACAGCCGGTGCGCCCCGGCACGTTGTAAAGGATAATCGGCAGCCGGCTCACCTCGGCAATGGCGCGAAAATGCTGGAAGAGCCCTTCCTGGGTCGGCTTGTTATAGTAGGGCGTGACCGACAGGATGGCATCAGCACCAAGGCTGGTATAGCGGTGAATCTTCTCGATTACCTCGCGTGTGTTGTAGCCGCCGGCACCGGCGACTACCGGGACGCGACCAGCGGCAACATTGACAGTAGTCGCGATGACATGCGTCTGCTCGACATCGGTCATCGTGACACTCTCACCCGTGGTGCCACAGGCGACAAGAAAATCGATACCACCTTCGATCTGGTATTCGATCAGGCGGCGCAGTGCGGCCTCATCGATCGTGTCATTGTCAAGGAACGGGGTCACGATCGCCGTGCCACAGCCTCTCAATCGGTCAGAGTTGGTCATTGTTTGCTCCTTGTATTGTGATGCTTTGATTCAATCGTCATTGCTGAAGAGCAGGTCGGCGAACTGAAAGAATCCGCGCCGACCGACCAGTTTCTCGGCAGCGAGAACAGCGCCATCCGCGAACCCCTCGCGATTGCGCGCAGTATGAGTCAGAGTTATCGTCTCGGCCGGCGAGTCGAAGCCGACCTCGTGAGTACCCGGAAAGTGACCGGCACGAACGCTGAGCACGGTCGGTGTGCGATCACCATACGATTCACGCAACAGCCCCGCCAGCCGGAGTGCCGTGCCCGAAGGCGCGTCTTTCTTCTGTCGATGATGGCTCTCGATCAGGAATGGATCATACTGATCATAGGGAGCGATCAATCGCGCCGCCTCCGAGGCGATCCGGAAGAAGAGGTTGACGCCCAGCGAGAAATTGGGACTGTAGACAAAGGCGCCATTGTGGCGAGCGACAAGCTTCCGTACCTCGTCAAGATGGTCATACCAGCCGGTGGTGCCGGCGACGACCGGGATCGAATGGGCAATGAGCTGACCGATATTGGTGAGCGCCGTCTCGGGTGTCGAGAACTCAATGGCAACATCAACGTCGCGAAGCGCCTCGCAGGTGAGCCCCTTACCGTGCTGGTTGTTGTCAATATCGAAGCGGGCAATGACCTGATGACCGCGGGAGCCCGCCGCATTCTCGATCATCCGACCCATTTTGCCATAACCGACCAGGGCGATATTCATTCGTTATCTCCAGTCAGGCAGAGGCTGCGAAGCTTGTCGCCTCGAAGGTTTCGGCATCAGGATCGGCAAAGAAGCGGTCGTGAAGCGCCCGGACCGCATCCTCGACTCGTGAACCATCAACGATAAAGCTGAGGTTGATAGCCGAAGCACCGTGTGAAATCATCGAGACATTGATTCCGGGGATCGCGCCAAAGATGCTGGCAGCGAGGCCGGGGATATATTTGAGCTGCTCACCGACAAGGCAGACGAGGGCAAGATCCCGATCGACCGTCACCTCGCCAAGAGCCCGCAATTCCGGCAAAATCAGGTCGAGGTGGCGCGTGTCGTCAAGGGTCATCGAGACGCTGACCTCTGAGGTCGCAACCATGTCGATCGCCGTCTCGTACTTGTCAAAGATCGAGAAGAGGCGAGCGAGAAAGCCGTGGGCCATGAGCATCCGATCGGAGCTGACATTGACAACGGTGATGCCGCGTTTGAAAGCAATGGCCTTGATCAGTGCTCGCGACGGGGGAGCCTGGCGAACGATCGTCGTCCCCCTGACCTCGGGGCGACGCGAATTGCAGACGACCACCGGGATCTCCCTCGCCATTGCTGGCAGCAGGGTGCTCGGATGCAGCACCTTCGCGCCAAAATAGGCCAACTCAGCCGCCTCGGCGAAGGAGATGGTTTTGAGCTTGACGGCACCGGGAACGATGCGAGGGTCGGTGCTGAGGATGCCATCGACATCAGTCCAGATCTGAATCTCATCGACACCGAGCGCGGCACCAATGATCGCCGCCGAATAGTCGGATCCGCCACGACCAATCGTCGTCGTCATCCCCCCGGACGTCGAACCAATGAAGCCCTGGGTTACCGGCAGACCGCCACCCGACAGTGCGGCGGTGAACAGATCACGAAGGCGGGGATCCGTCTCTTCAAAATTGATTGCCGCACGCGTAAAGTCGTCGTTGGTGCGCATTGCCGGACGAATATCGACCCAGCGCCCGGCCACTCCGCGACCGCGAAAGGCGGCAGCAACGATCGCCGAGGAGAGCAACTCGCCATTGGCAGCAAGGGCATCGAGGCGACGCGACGTCAACTGGCCGTCTCCGGCAATCTCTTCGAGCAGCTTGTCGATTGTGCCGAACCGTGCCTCAAGATCAGCCCGCAGAGACTGACACTCGGTCGGCGCTGCCAGCTCTTCAGCAGTCGCATAATGGTGCGCGGCAATTGTCCCAAGCCGGGCTCGCGCATCAGTGATCAGCCCCGCGGCCGCCAGCCGCCCGCTTTCCAGCAGCCCATTGGTCGTCTTACCCATTGCCGAGACAACAACAACCAGCGGTTGTGGAAGATATCGATCAATGATTCCCATCAGTCGGCGAATCGCCGTGGCATCCTCCACCGACGTTCCGCCAAATTTCATGACCAGCATTTATTTACTCGCCCAAAATAGAAAAGGGGTCTGCAGCGGAATCTCTGCAAACCCCAGATTCGACGAGTGTCTCAGGTCGATGATGACTGCGGGTCACGAGAGCACTCCACCACTGCAACAGCGATGACAACCTCGGGGATTTAGCCCCGACAGTCAGCCCGCATAGCGTCGAAGCGCTCGCGGTACTTCGGCGGTCTCTCCCTTTCGCTGCCGGTCGCCGGGCCTTTCGCGCCCTCTCGGCAGGTACTGATGAAAACCGCGCCTCTACTCGATGACAAAAATGAAAAGAACATATCACAAAGTAAGAAGTGTTGGATGATGGATGATTAGGCGATTATTGTCAAGTGGGAATGGACGATATGGACTATGGACTATGGACAAAATGGACGATATGGACAAAATGG
>CAIKMY010000099.1 GCA_903828635.1 uncultured Acidobacteriota bacterium
CCGCGCGACCGGCGGACGCGCACCGGCCTCACGATCGAGAATGGTGCAGGGCGGCTGGTGATCGACATCTCCGTCGATTTTCGCCAGCAAATGCTGCGTGAGCGGATCGATCGGCTCGATGCGCTCCTGCTGACTCACGCTCACGCCGATCACATTCTCGGACTCGATGATATTCGCCCACTCAATTTTCGCTACGGGCCACTGCCCGTTTATGCCAGTGAGGTGACGTGGCGTCAGGTGCGGCGTATTTTCCATTATGTCTTTGACGCAGGACCGGGCTACAGTGGTGGCGGACTGCCGCAGATCGACTCCCGGCAGATCGATGCTCCCTTCGAGGTGATCGGGCTGAGCGTTACTCCGTTTCCAGTGATTCACGGCAATTTTGAAGTGACCGGCTATCGCTTCTCTGACGGCCGGTCGGAGATGGCCTTCATCACTGATTGCAATGAGATCCCGGAATCGTCCCTTGCCCTGCTCGAAGGCCTCGATCTGCTGATCATCGATGCCCTGCGCTATAAGCCGCATCCGACCCATCTGCATCTCGAAAAGACACTCAGTTACATCGAGCGGCTGAAACCGCAGCAGTCGTTATTGACCCACATGGGACACGATTTTCATCACGCCACTGCCAGTGCTCACCTGCCGGAGGGGGTCGCCATGGCGTGGGATGGTTTGCGGGTAAAGGTTGAGCCGGGCCGGGTAGTGGATCTCTCATAATGTGGGTCTCCAGGGACATCGATCATATTCATCAGATGAAGATCATTCGCGGAAACATGATGGAAGAGGTGGCGCGACCGACGGTGGCGACCCTCGGGGTCTTCGACGGGCTGCATCTCGGCCATCAGGAGATCGTCAGGAAGGTCGTTGAGCGGGGGCGGGCGATCGGCGCGGTGCCGACTCTGGTCACCTTTGATCCGCATCCGCGGCAGGTGCTGCGACCGGAGAGTGCGCCAACGCTGCTGCAAACATTCACACAGAAGATGGAGGGGCTGCGCCTGCTTGGGATTGAGCAGGTCGTCGTTCTCGATTTCAATGCCGCAATGGCGGCACTCGCGGCGGAAGAGTTTATCAGGCGGATTCTTGTCGATTCACTGGCGGTGCGCGAGGTCTATCTTGGCAAGGGCTTTGCCTTCGGCCATCAGCGCCGGGGGAATATTGAACTGTTGCAGGAGCAGAGCCTCATTCACGGCTTTGTCGCGGCGGAGGTGCCGGAAGTGCAGTTACGCGGTCACCGCATCAGTTCAACCGTGGTCAGGCACCTGCTCAAGGCCGGGAGGGTCAACCTTGCGCGGCGGATGCTTGGCCGCGCCTATGGTGTTGAGGGGATCGTCATGCGCGGGCAGGGGCTCGGCTCGCGACTGCTCTATCCGACTGCCAACCTCGATGTTCATAACCGTGTCATTCCGGCCGAAGGCGTCTATATCACGCTCTGCCTGATTGATGGTGTCTGGCGTCGCAGCGTCACCAACATCGGCCGCCGCCCCACCGTCAGCGACGATCAGGTGACAAAGATCGAGGCTCACATCATCGA
>CAIKMY010000100.1 GCA_903828635.1 uncultured Acidobacteriota bacterium
TGAACGCGTTTCAGACGACGGCTTTTTCGTAGCGTTTCATTCGCCCTTTGAGCACCGACTGATCATAGGCATGCCAGTGGATGGGCGTGGCCCGATGGCCGATGATCAGTGAGATCACGAGGAGAGGCTGAGTATCCTCGGTGGTCCAGTCGATGGAGAGCCGGACTTTGCCTGAGCTGGGGATCTTACGAAGGACCTGCCGACAGATCCAAGTCGCCAGGCGTGTGGGCTTCAACCGATCATTATGAAGGAGCCGGGACAATCGTTTGACGGCTGCTTCCTGGTTGCCAAGGGTTTGGTTGCCGGTCTGTTTTTCAATGATCGCGATGACAAAGGTGGCGATCGCCTTGATCTGGTGACCATGTGCCCAAGGCAGCAGATCTCTGATATAGTCTGCGTGTCGGTTCGATCAATGTATTCATGGCTGAAACATGATCTCACAAGTCGTAACTTGTGCCGACACGCATATTTACAAAAGTGTCCAGACATCAGGATCAGAAGAGCAATTTTACCGGGTTGGCAGGAGCGCCATCAAAGCGGAGCAGGAGGTCGAGCTCGCCACGACCGGCGAGGGAGCGAGGGATTCTGATGTTGATCTGATCGAGACCGACAAAGGTACCCTGGGGGCCGGCGTAGACGATTTCGGCGGGGGTACCGCCAATGGTGGCGGTGGCATTACCGAGGCTGGCACGAAAGCGAATGCCGGTACCGAAGAGGACAAGATAGGCGATGTCGCCCTCCGGGCCGAGATCGATCGGGCGGGCGATCGTTTTATTGAGTGCGGCATCGTACAAGGTGAGGGGGTCGGCGGCGACCTGCTGTTCACCACGATAGCGGAGCAGGGTGCCGGCGGGAAACCCCTTACCGGAGGCATCGGCAGTGAAGATTGCGGGTGAGACCGGGCGAACATCGATCACTCCACCGCCAGTGGGCTGGCCGGCAAGCGTGACGGTCAGGGTTGCCGGGCCGGCAATCGTCCCGGGAGGAACCTGATAGTTGATCTGTCCGGGGGAGACGAAGAAGAGTGGAGCCGGGCGTTCATTGTTGCCACTGTCGCGCAGGAGGAGACGTGTTCCATCGATTTCGGTCGGGAGGGGCAGGGAAGATGCGGCTTTGGTGGTTGTTGCCAGGCCGGTTCCAAAGGCAGCGACGATACTCTCCGCCGCCATGCCTCCGCCACCGTAGCTTGCCGCTGAAACGGTAGCCACTGGCGACATTGCCCTGATCTCGTAACTATGGCCGATCTCCTGATTCTTTTTTGTCGCCGTCTCGTCGCGTGGCAACACTGGTCGAACGAGGTCGACTCTCGCCTTGTCAGGCCCGACGGTCACACGCAGGTGGCCGGGACTGCCCAGCAGGACGCCGCTGACATAGCCATAATCGACGGCGCTATTGGCCTGGTTGAATCGCGGATAGCCAGGTTGCGGCACCTCCTGGTAGACGATGCCGTCGAGATCCTGCTTGACGTAGAGATGATCGTGTCCGTGAAAGACGGCTGAGACGCGATGACGTACCAGCAGCTGGTGGATGGGCATCTCCCAGCCGGGCCGCTTCTGGGTGAACTCATAGACGTTGCTCAGATTGAAACCGCCCCATTCAAAGAACTTTGCCGCCTCGACGCCACCGCGCTGTGAATTGTCCTTGCCGCCGACAAGGTGGTGAAGGAAGACAAACTTGTAGCGTGCGGGACTCGTTTCCAGCGTCCGCTTGAGCCACTGGTACTGCGCTGATCCAAGCGTCCAGACCCAGCCGTCCGACTGGCCGGTGCGTTTGGTCTCCCAGAAGGGATCGAGCACGATGAAATGCGCGTCTCCCCAGATCCAGGCAAAGTAGTTCTCTCGCGGGCCGCCAATTGGATCGGGCGATGTGTTGCCGCTGTAAAAATCTCCCTGCTGCCCCGGTACCGGATTGGGGAAGTGGGACTTTCTCAGGCGATTCGACCAGATAGTCATGTTATCGGCCGTGCCGTTGAGGTAGCGCCCCTGTTCACCGTCGTGATTGCCGAGTGCCAGCACCCACGGGGATGAGACTCCGGCGATTCCAAAATAGTATCGCTGGGCGATGTACTGCTTCTGCGCATCCTTGTAGGCGGTATATTTGTCGGTCATGAAGGTGTCGCCGAGATCGACGATGAAGTCGGGTCGGTCGGCACGCATGTTTTCGAGAGCCCTCGCATAGATTGCCGGGTCGGTATTCTCGTCGAGGTGAGAGTCAGCCTGCATCGTGAAGACAAAGGTCGAGCCGGGCGAACGCGCGGTGGTGAAGCTGTACTCCTCACTGGCGGTGTAGTCGGTCACGCCACGATCACGAATGCGCAGGCGGTAGTAGTAGCGAGTGCCAGCCAGCAGCCCGGTGATATCGATCGTCGCCGGCTCTCCGGCAGTGAACGGCCTCGGGGTCGTTTTGAAGGGATAGTTGCCGCTGGTGATTCCGTACTCGATCCAGGCATCGGAGTCCTTGTAAGCCAGCAGGCTGGCAGCGATCGATCCATCCGTCGGCCGGGCAAGGATCAGATCCCATGGATGGACGGGGACATCAGTGCGATGTTCCGGAACCGGCTGGAAGCCGGCGGTCAGCAACACGACCCCAACGGTGAATACCAGGCGCAATGGATTCCTGCTCTTCAATCAGGCCTCGCTGAGCGGATCGATGATCCTATTTGAAATTGAGGGTTACCGGTGATGACGATCGACCAGAGACACTGAATATCAGCGAGACGTCACCCCGCCCCGCCAGACTGCGCGGGAGTTTGACGTTGATCTGATCGAGCCCGAGGTATTGGCCCTGCGCTCCGGCGAATTGAACGTCCACAGGAGTTCCACCAATCCGCAGAGAGACTTCGTCAAGTGACGCTCGCTGGCGGATTCCGGTGCCGAAGAGGGCAAGGTAAAGCTGTTCACCTTCGGGGCCAAGGTCGAGTGGCGCCGGTTCGCAGCTTCCCGCCTGCGTGCCACACCTGAAGACCGGCTCAATCTTCTGCGAGCCGTCGGCGGCAATCCTGATGGCCAGTGCCGCCGGCGCTCCCAGCCCGTTGCCATTAGAGGTGAAGAGGGCCGGGGCAACCTGCTCGACCCGGGAGTCAGCCGAGCCTGCCTGTTTTCCGGCATATTCGACCACCACCTGCGCCGGCCCGTCAGCCATCCCCGCCGGCGTCACAAAGTTGACCTGCGACGGTGAGGCATAAAGCACCCGCGCTTCACGCTCAACACCGCGGCTGTCCCTCATTTTGACAACAGTCGGCCCGCTCGAGCCCGCCAGACCGTCACCAAAGAGCGAGAGGATCGACTCGGGCGGCGCTCCGACATCGCCAAAATTGGCCCCGGAGACTACTGCTGCCCCACTGGCACCAACAGTGCAAGAGAAGGCCACGGCACGATTCGTCCCCCGGTCACGCGGCAGTTTTACCGACACGTATTCGACCTTGACCCCGCCAGGCCCGACCTTCACCCTGACGTGTCCCGAGTTTGGCAGCACGAGGCTCTCGGGATAGGCGTCGTAATTGCCATCAGTCACATTGCCAGGGAAATAGTCAGGGTTGGCCGGATCCGGCCCTGCGGCAGGCATTGGCACCGAGACATAGGTCACGCCATTGTAGGAGCCCTTGGCGAAGAGGTGATCGTGCCCCTGAAAGTAGACCGAGACATTGTTTTCCGCCAGCAGATCATGGAACGACTTGTCCCATCCCGGACGCTTCTGCGCGAGGGTGGCCGTGCCCTTCTTGTCCCGACCTCCCCACTCATAGTACGGAGCAACCTCGATCCCGCCGCGCGTCTGCCCGTGCAGGTGATGCTCAAAGACAAATTTATATTTCGCCGTGCTCTTGCGCAGGGTCTCGCGGAACCACTGGTACTGCTTGTCGCCATGAACCGGATCCCAGTTGAAGCCACCACGCCCCGGCATCTCCCAGTAGGGATCGAGCGCGACAAATAACGCATCTCCCCACTCCCAGGCGTAGTAGCTCTCCCTCAGCCCGCCGTCAACGCCCTGATAGACCGTCTGGTCTCCGCTGTAAAAACTGTCCGGACGGGGATTGGGAAAGAGGGCCAGTCGCGCATTGGTCGACCAGTAAGGCAGGTTCGGATTCACTCCCGACTCGGCCTTGGTGTAATAGAGATACTCGGAATCGTGATTGCCCTGCACCAGAAAGAGAGGCGCCGAGTGGGTCAGCAGGCCAAAATAAGGGCGATGGGCGATCTGGCGATCGAGCACCATCTGGAAGGTCGTCTCGGTGGGATCCTTCGTCAGCGTATCAGTGCGGAAAGTATCACCAAGATCGATGTGGAAATCGGGGTTGTCGGCCAGCGCATTCTTCAATGCCAGCGCATACCTCTCCGGATCGCAGTGCTGAGTCGTAAAGAGGTGCGAGTCGGCAACCAGGGTGAAGAGGAATTCGCTGCCACGGGCGCGCTGTGTGTGAAAAGTGTACTCTGAGCTGGCGCCATAGCTGCTCTGCCCGGTGCCGCGGAACCTCACCCGGTAATAGTAGCGCCGATTGGGTTCAAGCCCCGCGATCGTCTCCTCAAAGGCCGTCTTCGCTTTGATGCCCTGACGGATCGGCGTCTGCCTGGTCAGCTCGCCTGGCCGGTCGCCGTATTCGATGTAGAGTGAATCCTGATCCGTCGTGAAGAGCAGATTGACGACCACCGAGCGATCGGTTGGCCGACCCAGCACGATATTCCCATCAAACCTTGTCGACACCTGACCGGCAGTCAGCAGTGCCATGAAGACAACCGCCACCGCCAGCCACGACCCAATCGAGGTCAGACTCATTCAGGATCCTCCCCTGACACAGCGCAGACGCAGCTTGTCAGTCTTGGTGTTGTAACTGGAAATTCCGAGGGTATAATCCACCGTCCACGAACGCGTGGTCTGGTTAACCAGTGTCGTCGACGACCAGAAGAGCGCCAGCGGGGCATTGGGAAAGGCCGTCGTATTGATCGAGGGCCTGACACGCGACGAATCGACGAGCGAGACCATCTCCCTGATGTTGGGCAGTCTCCAATCACTTGCCCCGGCGAGAACAAGGTCCTCGCAGTACCTGATTGCCTCATCCCAGGCCTTGTCGGCAACCTCTGCCTGCTGCCAGGTCAGACTGGTCCTGGCATCGGTCACCGTGCCATTGAGATTGTCGCGAAAGATCTCCGTCAGGCTGAGTCCGGGAGTGGCGTCGCGCACACACCGTGCCTGAAATTTCTTTGTGCCACCCGCCGAGACCGTTTCGCTCTTTGGGTGGGGGCCGGCTCCGCCACCGGAATTGGTCGCCCAGGCTCGCGTCGCATCATCGGCGCGCGGCTCCGCTGTCCACCAGTATTCCGCGCCGGTTTTGCTGAAGCTGGCATCGGTCGCCGGGTTGACGACGTTGTGATTGAGAATGCTGAACGATTCGTGCATCCGCGGCAGCCGCCAGTCATCACGCCCGGCGAGCACCAGCGAATCACAGTAGCTGCGCGCCCCGTCCCATGTCATCTCCCCACCGTCACCCTGCTGCCATTGCAGCCCGGTGATGTTATCAGTCAGGCTGCCGTCACCATTGTTCCGCAGCGCCGGGACGTTAATCAGATAATCGGAGTCTTCGCCAAAGATTGTCCCATAATGCCCGGTCTGCCCCGTATCCGGCAGCTTGAGCATCGACCAGGTCACCGCCGGGATTGTGCTGCCTCCCTTGAGGTTGACTTTGACCGTGTTGGCAGTTTTGCCGTTGACCATCAGCGTGACATCGACATCCCCGGATCGTCCGCGCAGTGATGACGGCAACCGCAGATTGACCTGATCGAGTCCGACAAAGCTCCCCTGAGCGCCAGCGTAGAGCACTTGCGCATCGGTTCCGCCAATCGTCGCCGTAACAGTGTTGAGACCGCTTCGGTAGCGTATCCCGGTGCCGAAGAGTACGAGAAAGAGTGTATCCGACTCTGATCCGAAATCGATCGGGGAGGCGACGACCTTGCTGGTTGCCGTATCGAAGTGGGTCACCGGCTCGGTGCCGACAAGGCTGCTCCCGCGGTAACGGTAGATCGTTGCCGCCGGATAGCCCTGCCCGCTGGCATCCGCCGTGAATAACCCGGGCGCGGTCGTGTCAATGGTCACGTCACCAAAGCCGGCCAGTGCACCATTGAGCCCGATCGTCAGCGTTGCCTTTCCTGGGCTGGCTCCCGGCGGAATCTGACAGTTGATCTGCGTTGGTGAGACAAAGAAGAGCGGCACGGGCAGCGAGGCACCGGCACTGTCGATCAGCCTGACGACCGTGCCTCCAAGATCCGTTGGCAGCGGTGTCACCGTCGCGCTGCGCGTCGCTGATGCCATTCCCGCCCCGAAGATCGAGACGATGCTCTCGGTCGCCATCATCCCCCCGGTGTAGCTCGCCGCCGAGACGCCGGTCGAGACGCCCCTCCTTGTATAAATCTCCGTTCTCTTTGCTCCGGCGGGATCGACAAATTCGAAGGTATACTTCCCGGTGCTGTCAACGCTGTAATTGACGTACCATGCCTGATTGTTGATCTTGTATTCGAGTGACCAGGAATTGGGACCAATCGTCCGGTAGCCA
>CAIKMY010000101.1 GCA_903828635.1 uncultured Acidobacteriota bacterium
CTCTGGCGCATTCTCATCTTGGCCCGGCTCCCAAAGGGCCTTACTCAGCGGCGTCCAGGGTTCAGGAGTATCAAAATCAGACTGACCGGTATGATCTCCAGGGCTTCCCAGCAATTTGAGCTTTGCTGTCCTGGTTTTGGGTGACCATTCAAGCTTAAAGCCGTAGGGAGGACCCTTCCCAGTCACAGTGAGAAAAGGACAGTATTCAATACGGATCCCCACTTCATCTTTTTCATCACCATCATATTGGCCTGATCTCTGGTATGCAGACTGATGTCTACTTTCCCGGTCTCGACTCCGGCGCCCGAATGAGACGATACCTGGCGTTCTCGACATCGGCCTCGCGCTCCTCGTCAAGAAGGCGGGCAACCCTCGTCTGAAGTGCGGAGGCCTCCTTCAGTCTGCCCTGTTTGCGGTAGACGGTCATCAACTGGTAGGTCGAGTTCCTGTCGGACGGGTCAAGACTGATCGCCGTTTCGAGAGCCTGCAGAGCAGAGTTGATCTGCTTGAGGCGGAGACTGAGTTTGCCGAGCAGCGACCAGGCACGCGCATTTTTTGGCTCGGCAGTAGTCAGCCGGTGAAGTATCCGGCGTGCTTCGCCCAGTTCAGCCGTGCTGCTGTCCTTCTGCAACAAGGCCTGGGCGAGGGTCAGCCCAACCTGCCGATCGTCAGGAGAGAGCTTTGCCTGTTCGCGAAGCTGCGTGATCGCCTCGTCGACGGCCCCCATCTCCATCATGGCCACGGCAAGCCCGACGCGCCCAAAAGCTTTCTCCGGGCCGAGGTTTCCGGCCTGCCGAAATGCCGACTCGGCGAGATCCATCCTTCCCGACCGTGCGTGGAGAACGCCGAGCATCGTCTGGATGCGTGCGGAAGCAGGATTATTGCGGAGCCCAACCTCGAGCACCTCAATCCCAAGCTCGACCGCGCTGCGCTCCAGACAAAGATTGGCCAGTTCAGCATAGAGCCGCTCGGAGTCGGGACGGCGATTGATTGCCCGCTTGAGAACCTCGAAGGCCTCCGGCAACTCCCTGAGCGCGTCGTGAGTCGCCGCCAGCAGGCTGACCGAATCGGGATCCGGAAGCGGCCGCTCCGCCAGCGGGACAAGAGTCGCAATGGCCTCACGGTACCTCTTTGCCCGAAACTGCGTCAGACCAAGATTGTGGCGCAGACGATCATCATCCCGCACCGCCAGCAATCCGGCAAAAAGAGTCTCCGCCCGCTCCCATTGCTCAAGCTGAAAACTACAACCCGCTCTCTGCCACCTGATCAGCGGATCATTCGCCGCCTCACCGGCAGCGTCGTAATGCCTCAACGATGCCGCACAATCGCTCTCCTCGAAAGCGAGTGCCCCGAGCATGGCATGGACTACCGGATCGGGCCTGATCCGTAACAATGCCTCAAGCCGCTGCCGACAGCGCGGATCCCGCAACCGATATTCAAGCTCTGCCGCCCCCTGCAACGCCGGCAGAAAATCGGGCTTGAGCACCAGCGCTCGCCGGAAAGCTGCCAGGCTCTCCTGGTCACGCGACAATCCCTGCAGGGCAATCCCCTTCAGAGCTTCGAGACGATAATCACGTGGCTGCTTCCTCAGACTGGCGTCACACAGCTTCAGCGCCTGATCGAAGGCACCACGCCGAATCAGGTCGCGCACCTCCTCGAAGCTCTGCGCCCTGACCAGACCAGTCGCCACCAGCATCAGCATCAACGGTAATAATCTGCGCATAGAACAAATATAGCACCATCGGATGCATACTGCCTGCACATCCGATGGCGCCACGAGGTTGAAATCAGAATCGGCAGCCGACATCGTCATCACGCGTCGGCTGCCGGCTCAATTGCTGTAATGCGTTAGAACGCGATACGTGCCCCGACCTGGACGACGCGAGGGTCGCCCTGGCTGACTATCTTCCCGAAGTTGAAGTTGTTCAACTGGTTGACCACGCCACCAAGGTTGACGCGGTTGATCACGTTGAAGAACTCAAACTTGAGCTGAAGATTGCCGGCCTCACCAAGGAATGGCAGCCGATTGTTCTTGATCAGGCTCATGTTGACCCCGAGGAAGCCCTGCTGCCGGAAATATGAGCGCTGACCATTCCCCTGAGTGCCGATCGTCGGCACCGGGAACTGGTCGAGCGTGTAGAGCGCTCGCCCCGAATTGGAGCCGAGAAAACTGCCGCGCGCGAACTTGCGCGTGAGATTGGCAACCTGATTCGGGAAATCATAGTTGAAGCCATCGGCATTGAAGTCACCGCTGTTTGGATTGAGACCGGTGACCTTGCCCGATGAATCGCGAACGGGGTTGAAGGGCGCGTTGTTGGTCACGGTAAACGGCGCACCACTCTGGGCAATGCCGGTCATCCCCAGCTCCCAGCCGCCAAGCACACCCTTGGCCAGCGCGTTTTTAACAAACGGTGTTGGCAAACGGTAGACGCCGGAGGTGCTGATACGGTGGCGATAATCGAATCCGGCATCTGCCGGCCGCTCACCAAGCTGACGCGGATCCGGCGCTGACTCGAAGCCGACCGAACGCGAACCGCCCTGATAAAGGTCGGTGACACGGCTCAGCGTGTAGGACCCCTGCACCGTTCCACGCGAGCCGAAATCCTTGCGGATCGAGGCAATCATCGCGTTATAGGTTGATTTGTTGAAATTGAAGACATAGGTCATGACCCCGAAGCTCTGGTTGAGGCGGTTGAGCCTCGCATCCAGCAGGTCTCCGGCAAAACGGTTGTAGTCAGTCCCAACGATCGAATCCCAGGTGCGTGAGCCGCTGTAGTTGATGCCAACCACCGTTCGCCCCCAGATCTCACGCTCGACGCCGACAAGGTAGTTGAGCGTCTTCGGCGGCCGCAGAGTCGGATCGACGCCGCCAACATTGGTCTGCAACCCAACGATACCACCGCGCGCATCGAGTGTCGAAGCGGTCAGCGCCGGCCGTGGAAAACCGAAGGGGAAGGTGTCACTCGTCCCCGGCTGATATGGAATCGGCTTGAGCGGCAGGTTGACACCCATCGATGGGAAGAGAAAATTGGGCGGGTTGATGTTCATCCGGTCAACCGTCTCTCCCAGCGTGATCCAGTCATAATAAAGACCAATCCCTCCGCGAATGCTCATCCGGCTGTTACCGCGCGGCGACCAGGCATAGCCGAGTCGCGGGCTGAAATTCTTATTGATCCGGCCCTTGAACGGCTTGTCGACGACACGAATCACTGCCTCGGTAATCTGCTGGTCAACCGTGTTTCCCGAGGCAAGATACATGTTGGTGTAGATGAAATTCTTGATCGGCGTCGGATTGCCGAAATCATCCCAGCGCAGGCTGAGCGTCAGCGAGAGATTCGGCCTCGCCTTCCACTCGTCCTGCACGAACCCACTGATCGTGTTGAGCGCCGCGCCAAACTGATAATCACGTGGCTGTCCCGTCTTCGGATCATAGGCTCCAAGGCTGCCCGAGAAGGGCTGATCACGCACCAGATCGAGCAGGTTGAGGAAGGTGAAACTCGGCCTCGCATTCGACGGGTTGAAGATCGCAAAATCGTCGCCGGTGTAGACCGTCCCTCCAAACTTGAGCGCGTGGCTCCCCTTGACCCAGGTAACCACGTTGCGCCAATTGTAGTTGTGCTGAATGAACGGACCACCACCGCCGACGCCGATACCCGTGCTGCCGGTAATCGTCGTCGAGGGGATGCGGAAAGGCGCGCCGATATTGTTCTCACCATAGACCTTGTTGCCCGATACTCCGAATTCATTGAGCAGCGTCGGGCTGAAGGTATGTACCCAGCTCACCTGGAAGGCATTGACATAACGATTGCTGGTGCTGTTCTGCTTCGGCCGATTGAGGAAGTTGGCATTCTCTGATTCGGTGCGGACGTAGCTGCCGTAGATCCGATCGTTTCCGCCGCGAAGGTTCTGATCGATGCGCACGCTATACTGCAGGCCGTTCCTGTACGGCGAGCGGCTCCAGGTACCCTGAACCACCATCGGCAACGTGCAGGG
The DNA here is from genome assembly GCA_903828635.1 of uncultured Acidobacteriota bacterium. GTDB lineage: Bacteria > Acidobacteriota > Blastocatellia > RBC074 > RBC074 > CAIOZW01. Next base: position 3,994 of record CAIKMY010000101.1, read on the forward strand.
GATGTTGGCGAAGGCCGCCGTGCCGCAGTTGCTCGCACCGAGCACATCGCTCGCCCGACGCAGAATGTTGGTCTGTACCGGCCCGTCAATCGGCAGGTCGTTGAGAAACTTTGTTCCAACCGAGTTGGGGAAGTTCTGACGCGACCAGGCGACGAACTCCGGCGCTTCATAGGTCTCGACACTCGTCAGCGAGTCTTTCGACCGCAGCACCTCAACCGCCCCGAAGAAGAAGGTCTTGTTGCGAATGATCGGGCCACCAAAGGCTCCACTGACATTCTGACGGGCAAATGGCGCGTACCTGGCCACATACGGCAGGCTGGTCCGTGCGCGCATGTCCTGATCCGTGTACCAGTAATTCCCGGCACCATGAAACTGGTTCGATCCCGATTTGGTAGTGTAGGAAATGACCATCGAGCTGCCAATTCCCTGCTCCGCCTTGAAGGTGTTGGTCTCGATCGTCACCTCGGCCACCGCCTCCGGATTGAGCCCGAGATTGGATGTACCATAAGTAATATTACTGGTGACGCTCAGACCATCGACATTGTAGGTGTTGCCGGCTGATGAACGTCCGTTGGCGCTCGCTCCGGCGAAATACTCCGGGTTGAAGTTGTCCGATGCACCGTTGGTTCCCGTGACTCCGGGTGCCAGCGAAATCAGCGCGAAGATACTGTTGTTGAGTAGTGGCAGGTCACGGACCTTTGACTGCTTGAGAGTCAGTTCCTGCCTCGTCTCCGAGGTGTTGAGGATCGGCGCCTCCGCCGTCACCTGAACCGTCTCCTCCGTCTTCCTGACCTCGAGCGTGAAACCGACGTCGAGCGTCTGCCGCGTGTTCAGCGCCACTCTGATCGATTTGCGCTGAAATCCCGAGGCGTCAATGCTCACTTCGTATTCGCCCGGTGCCAGACTGGAAAACTTGTAATAACCCGATTCGTTCGTCTTGATCTCCTGCGTCGCTCCTGTCTGCTGGCTGACCAGCCTGATCGTCGCATTGGTGATCACCGATCGGTTCTCATCCTGGGCAATGCCTTCGATTGCCCCGCTGAACTGCGCATATGCCGGCGCCGGCAGCATGATCAGCATCAAGGTGGTCAGAATTGACCATGTTCGCAACTTCATCTCAATCTCCACTCATTGGTTGTGTTGGGTACGACTAAGGTCCCGAACGCCTGTCCGGGGCCAACTGCCAGTCTCAATTGAATAAAAGTACAATGTTACAAAAGCAGAAAAAGACAGCCATCATCCGCCAGCTATGAGTTGTGAGTGTCAGATCAGATGTCTCTGTCTTCTCAGAGTAGTGCCTGTCAGAACAATGCCAATCAGGATCATTCTAATCTGTATACTTCTAATCTGTATACTTCTAATCTTTATACTTCTAATCTTTATACAAAGATATAAAGTCAGGCTGCCAGGATATGAACGCTGTCAGAGATCCCGACAGGAAAATGAAAAGACGCTTTCAGGAAAAGAGCGCCAACCGATTACCTGACCAGAAGAAAGTGTGATGCTTTTATCACTCTCGGGAATGGCTGTCAATAGTCACAAAAGCGGAACACACAACATTGGACGACGACCCGCTGTCATCGTCACCAATCAGAGAGGTGTTCCAAGGCCGGCTGTTTCTGTTTATGTGGATCGAGGGCGGCGGGACTATCTGGTAGCACGATAGGCGTGGTAGTGGTTGATCACCTTGAAAACATAGTCCTTGGTCTCGCGCTTGAGGATTTCAATGACAAAATGATCCAGATCGGAACAGGCACCATCGGAGCACGGCTCACCGGAATCGTCACGAATCAGTGAGGTATTGCGGTTTCGGCTGTTTCCATTGAGATCACGAGTGCGGGAGCGGTCGATCCATCGGCGAACGGAGGCCTCGCTGCCATTGTAGGCGGCAGCAATCATCTCCGGCTCGACAAATTCATCGTGAAGGTTGGCGACATAGCGGGCAGCAAGGCGGATTGCGGTTTCAGGTTCGAAGAGGTCGTCGAGGTCGAAGTCGTCGAGCTTCAACTCACCGGCGATGAGGGTTGCCGTCGGGGCGATGAACTGGAAGAGACCGCGGGCCGCCGCGCTGCTGAGGGCATTCGCGCGAAAAGCACTCTCCTGGCGGGCAAGTGAGAGGAGCAGCAACGGATCGACCTTGCGTGATGAGGCCTCACGCACGAGAATCTCGCCAAAGGGGCGTGGATAGAAGATTCGCGCCCAGTCGCCGGGCAGCAGTTCGGGACGATAATCGGCCGGGAGCGAATTGAGGATCGGATCTCCGAATTTAAGAGTAAGATCGGCACAGTTGCCACGCGCGCAATGGAAAGCGACGGTTGCCGGATCGGCACCGGCGGCTGCCAGTTCCGGCGCCCCTTCGTCATCGAGGCCAAGAGCGAGCAACTCTCCGGCGATGGTGCCACGCGAAACCGGAGCGATGAGCAGCGTCGGAAGCTGATAGCCGCGCAATTGCCCGTAGGCACGCCGCAGAATCGTCAGCATCTCGTTGCGTGTCGTTCTGTCAAGCGCAAAACGGAGCGACTGTCCGGCTGCCGACTTTGCCGCGGCCGCATCACCACGACGCGAGGCGGCCCGGGCCGCTGCCAGAAAACGATCGCGCCGCTCGACCGTCAGTCGCTGTGTCTCGCGCTGCTTCTCCAGCTCGCGCAAACGCAACGTCGCCCGTCTGCCGTAATAGCCCTCACTGCCATTACGACTCTCACCAAGCGCCAGCAACCCGTCAAGGGCCTCAGCGTATCGCCCGAGCCGCTCCAGACAGAGAGAGCGCAGGTAGGCCACCTCGGCAGCATTGGTCGTCGCGCTGATCCCGCGAACATTGAGCGAGCGACCGCGAAGCTGATCAAGCTCCGCCAGTGCCTGACGATGATCCCCGCGCGAGATCCTGATTCGCGCACGGCTGAAGATGCCGGTGACCACAAAGAAGGGCTCCTTCCGGCTCTCGATCAGCCGCGCGGCCCAGTCAAGCGCCTCATTGAACCTTCCGGCGGTGCGCAAAGTATCAATCGCGTTGAGATGGGCATATCCCGCAAGGCTGCTGCCGGGGTAGGACTTGAGAAATTCCTCGTAGCGGGCGACTGCGCGATCAGCATTCCCCTGGCCCTGATAGCAGTGACCAACATAATAAAAGCCCTGCTCACCAGGATCGGTCGCGGGAAACTCGTCGGCAACACGGGTGTACCATTGAATCGCTTCAGCCCATCGATCCTCGAGAAAGCAGCCGCGCCCCAGCTGAAAAAGCGCCTCGGGACGAGCCTCGCTCCCGGGAAAATCCCGAATCAGCGCCTGCCAGTGGGGACGAGCCTCGGCAAAGCAACGATTGAACTGGTAAATTCGCGCACGACGCAGCCGATCAGCCTCGGTCAGCGCCACCATCCTCTTTGAATCGGCATCGATCAGATCCAGCCCGCGCACCGCCCGCAGCGACGAATCGTCAGTACTGCCGCCGGCAAGCACCGCCTCAAACATCCCCCTTGCCCCATCAGCCAGTCGCAGCGCCAACTGTGCTTCGCCGAGCCTCACCAGTGACTCGCGACGCGGCCCGCCAAACCGGCGCAGCGTCTCGATCACCTTCTCATATTGCCGTGATCTGAGGTAGCTGTCACTCAGCCGCTGAACCACCCGCTGACGACGCAGATGTCCCGGATACTCACCCAGCAGCCGCGACAGCAGAGACTGCTCTTCTTCAGACTCTCCCGACAATCGTGCCAGCTCCGCCAGCCGCCAGAGCGCGTATCCCGCCAGTATCGAGCCGCGGCCGACTACCTCACCATAAAGCCGACGCGCCTCCCGCACATCACCACGCCGCTCAGCCATCCGCCCCAGCAGGTAATCACCATTCTCCCGTGCAAATCGCCCCGGATCACTCCTCTGCCTCTCTCGCAACTGGCTCTCGGTCAGTGTCGACAGTGTCCCTGGCTGCCCGCCCGGCTGCCCGCCCGGCTGTCCGAAAACACCGACAGACAACAACGTCAGCCCGACGATCATCCTGATCACCCTGTCAAACAGCAACAGCCGACGTCGAAACACCTCCCTGATTCGTGACGATTGCAGCGGGCCGTGCCCCAATGTGATGTGTTCCGATTTGGATGACTGCTGATCGATGACAGCCTCCTGCGGTGTGACAGCCATGCTCCTCCCGCAAATATGTTCCCGGATGATTGTCGGCGATGAGCCAACCACCGCTTCATCTTACTCTCGTTACCGCTGACACGACAAGTGTCACTCCGGCCCGCTCACGGCCGCAGCCCCCACCTTGACACCCTGACGACCCTTCAGCTATCCTGCCAATTTGCCAGAGAAGTGTTTTCTGAGGAGAAACCAACCGTGAAAGACAAGATTCATCCCAATTATGACCTCTGCCAGGTCGTCTGCGCCTGCGGTGCCAGCTGGACCACCCGTTCAACAAAGAAAGAGATCAACGTCGAAATCTGTTCGAGCTGCCATCCGTTTTATACCGGCAAACAGAAGCTGATCGATACTGCCGGCCGCGTCGAGCGATTCCAGAAGAAATACGGCAAAAGGAACGAGAAGACTACCGCCTGAGGACCGCTTTCGATCATCTGCGATCCACCCTCGGGCTTTGCCGGATCATCCGGGTACTGTTTTCGATCGTTTCTTCGGTCGCTTCTTCGATCGTTTCTTAACAACAAGAGTCGGGCATGGCGAGAGTCGAAGATAATGCGGCAACATCTCCTGCTTCGCAACCGTTGGTGGTGACCAATGGCAGCAGATCGATGACCTGCGTCCGACGCCGCAATCATCTTTAAAGCATCAGTACCGCAAGCCACAATGCCGCAGGGAGAAGCCATCTTCCCGCTCCGGTCTTGTGGCTTTAGTCTTTATGGCTTTAGTGTTTATGGGATCGGGGAGGCGCGAATCAATGAACGAGAAAGAGATCATAGTTGGCGGGCAGGCGGTGATCGAGGGAGTGATGATGCGCGCGCCAAACTCTTATGCGGTGGCGGTGAGGAGACCGGACGGAACGATCGTCTCACAAGCGGAGAGGCTGCCGAAAATGGGGGAGCGACATCCGCTGCTCAAGCTGCCGGTTCTTCGCGGTGGTGCGATTCTTATCCACTCGATGGCGCTTGGCATCCGGGCACTCAACTTCTCGGCGACAGTCGCCTTTGAGGAAGAGGCGGAGTCGGCCGGCGATAAGGGCAAAGGGGCGGGAGGAGCGACGGCTGCGGGATCGATCGCCTTCGCCCTCTTTTTCAATATCACGCTCTTCATCGTATTACCGCTGCTGCTGACCAACATTATCTTTATCTGGCTCGGCTGGGCTGGCACGGAGAGCGCGGCCACCGGAGGTGAGGCGGCCGGTGCGGCATCGAAAATTGGCGTGTTGATCGACTGGCTGCGGATCCATCTGCGGCCGGTGCGCCCGTCGGTGGGATTCAACCTTGTCGACGGGCTGATCCGCATGATCTTTTTCATCACGATGATCTGGGGATTCTCGAAGCTGCAGGACATCCGACGTGTTTTCGAATATCACGGGGCGGAGCACAAAACGGTCTTCACGTGGGAGGCAGGAGAGGAACTGACCGTTGCCAATGCGAGGCGCCATCCACGCCAGCACCCGCGCTGCGGCACCAGCTTTCTGATGGTGGTCATGCTGGTCTCGATCGTTCTCTTTTCGATCGTCAGGTTCGACTCACTCCCGCTCAACCTGCTGACGAGAATTGCCCTGGTCCCGCTGATCGCTGGTATCTCCTACGAGGTGATCCGCGCGGCTGGCAGGAAGGAGACGAGCCCGATATTCAGGCTGATGACCCTGCCGGGGATCTGGTTGCAGAACGTGACGACGCGTGAACCATCTGATGACCAGCTGGAAGTGGCGATTTATGCGCTCAGCGAATCGCTGAAACTAGAGCCTGCCGAAGCCTGGAACGGGGCTCCCAGGGTCACGGCACCATCAACAATCGCCTGATTCGGGCGCCTGATTCGGGAGAACGACATGTTCGACAAACTCGAAGCAATCGAGAAGACTTACGAAGACCTGACGGGCCAGATGATGGATCCGGAGGTCATCGCTGACCAGTCACGCTACAGCAAGGTGGCCAAGCAGCATCGCGATCTTGAGCCGGTGGTTGAAAAGTATCGCGAGTTGAAGAAACTGGATCGTGACATCGAGGGTGCGCGTGAGCTGGTTCGCGATAGCACAGACGAGGAGATGCGCGAGCTGGCAATGGCCGAGATCGAGGAAGCGGAGGAGCGTCGAACGAGCGTCGAGGAGGAGTTGAAGATCCTCCTCCTGCCGAAAGATCCGAACGACGAGAAGAACGTCATCCTCGAGGTGCGGGCTGGTACGGGTGGAGAAGAGGCATGTCTCTTTGCTGCCGAGGTTTTGCGCATGTATGCGCGCTATGCCGAGAAGCAGGGATGGCGCTTCCAGATTGCCGATGTCTCGGAGACAGGTCTCGGGGGTATTCAGAAGGGCGAGGCAATCATTGAAGGGACGAGGGTCTACTCGAAGCTGAAATACGAGTCGGGAGTACATCGGGTACAGCGAGTGCCACAGACAGAGGCAAGCGGGCGGATTCATACCTCGGCAATAACGGTGGCAGTCCTTCCGGAGGCAGAGGAGGTCGATGTGAAGGTCGACACCAGGGATATCCGTGTCGATACTTTCTGCTCATCCGGCCCTGGCGGCCAGTCGGTCAACACCACCTATTCGGCGGTACGACTGACGCACCTCCCCACCGGGCTGGTCGTCTCGATGCAGGACGAAAAATCACAGATCAAGAACCGGGAGAAGGCGATGCGCATCCTGCGTTCGCGACTGCTCGAGCTGGAGCAGCAGAAGCAGCAGGACGCAATCTCGGCGGAACGGCGCTCGCAGGTCGGCTCAGGCGACCGCTCTGAGAAGATTCGCACCTACAATTTCAAGGAGAATCGCGTCACCGATCACCGCATTGGTCTGACGCTCCACCAACTCGATCAGATCATGGAGGGTGCGCTCGACAGCATGATCGATGCGGTCGTGACCCACTACCAGGCGGAGAAGCTCAAGCAGGAGACCGAGCGGCAGGCGGCCACCGCATAGTGCCATGTCCGAATCCCTGACCATTGCGACGGCACTCCGGGAGGGAGCGGAGCTGCTGCGTCGAGCCGCAATAGCCAACGATCTGCTCGACGCCCAGACACTGCTTGCGGAGTCCCTTGGCCGGGATCGCACCTGGCTGATCATCAATTACCGTGAACCATTGGACGACGAGGCGCACCACCGGTATCGCCTGCTGATCGAGCGTCGGGCTGCCGGCGAACCGCTGCAATACATCATTGGCCGCCAGGAGTTCTTTGGTCTCGATTTCGAGGTCGGGCCGGCAGTTCTCATTCCCCGACCGGAGACGGAACTGATCGTCGAAGAGGCGATCAGGATTGCCAGCCGCGAAGACTGGCCGGCGCCGACGATCATCGATGTTGGCACGGGATCGGGATGCCTTGCGGTGACCATTGCCCGTGAGATCCCACGGGCGCGTGTCATCGCCATCGATCTCTCGCCGGCAGCACTGGAAGTTGCCAGCCGCAACGCACGGCGTAACGGACTCGAAGAGCGCATCAAGTTCGTCGCCAGCGACCTGCTGACAGCAATCATCGAGAGGCCGCTGGCGGCGATCATCGTCTCGAATCCGCCATATATCGCGGCTGCCGAGATCGCCGGTTTACAGCGCGAGGTGCGTGAGTGGGAGCCACTGACCGCTCTCACCGACTTTGCTGACGGGCTCTCATTCTATCGTCGGCTCCTCATTGAAACGGCCTCGCGGCTTGAACCCGGAGGCTTCTTCATCTGCGAACTTGGCTATGGTCAGGCTGCGGCAGTCACCGCCATCGTCTCCCCGGAGATATGGGAGTCTCCGCGGCTGCTCGATGACCTCCAGGGGATCCCGCGAACAATGGTTGTTCGCCGCCAAAGGTGAGAGAGGTTCTTCCCAAATGAGATGGCACGTGAGATGAAAAGAAAGAGATCCTCAATCAACGATCTTGACCTCGACCGCTGGCGCGAGTACGACGATATCCTCACTGACTCGCTCTGGCTGATCCCGGAGCGTGATCGCTCCGGGGTCCACACCGCCGATTACCATGGCAACTTCGTTCCGCAGATCCCCTATCAGGCGATGAGGCGCTACACGAAGGCAGGCGAGGTGGTGCTCGATCCGTTCCTCGGATCAGGGACAACGCTGATCGAATGCCGGCGACTCGGCAGGCACGGTATCGGGCTCGAATTGCAGCCTGCAGTGCTCAAAACAACCCGCGAGCGCATCACTGCCGAGCAGAATCCTCACAATATCACGACGACAGCGCTCGCCGCCGATAGTACCTGCGTCGGCCCGTCAGGTGTCAAAATCCGCCGCGCACTCAACACTATCGGCAGTGACCACGCCCATCTCGCCATCCTCCATCCACCTTACCACTCAATCATCCGCTTCTCTGACTCACCAGAGGATCTCTCCAACTGTACCACTACCGAGGAGTTTATCTCGCGGTTCGGCCTCGTCGTCGATCTGGTAACACAGTTTCTGCCTCCTGAACGCTATCTCGTACTGGTCATTGGTGATATCTACGAAAAGGGCGTCTGGACGCCACTCGGGTTCCAGTGCATGCAGCAGGTGATGCAGCGTGGCTTCTCGCTCAAGAGCATTGTCGTCAAAGACATGCAGGGCAACCGCGCCAAACGTAACCTCGAAAGGATGTGGCGCTATCGCTCACTCGCCGGAGGGTTCTATATCTTCAGACACGAATATGTCATGTTCTTTCGACGCGATCCTGACTAATTACGCTCGGGTGGCTTGGGAGTCTCATCAACAATCTTGATGTCGGTCTCAAACTTACGATAAAACTTGAAATAGAGCAGATTGCGAAAGTAGCGGCGCTGGCGCCGATCAGCGATAATAAATTCGGCCCTGATCGGCAGGAGGAAATCGACGTCAATTCCACGGAGTCTGACATTGTCGTAATCGACCGAACTCTCTGAGTTGGTCACCGGATAACCGGCTGGCAGACCATCGACGGCCTGATCGATGCGCAGCACACGTTTGCTCTCCTCATCAACACAGATGGTTCCGCTGTAGCCGACAATAATCGTCGTCGAGCCCTCAGCGGTGACCGAGAGTTTCGAGAATTCGCGGGCAACGGTAAAATCATAGAGCCGCGTCTGATGATTGCCGAGCAGGTCACGCCCGGCCGGTTTGAAGAGAGTGCGGGTCTCAGGATCAAAGAGCGAGGCCAGCCCGGAGGCAAAGTCGCCGGTTGAATAGGCACCGCCGGTCTGCTCCAACGGGCGAGTCACCGGTCGGCCGACGCTGTTGATTGGCCTGTAGCTCTCCCGCTTGCGGTTATAGGTCAGCTCATAGGTGAGAGTATCGGCCTTGTCCCAGGCGCCACGAGCCTCGAAATCGAAGTAACGCTCGACGACCTGGTTACAGATGAAGTCAGGAAGCTCATCAAGATAGTCGCGGACGGCAGTGCGGCTCTCCTCCAGAAAGGGGTCTCGTGCCTGAGGGCCGATAGGCACGACCTTGCCGGCCGCCTCGACCAGCTTGTCTCCCTGTCGCCTGATAGTGTTGATCAGGTGCTGGTGGGCTCCATTGGCACGCAGCCGCTTGATAACCTCGGGAGTCGGATCAAAATCGATGCCGACCCGCTCGATCCAGATCGCAAGGTCAGCCTCGGTCAGATTGCGCCCAACCGAGCGACGCAGATGCAGGTTCAACTGCTGAACCGTCGCCGGCTCGTTTGGTAACTGCGAGATTTGAGCCACAATCTTCCCCTCAGGCAGGAGAAGCATCAGCAGAGCGCAGATCAGCAGTCGGATCATTGAAGCCTCCTGTAATAAGGACTAAGGAATAAGGA